>PABD01000115.1 GCA_002702685.1 Planctomyces sp.
GCCCGCAGCGCGTCCAGCACCCGCTCACGGATTTCGAGTTCATGCTCCTGTCCGGCGAGTTCGATCAGGTACTGGCTGCCGATGTTCGACGTCATCACCACGAGGGTATTCGTGAAGTCGACCGTTCTCCCCTGCCCGTCCGTCAACCGGCCGTCGTCGAGGAGTTGCAGCAATACGTTAAACACATCGCGATGCGCCTTTTCCACCTCGTCGAGCAGGATGACACTATACGGTTGGCGTCGGACGGCTTCGGTGAGAACACCCCCTTCCTCGTAGCCGACGTAGCCCGGAGGCGCCCCGATCAACCGTGAAACGGAATGCTTCTCCATAAACTCGCTCATGTCGATACGGACCATGCTCCGCTCGTCGTCGAACAGGAATTCGGCGAGCGCTTTACAGAGTTCGGTCTTACCCACCCCGGTCGGACCGAGGAAGATGAACGAGCCCATCGGTCGATTTTCGTCCTGCAACCCGGCGCGGGACCGTCGGATCGCGTTGGAGACCGCTTCGACCGCTTCGTTCTGGTTGACCATCCGCTGATGGATCTGATCTTCCATATGGATCAGCTTCTCGCGTTCGGATTGCAGCATCCGCGCTACGGGGATGCCGGTCCACGAGCTGACAACCCGGGCGATGTCTTCCGACGTGACTTCCTCACGCAGCAATCGATCTTCCGGACTCGTCCCGATCTCCTGAAACTTCTGCTCCAGTTCGGACAGTCGCTTTTCCGCCGCCTCCAGTTTGACCTGCGACTCGTACGCCAGAGCGTAGTCGTCGTTGCTGTTGGTTTTCTGGGCGCGGGAGAATGCATTCTCGTATTGGGCCCGTAGCCGCTCGATTTCTTCCTTGAGCGGTTGCAGCCCGGAGAGAGCCTGCTTTTCGGTCTCCCAGCGCGCTTTCAGCTGATTGACTTCTTCTTCACGGTCGGCGATCTGCCGCTTCAGTTCTTCCAGACGATGTTTACTGTCGTCGCTGGTCTCGCGATCCAGGGCGGCCGCTTCGATCTGCATCCGGGTCAATTGCCGAGTGGCCTCGTCGATCTCCACCGGCATCGAGTCGATCTCCATGCGGAGTTTACTCGCCGCCTCGTCGACGAGGTCGATCGCCTTATCGGGCAGGAAACGGTCGGTGATGTAACGATCCGACAGCGACGCGGCCGAAATGATCGCGTCATCAGTGATCCGGACCCCATGGTGGGTTTCATACCGCTCCTTGAGACCACGCAGAATCGAGATCGTGTCTTCCACGTTCGGTTCCTGCACGATCACCGGCTGGAACCGGCGTTCGAGCGCCGCATCCTTTTCGATGTGTTTGCGGTATTCATCCAGGGTCGTCGCCCCGACACAGTGAAGTTCCCCCCGGGCCAGCGCCGGTTTCAACAGGTTCGAGGCATCCATCGCCCCTTCCGAAGCTCCTGCGCCGACGACCGTATGCAATTCGTCGATGAAGAGGATGATCTGCCCCTCCGCATCGGTCACCTCTTTAAGAACTGCTTTGAGTCGGTCTTCGAATTCACCGCGATACTTCGCTCCGGCGATGAGCGCGCCCATATCGAGTGCGTAGACCCGCTTGTCCTTCAGGTTCTGGGGAACATCCCCCTTCACGATGCGATGCGCGAGCCCTTCGACGATCGCCGTTTTACCGACTCCCGGTTCCCCGATGAGAACCGGATTGTTTTTACGACGTCGCGAGAGGACCTGGATCACTCGGCGGATTTCAGAATCTCGACCGATGACCGGGTCGATCTTCCCCTGGCTGGCGAGTTCGATCAGGTCTTTCGCGTAACGTTCCAGGGCCTGGTATTTGTCTTCGGGATTTTGATCAGTCACTTTCTGGCCACCTCGGATGGTTTTCAGCGCGGAGAGGAAATCAGCTTCGTCGACACCATTCATTTTCAGGAGGCGCTGCACCTGGTCTTCCGTCCGCAACAACGCCAGCATCAGATGCTCGGTTGAAATGAAGGCATCGTGCATTTCATTGGCGATCGTTTCGGACAGGTTGAGCACCTTCATTAACGCGGGACTTGCGCCCGGTTCCGCGCTTGCACCGCTTACTTTAGGCAGGCGATTGAGTTCGCTATCCACCATCTGCTCAAGCTGCGCGACCGGCGCACCGATCTTCTGCAGCAACGGAACGATGATCCCCTGCTTGTCCGTCATCAGGCCCTTGAGCAGATGCAGTGGTTGCAGTTGCTGGTGACCGCTGTTGAGCGCGAGTTCCTGAGCAGTCTGCAATGCTTCCTGAGCTTTCACCGTCAATTTGTCGGGTCGAAATGCCATGGTTTATCCTCCTTTTCAGACTGCGCAGCAGGAGCGGGAACGAAGAGCTTCCGCTGAACCTTCGTCTGGTCGTATCGCTTGATTATATGATGTTTTGATTTGAGAGACGCAGGAAAGAACTTCGTACGCCGTATGAAAGGAGCAGAAAATGCTCCAAGGGTGGGAGAAGAGACTCGAAGAGTCACTTCTTGCTCAAGCCGGAATTGGGGATTCCGACCCTTCTGGCCGTACTCCCCGGTCGCGATGACGGGGGAGTAACAACCAGATTTTCGATCAGGAAAAGAAGTGAATGGAAAACTGGATTTGAGATTACCCTTTCTTTTCGAATTCCGCGTCGATGACATCGTCATCGGCACCGGCTTCCTGGCCGGAGCTGGCTTCGGCTCCGCCAGCGGAATCACCCGCGGGTGCCGCCGATTCATGCAACTGTTGTCCCCAGGCCATCGCCGCCTGCTGCAATTCTTCACAGGCGCTGTTAATGGCTTCGGGTTCCTGTTTCTCAATCGCGCTTTTGATCTTCGCGATCGAGCCTTCAATTGCCGATTTGGAGCCCGCGTCGAGTTTCTCTTCGTTTTCCGTGAGCATCTTTTCGGTTTCGTAGATCAGGGTATTCCCTTTGTTCACCGCTTCGGCAAGCGCCCGACGTTTTTTGTCTTCGGCCGCATGCGACTCGGCGTCTTTCCGCATCTGTTCGATTTCACTTTCGGACAGACCGCTCGACTGTTCGATACGCACCGAGGCATCTTTACCGGATGCCAGGTCTCGCGCGGAAACGTTGAGGATACCATTCACATCGATGTCGAAAGAGACTTCAATCTGCGGGACACCACGTCGTGCCGGCGGAATACCGTCCAGGTTGAACTGTCCCAGCAGCCGGTTGTCCTGCGCCATCTGGCGTTCGCCCTGGAAGACCCGCACCGTGACCGCCGTCTGGTTATCAGCCGCCGTCGAAAACGTCTCTTTCTTGGTGGTCGGGATGGTGGTGTTGCGTTCCACGAGGACCGTCATGATGCCACCTTCGGTTTCGATACCGAGCGACAGCGGCGTGACGTCCATCAGCACCATGTCGGCGACATCGCCCGAGAGAATACCACCCTGAATTGCGGCACCGATCGAGACGACTTCGTCCGGGTTGACCCCTTTGTGCGGCTCTTTACCGAAAATTTTGGCAACGAGTTCCTGCACCTTGGGGATACGGGTCGAACCACCGACCAGTACAACTTCGTCGATTTCACTCGGCTTGAGGCCCGCATCTTTGAGAGCCATTTCCACCGGTTTCCGACACCGTTCGATCAGCGGATCGACCAGCCGTTCGAATTCCGAGCGGGAGATGTTCATCTGCAGGTGCTTCGGACCGCTGGCATCGGCCGTGATGAACGGCAGATTGATATCGGTCGTCTGTGAACTGGAAAGCTCTTTTTTGGCTTTCTCAGCCGCTTCACGCAATCGCTGCAGCGCCATCGGATCGTTCCGCAGATCGACCCCCTGCTCTTTCTTGAACTGTTCGGCGATGTGATTGATCAGCTCTTCATCGAAGTCGTCACCACCGAGGTGGGTGTCCCCGTTGGTACTGAGCACTTCGACGACCTCATCCCCGATTTCCAGGATCGACACGTCGAACGTACCGCCCCCGAGGTCGAAGACGACGATCTTTTCTTCTTTCTTTTTCTCGAGTCCATATGCGAGTGCGGCGGCCGTCGGCTCGTTGATGATACGGGCGACTTCCAGACCCGCGATCTGACCGGCGTCTTTCGTCGCCTGTCGCTGCGCGTCGTTAAAGTACGCCGGCACGGTAATGACGGCTTTGTTCACTTTGTGGCCGAGATAACTTTCCGCAGCTTCTTTGAGCTTGCGGAGTATCAGCGCGGAGATTTCGGGAGGCGTGTAGTCTTTGCCGTTAGCATGAACTTTCACGTAGTCCGACTCTGCGCCGACGATCTTGTACGGAACGATCTTCTCTTCGTTCTTGACCTCGCTGTGACGACGGCCCATGAAACGTTTGATGGAGTAGATCGTATTTTTCGGATTCGTGACGGCCTGACGTTTCGCCGGTTCGCCGACAACGGTTTCCCCTTTGTCCGTGAACGCGACGACGCTGGGAGTAATCCGGTTGCCTTCGAGGTTGGCGATCACACGGGGTTCGCCCCCTTCCATCAAAGAGACAACCGAGTTGGTGGTACCCAGGTCAATTCCGATCACCTTTTCACCCTCGACAGCCATAATGATTCTCCTTTCGAATTGGTCGCTGCTTCGCAGCCCCGCTTCCAATCAATGGAAGACAACGGAGCGCCACAGCATTTTCAATCCACGATGTTTATACAGAAGCTAAATGTGTTTCGTTTTCGAAGTTGGTTTCCTGCCGCGTATCGGGCAGAATTCGAGACAGCCAGCTATTTAGCAAACGGTGCGCCATGGACTTAAAACTGAAGAGAAATCCACAAGTCGCTAACATTAAGCAACTTACGTTGTGACCATTATTCCAGCAAGATCCATTAGTGCCATTTTGGCACTCATTCACCGCAAGCCACCCTTGAATCACTGTGCCAATTTGACAGTCAGTTGTAGGCGGAGATCGCGGCCCCACTCATCGCAGCGACCCAACGCTCGGTCGACGGACCTCAAGCGGGTCGACTGCTTGACATTACCTATCGCTGTCTGTACAAAATCACTAACAATTTAACACTTTGTCGGGCCACTTTTTCAGCCAGGAAATCCCCTGTTTCCCCCGACGGCAAATTGCTGATGGAGTCGGATGGAAAGCCCCACGGAGGTCGGCGGCGGTTAGTCAGAATCAGAACTTTCCCCGCCATGTGGAACGACGTTGACGCAAGCTACGGTAGCGTAAGCATTTACGATACCATTTTACAAGATGGGCTGTGGTGGAAGGCTTCAGTAAGAGGGGCAACCTCTTCGCCGGAGAGTCACAAACGGCAATATCTTTTCCATAAAACCCTGTGACCACTCGATTTAGGGCACTTCGTCGCTGGCAGCCCTGCCGCTCTTTTCGGCGACCACCTTCGCCCCGATTCGGCAAGTAGAATTACGGAACGCATTCATGGCCAAAAAGTCTTCGCCTGGCAAGAAGAAACGCACCACGACGAGCCGTAAACCGGCGGTTCAAAAGAAGGTCAAAAAGGCCGTGCCGCGAAAAGCGTCCTCCTCGACCACGCCTGAAGCCGAACTCAAGAACATCGATAAAGAGATCATCAAGTTGATGAACTCCCGCGTGGCACTCTCAACGAAGATGCACGCTCAGGACCCGCCGAACAACCACGCTCAATCCAACTTCAAAGCTGACGACGCTTTGTGGGAACAACTTGAGAAATTGAACTCAGGGGGTTCCCTCTCCAACATCGCGATGCGGAGCATTTTCCGCGCATTGCTGAGCGAATCACGGCGCGGCGTCCACATGCCTCGCGTCTCGTACCTCGGCCCCTCTTACAGCTTCACGCACCTCGCCGCCATGGAGCGATTTGGTGAGAAAACAGACCTCGTACCGGTGAACACCATCGCCGCCGTCTTTGAATCGGTCAATCGCGGGCATGCCGATTATGGCGTGGTCCCGATTGAAAACAGCACCGACGGCCGCGTCGTCGATACGCTCGACATGTTCACGCGCCTCCCGTTGCGGATCTGCGGCGAAGTTCAGATCGGCATTCACCACAACCTGCTGGCGAAATGCCCACGGAGCGAAATCACTGAGATCTACAGCAAGCCGCAGGCCTTCTCACAGTGCCGCGAATGGCTGGCGAAGAACATGCCCCAGGCGCGCCTGATCGAAGTAACCAGCACCTCCACCGCCGCGCAACTCGCGCGGGATAAACATGGAGCCGCGGCTGTCGCCAGTCACCAGGCAGCCCTCGAATACAACCTCGATTTCGTTGCGGAGAACATTGAGGACAACGCCAACAATGTGACCCGCTTTGCCATCATCGGCCATGACGACGCCGAGCCGACCGGCCGTGACCGAACCGCCCTGCTGCTGCAGATTCCTCACGAACCTGGTTCACTCGGGGACGCGCTGGCGGCATTCAAGAAACACAAGGTGAACCTGACCTGGATCGAATCGTACCCGCTGCGGGGCTCGGAAGAGGGTTATCTCTTCTTCCTCGACTTCGAAGGGCACGTCAAAGAAGCTCGGATCAAACGGGCCATTGCCGACCTTGAAGCGAAGGCACTCCGATTGGAGATTCTCGGCTCCTATCCGCGTTGCGAGTCTTTAAAATAGGGACTTTTCAACGTTTCCACCTGCTTCGTCGCTCTCCAGACGCGAGAGATTCCCGAAACTCTCATCACGGTGAGAACTTCCGGCGGTAAGTGGCTTGTCAAACAGGCTTTCGGTTGGGAAGATACCGCTTCGCCTGATCGTACCGCTATCGTTCCGTTTTGCTGCCGTTCTCTGACAACCCGTCGAGACCGATTCCCCTGATTCGCAGACCGGGAACCTCGTTTCCCGCGGCGCCCGATTCCGGGCTGGCGAATACCAGCAGCCCGCAGCTGACGAGCATCGCCACCAGCGGAATGATGTGAACACATTAATCGAGTTGACTGACCCGAGACAGAAATACTGAACATAAACGAAGGATAAATCGATGCGGAAACTGGTTGCGGCTGGTAACTGGAAGATGAACACGATGCTCTCCTCCGCTGGCGATCTGGCGAGTGCGCTCGCCGGCAAAGTGAAGCAGGACGACAGCATCGAAGTCATCCTCTGTCCTCCCTTCCCTTACCTGACGACCGTCAAAGAGAAAGTTTCCGGCTCTTCGATCCAGGTCGGGGCTCAGAACTGCTATCACGAAGCAGAAGGCGCTTTCACCGGCGAGACCTCCGTTGGCATGCTGCAGGATGTCGGTTGTGATTGGGTCATCCTCGGTCACAGTGAACGCCGTCACGTCATGGGCGAAACCGATGGGGCGATCAACAAAAAAGTCGTCGCCGCGCTCGCGAAAGGGCTGGGCGTTATTCTGTGCGTCGGCGAACTCCTCGAAGAACGCAAAGCTGACAAAACGAACGAAGTCCTCGAAACTCAGATGAAGGGTGGACTCTCCGGAGTCTCCGCCGACGACCTGAAAAACGTGATCATCGCTTACGAACCGGTCTGGGCGATTGGTACGGGCGTGACCGCCAGCACCGAAGAAGCAGAATCGGCTCATGATTTCTTGCGGAAATGGCTCACTTCAAACTACAATGCGGAATCGGCAGACTCCATGCGGATTCTGTACGGTGGCAGCGTCAAACCCGACAATGCCGAAGACCTGATGTCACAGCGGAATGTCGACGGAGCCCTCGTCGGTGGCGCGAGCCTGAAAGCCGATTCCTTCGGTGGAATTATCGACGCCGCTCAGAAACTGGCGAAAGGTTAAGCCCGTTCGCTCTCTTCCCCCCGCAGCTGGTCACATCAACGATCAACCTGACCGGGCCTTACTGTTCCTTCGGCTCCTGCCGTACCTCTCAACAAAACAACGATAACTGGTTCCCCTCAGTTCGGCACAGGATGTTTGCCGAGACAGGTTAAGGACACACAAATCATGATCTATTTCCTCATTACTCTGCTCATCCTGATCGGCTTGTTTCTGTCGTTGGTCATTCTGATCCAGAAAGGCCGTGGTGGTGGACTTGCCGGAGCCTTCGGTGGTGCGGGTGGACAGAGCGCATTCGGCACCAAAGCGGGCGACGTCTTCACCAAGATCACCGTCGTCGTCGCCACGATCTGGATTGTCCTGGCCGCCGTTGCGGGAATTATCATCACCGGTGGTGCCGGTAACCTCGGCGATCAATTCAAATCCGAGGAAGCCAGTGTCGCCGCTCCCGGTGACGGAGAAGCGGCAGCTGCCGACTCCGCTGAAGAGGAAGTCGAACAGAATGACTTCACTTCCGAACTGAGCGTCCCTTCAGCTGGCGCTGATGCCGGGTCTGTTCCCGAGGAATCAACCACGGAAGAATCAGCTGCGGAAGAACCTGCCGCAGAAGAGTCGGCTGGGGAAGAGCCCGCTGCTGAGGAACCTGCCGCGGAGGAAGCGACTCCGGCTGAACCGACCGAAGAGCCCGCTGCTGACTCGGAAACCAACCCGAACGAGTAATCGACGGGTTCTCCCTTGAGTGAGACCAGCGATTTCATCCAGTCTCGATCTATCCAATCAAGCCGATTGCGGAATGATGTCCGCCTCGGCTTGAGTTCTCTTCCATCCCTTACTCAACGTTCCTCGTTTCGGAGCTCGCATCTGTGCTCTTAAGTATGACCGGCTTTGGCGACGCCCGCGTCCAGGAACATTCGATGAATGTTACTGTCGAAATTCGCGCGGTCAACAACCGGTACTTCAAGCTGTCGCTCAAGTCTCCCGACTCGTATGCCCGCTATGAGGGAGATATCGAACGGGTCGTGCGCGAGGTGATCCGCAGAGGGACGGTACAGATTGCGATCGGTGTGCAACGGTTGCAGACCGAAGCCCGCTACGAACTTGCCGAGCCTGCTTTCCAGGAATACTGGAATCAATATCAGCAACTCACAACGAAACTGCAGGGCGTTTCCGACGTGCCCCCTCCCCTCTCGGCGTTTTTCCAGTTGCCCGGCGTGGTGCAGGAGAAACCTCAAGCGGAAGAAAGCAACAACGAGGAATGGGACGTTATCGAGAAATGCCTGCGTTTGGCCCTCGCCAAGTTGCAGACGTTCCGCGAGAAGGAAGGCGAATCGATCCGCAGTGACCTGCGAAACAGCTGCCAGTTAGTCCACCGGGAACTGGAAACCGTCGAACAACGTGCTCCTCTGGTCGTCTCGGAATACCGCAGCCGGATGCTGTCACGGCTCGAAGAATTGCTGAACGATCAGGGTGTGACGATCGAAGCCTCGGACATCATTCGCGAAGTCGGCATCTTCACGGATCGATGCGACATCAACGAAGAAATCTCCCGGCTCAAATCGCACCTCAGCCAGTTCGAGTCGTTCCTCAGCAGCGAAGAGTCGATGGGACGGAAACTGGAATTTCTCTGTCAGGAGATGTTCCGGGAAGTCAATACGATTGGTTCGAAGGCGAATGACATCACGATTTCGCACGCCGTGGTCGAAATGAAGGCGGCGGTGGAACGAATTCGCGAGAACCTGCAGAACGCCGAATAATATCGGCACGATATCTTCACACGTCCTATTCAGAAAGAACATTGGTGGCCGACATGGGGTCATCTTCTTCGGAAGAACCTAAAATTCTGATCCTGTCGGGTCCCAGCGGCAGCGGGAAGACGACGATCGTGAAGGAGCTGATGGCACGTCAGCCTGTTCCGCTCGTCAAATCGATCTCGGCGACGACACGTTCCCCCCGGCAACACGAGGAAGACAAACTCGATTACTATTTCATGGACCGCCCGACCTTCGAACGCAAACTGGCGGCGGGCGAATTTCTGGAACACGCGGAAGTATTTCAAACCGGAAATCTGTACGGAACTCTCTGGACGGAAGTCGACCGGGCAGCGCGACTGAACGCGTGGGCATTTCTGGAAATCGACGTCGAGGGAGCCATGAAAGTGGTGGAACGGTACCCTCATTCCCTTACAATCTTCCTGAAGACTCCCTCCGAAGATGTTTACGAACAACGACTTCGCAATCGGGGAACCGAAGACGAAGAAACCATACAACGCCGCCTGGCGATTGCCCGGCGGGAACTCTCGTTCGCTGACGACTATCGGTATCAGGTCGTGAACGACGACCTCGAACGAGCTCTCGACGAAATATCCAAAATCCTTTTGGCACAGGAGTAACTGGCTGATGCTGGATGAATTCAAAAACGATGACATGATCCGCAAGGTGGGCGGCCGTTTCAAACTTTCCTCGCTGATTCAGAAGCGAATGGTCGCTCTGAACCGGGGGGCCCGTCCGCTGGTGGATCTGCCGACCAAAAACCTGATGCAGATCGTCGTGCAGGAAATTCTGCAGGACAAGATCTTCCTCGACCGCTCGGGTGAAGTCGCCATCGCTACGGACGAATCTCCGAATGTGCTGTCGATGCTGGACGATGCCGGCCCGACCGAAGAAGATATGTAGAGATCGACTGATCTTGCCTGCCGGGATGCCCGGGTGAGTGCGATCCTCCAGCTGTCCGTTCTCAAGCTGTGCTGAAGTAGCCGGAAACGTACGCCATGTCACAACCAGAAATTCTGCTCGGCGTGACAGGAGGGATTGCCGCATACAAGACGGCCGACCTGACCAGCAAACTCGTGCAGGCAGGTTACGGCGTCACCGTTGTGATGACCGAATCGGCAACCCGCTTCGTCGGTCCGGCCACCTTCGAGGCACTCACGGGACGGCATGTCTACACGACGATCTTCCCGGCCCACGATCATCCGCGCGGCGAGCACATTGAACTTGCCCGCCGCGCTGATCTGATGGTCGTCGCTCCCGCCACCGCGAACTACCTCGGTAAAGTTGCGCATGGTCTGGCGGATGACCTGCTCTCAACGCTCGCGATGACCAATACCGCCCCCCTGCTCCTCGCGCCTGCCATGAATACCGAGATGTGGAACAAACCGCCGGTGCAGCGGAATATCGAACTGCTGAAGAGCGACGGCGTGCTGTTCATCGAACCTGGCAGCGGCTGGCTCAGTTGCGGTCAGGTCGGCCCCGGCCGCATGGCAGAGCCCCGCGAGATCCTCGCCCGCATCCAGGAACTGCTTCCCCTGGCACCGCGCTGATTCGTACTCATTTCTTTTTCGCTCGATCCTCTTCTGAAATTAGCGCATGCGTATCCTCATCACTGCAGGTCCCACCCGCGAGTACATTGACGACGTCCGTTACTTGTCGAATGCCAGTAGCGGTCGGATGGGTTACGCGCTCGCGCAGGCGGCGCTCGATCAAGGACACGAAGTCGTACTCGTCAGCGGTCCGGTAGACTTGATGCCCCCGAAAGGGTGCGAGTTTCACGCCGTCGAAACGACCGAGGAAATGAAAACGGCCAGTGTCGCCGCGTTCGACAGGTGCGACGGAGTCATCGCGGCCGCCGCGGTGTGCGATTACAAGCCGCGCGAGCGGATCGAAGGGAAGCTGGCCAAGACAGGCGGGCCCATCAGTATCGATATGATCGAAACAGACGACGTACTCGCCCATCTCGGTGCTGCCAAAGGGAGACGGTGGGTGGTCGGTTTCGCGCTCGAGTCGCAGAATGCCCGAGAGAACGCGCTGCAGAAACTTCGGGCGAAGAACTGTAACTGGATTGTGCTCAACAATCCGACGGCCATCGGCAGCCTGAATAATGAAGTCGAGTTGATCGACGAATCGGGCCAACCGATTATGCGCTGGGCGGGCTCCAAACAGGAAATATCGACGCAGCTGATTACATGGCTCGAAACGAATCTGCCGTAGTTCGTCACTGATTTCCTCTGCATTTCAAGCGACGGAAAAGAATTCGCTCAAGAATCCGGCGGAGGCTGTTGCCGTTTTTACCCGCCCGCAAAGTCAGCCCCGCTTACCGCTTTTTCGTAACGGGATCTCAGACAGGCCGGCTTAAAAAAACTTCGCGCCGCCGCATTGCTTTTCACAGCACTCTCTCCACGACGTGATAAGTTAGGAGTGGATCAGCCAGGATGACCTCCTGATCGATCCCCCTGATCAGTTCACCCCGTGTTGAAAGGTCTCCGGGCAAAGGCTCCTGCTTTCCGGCAGAAAGTAAGGGAGGTCTCCCTTTGCCCGCCAACCGGGGAACGACCATCATTGTTGTGTGACTTCTTTCATCCCATTTTGGCTGTGTGCAAAAGCCAGTTTAACGCCGTATTCAACAGCAGATATTCTTCGGCTCCTTTCGGGGAGCGCCTGTTTCTGCGAGTCGCGGTGGAAAGGTGATGTAGTAGCAATAAGGACTCATGTGGCCGGGCAGAAGACGTCTCTACAACTATCTTATCAGAAACCTGTCTGTTGCACCGGGAAACTGCGGCAGACAGGTTTTCTGTTGGATAGTGGAAAATTTTCGCAGTCGATGTGTCTTCGTTTCTTCCGCACATGAGGGTCGTTTACAGACTGATCAACCGGAGACAGGACGTTTCGGGTTTCTTTGTCTCACTCCTGTAACGCATGAACTTTCCTTTTAGGGAATCCCGTCCGATGATGTTCAATCTCAAGCGGCTCGGAACCGACTTCCTCGCGCTCGGATTGCTTGCCGCAATCTGTTTTGTCGGGTTGAGCCTGGTCACGTACTCTCCCCACGACCCACCTGCATCGATTGTGTATCCCCCACCTGACACGCTCACCAACTGGGGTGGCCCCATTGGCGCGCACATTGCGCACTCGCTGCTCACAGGGCTGGGGTATGGTGCGTTTTACATCGTACTGATTCTGATCTCAACCGACTTCCGGTTGTTCTCGCGCGAGGAACATACTGACAGTCTCGGTCGGTTGCTCGGCCGCGTGATTACATTAGGTGCCCTCTGCGTCGCACTGTCGCTCTATCTCCCCGAAAAGACACCCGGACCCGTGGTGGGTAGCGGTGGTTATCTCGGTGCGTGGGGGAAGACGATCGCGCAGAAAGAATTCCAGCCCCACGGAATTATCATTCTCCTGATTACGTGCCTGGTCGCCGGTGAGATGCTCGCCAGCGATCTTGGTTTCGTGCGCAAACCACTCAAGCTGTTACTCCTGCCGATTTATCTGTTACTGTTGCCGTTCCGCGCGCTGAAACGCCGCGCAAAATCTTCGGACGACAAAGCTGAAGCCGTCGCGGTCAGCGATGAGAATGAAGATGTCGTCGCCGAGTCCGACGAGGAAGGTGACGACTATGAAGACGATAAGGAGGAAGAGGAATACGAAGAGGAAGAAGAGTACGACGACGACGAGGAAGAAGAATATGACGAGGATGAATATGAATCGGACGAGGAAGACCTGGCCGAGGAGCCTGAAGTCCGCACGCCGATCAAAGTGAATCCACCGATCATGAGCCGCCCTCCCCGTCCACGCGAAATGGACGAAATTGAAGGGTCGCACAACGAGGTCGAAGACTACGAACTTCCCGATGTTGAACTGCTGGAAGATCCGGAAGACTTTCCGTACGAACTGCTCGCTCAGAAAGCCCAGGGGGCCGCACAGACGCTCGAGAAAACCTTTCAGCAATTCGGATTGAATGTGAAAGTCTCCGAGATCGACACTGGCCCGGTCGTCACGCAATTTGAACTCGAACTCGAAGCGGGTTTGCGGGTATCGAAGGTGGTCGCGCTCGAAGATGACCTGGCTATCGCTCTGCGTGTGCCCGCAGTCCGTGTTGTCTCGCCGATTCCCGGAAAAAACACCGTCGGCGTCGAGGTCCCGAACGACAAACAGGTGATGGTCCGGTTGAAAGAGCTGGTCCAGGCGTTGCCGGAAGAGACCGCGCAACAGCGGATCCCTGTCTTCCTCGGTAAAGATGTCACCGGGCGACCGTTAGTAGTCGACCTGACGAAGATGCCGCACCTGCTGATTGCGGGTCGTACGGGTACGGGAAAATCAGTCTGTTTGAACACGCTGATTCTCTCCATGCTGATGACGCGTTCTCCGGAACAGGTCAAGATGCTGATGATCGACCCGAAAATGGTCGAGCTCTCGCCGTACAAGCGCGTGCCGCACCTGATGCATCCGGTGATCACCGACATGAAAAAAGCCGAAGCGGTCCTTTCGTGGGCGGTCGATAAAATGGAAGAACGGTACGACCTCCTGGCGCGAACCGGCGTTCGTCACCTCGATTCCTACAACAAAATGGGGAAGGACAAAATCCTCGAAAAGATGGGGATCGATCCCGACTCCGACGAGGCGGAAGCCATTCCGGAACAGATGCCTTACATTGTGATCATCGCTGACGAGATGGCGGACATGATGATGACCTCCGGCAAAGAAGTCGAAGCGCACATCATTCGTCTCGCTCAGAAATCCCGGGCCGTTGGTATTCACCTGGTGCTCGCGACGCAGAAACCGACAGTCGATGTTATTACCGGTTTGATCAAATCGAACCTGCCGGCGAGGATCTCTTTCCAAGTGGCCAGCCGTACCGACTCCCGCGTTGTTCTCGACGAGATGGGAGCCGAACGTCTGTTGGGTAATGGCGACATGCTTTATCTGACACCGGGAACCAGCAACCTTGTTCGTGCTCAGGGAACTTACGTCAGCGATGAAGAAGTGAATTCGATCATCGACTTCTATGCCGACTACGCTCCGCAGTACAGCGAAGAACTCGCCAGGATCGGTTCGTCAGGAGGGGGCTCTGGCAACCTCAACGAGATGCGTAAACGGGACGAACTGTATGAACAGGCGATCGAAGTCATCGTTCGTGAGGGCCGCGGGTCTGTTTCGCTGCTGCAGCGAGCGTTGGGAATCGGCTACGGACGTGGGGCTCGCCTTATCGACTACATGGCCGAAGACGGGATCGTCGGGGATTACAACGGCTCTCAAGCCCGTGAAGTTCTATATTCATGGGAGGACTGGGAAGCCCTGAAGAATGGCGAACCGGTCCAGCAGGAAGAGTATGCCTGACGCATCCCTTCCCCACTGAGCGCAAAAAGAAAACGGCTGCAGCTTCATTGCTGCAGCCGTTTTTTTGTTTTGGATCCTGTCCCGGATAACTTGGGCGGCTATGGGGGTTCGAAAAGCCCATGAATGCAGTGGAGACGCCGCCCGAACAGGCTACGGATGTCTGGAATTCGAGTCAGTTCACGAGAGCGGCGGCGATTACTCGGCCAGACCAGCTTCAATCGCTTCCTGCTCCAGGCGGTACGCTTCATGCGCCCGGACGGTGTTGGTCAGGCGGAATTCAGGTCCCCGGGGGAAGTACTGAATATCGTCAGACAGGTAGTGCGGCGAGGGCAACGTCTGGCCGGCGATCCATGACTGGCATCCTGTGCTGCAAAGCGAGAGGGCGCAAACCATCAATCCAGCCGTTACGCCTGTCAATTTGCCCATTGTGTTTTTCATTTCAGCTTCCCGAATAATTCAGATGTTGAAACAGGGTCTTTCCGTTCCGCTTCCAGGTGAACGACCGCGACTTGGAACAGGATCTACAGCACGGGAAAATATGCCACCGGTACTGGGTTATTTGTGTTATCGACCGGCGGAACTTCCCTCTTCAACAAAATCGGTAGAATACCGAGAAACAGTCTGATCGGGACAACCCCGAGCATTCCCCGGAAGAACGCAAACACCCCATTTTAACAACGCCAAAAAAAAGAACCGCCAATCGAGCAGGATCGGCGGTTCTATAATGTCGTACGTTTTCCGAGTCCATCCGGAGGGTTTACTCAGCTCTTGAAGGCCCGACGGACTTCCTCCAGCGACGTGATTCCATGGGCGACAAGCCCCATGGCTCCCTGCTGGTGGGTCGGCATTCCCTGGGCTTTCGCGGCCTGGGCGATCTGTTTGGCGTCCGCCCCGCTGAGGATCAGTTTCCTGATCGCGTCATTGATTTCGATCATCTCGTAAACCGCCGTCCGCCCCTCATAAGGAAGTCCTTCGTACTGCGGTTCCTCTTCCTCGTCATCGTCGTTGATGATCGGAGACGGAGGGCGATACAGGATGTTAGTCTCGGGCGGCAGGCCAAGTTGAGCGACGAGTTTAGGATTAGGACGATAGGCTTCCTTGATGTCGTCGCGCAGTTTGCGGATGAGCCGGGGGCACAGGACGCCCAGCAGTTTATCCGCAACCAGTTTGGGATCGCCAACGAGCTTCACCAGTCGCTCAATCGCCATGGCGGCGTTGGGGGCCTTCATCTCCGTGAAGAAGGTCATCTTGTCGCAGTTCTTGAAATACTGTTTTGCCTGCTCTTCGGACTCGATCGGATCGACGAGGACGCCATCGGCCTCTTTGCGTTGAGCCCGCACAATGTTCTCGGCAAAGCTCATTTCCGACTGCCAGTCGTAATTGCTCAGTCCCGGGACCTCTTCAGTCGCGAGGCTGGGCTGCAGATTGAAGACTGTGGTGAGATACAGGTCGACGCATAGAATCGATCCATGTAAGGTGCGGGTAACTCCGGCACCGGGAGGTCCGCAGACGAGGAAAATGCCCCGGTTCTGATTAGTGAGTTTTCGTATTTCCTGCCGAAGTTCATCAGTGATCCCCAACTGTGAGGCGCTGTCGAGGCGCTCCTTCATGTTGCGAACCTTGACGATCACCCGTTCGGCACCGAACTGCGTCGGTACGGATTCCACGCGGAGGCGGTAGGGAACCCCCATGAATTCCGCCTTGATTCCCCCCGACTGAGGCTTGCTGCGGACTTTCGAATCGAGACCAGCGAGAACCTTGATCATCTGAGTGACACCGAGGGCCTGCTTCACCGGATAACGGTCGCCGGCGTAACCGACTCCGTCAATGTCGAGCCGGACGATGGATCCCCCTTTGCGAGGTTCGATAACAAGGCGTTCACAGCGGCGATCAATGGCGTCGGAGATCAGTTCTTTCACTGGCATCAGCGCGGCGCGCACCAACGCCTGATTTTCTGAGAGGTCAACTTCCCGTCCTTCGGTCGCCCCCTGGAACAGAACGGTTTCTAACTCTTCTTCCTCTTCATCGTCGAACTCATCGTCGAGAAGATCATCCTCATCTTCGTAGTCGTCATCTTCCTGGTTCTTTTTCCGGCGAAAAATCACGCGCAAACTCCAAGCGAGTAAATAGAAGGCCAAGGGGTGTCGACGCAGCCGCGCTTCGGGCGGGCTCGCGCAGGGCGGGTCTTATCAACGGTGACAGACAGGTGTCACCCGGAAGGCGTCGACAGGTCGTTTTCCGCGGCTGAGGTGCGTCCCTCCAGTTTCCCGCAGCAAACGGGGAAAATCCAGTCTCAAACACAACCCGCAGGGAGAACCACCGTACTTTTCGGCGACTCCCGGAACTTCGTGCGCTTGTGACAGAACCTTGCCGTGCTAAAAGGGATGCACACTGTCATCGCGGAACCGCAGTCACCCGCGATTAACCCACTCGGTCGGCTTAAAGCAGGCCGTAGGTCGTCAGTGTTTTCCGCAACGAAGCGGTCTGGTCTGCGGAGAGTGGCGTCATGGGGAGACGAACTTCACCCGTGTCGCGTCCCAGCAATTGCATCGCGGCCTTCACGGGGATCGGATTCGTGGCCAGACCGAGCATATCCCGACAGAGCGGGAACAGCTTACGGTGCCATTTCTGCGCTTCGGCGAGATTGCCCGCCTGGAAGGCGTTCAACATCGCTTTCACGTCTCCCGGTACGATGTTACCGACAACCGACACGACACCACTGCCACCGAGGGCCAGCAAAGGCAATGTCAAACTGTCATCCCCCGAAAGGAGAGTGAGGTCGCACCCATTGAGAATGTGCGAGGCCTGATCCATGACACCGGTAGATTCTTTGATCGCTACGATGTTCGGAATCTCTGCCAGACGGATGATCGTTTCCGGTTCGATATTCTTAGCCGACCGTCCGGGGATGTTATAGAGCATGATCGGGATATCGACCGCTTCGGCGATGGCTTTGAAGTGCTCGTAGAAGCCCTCCTGCATCGGTTTATTGTAATAGGGAGCCACCTGCAGGGAGGCGTCAGCTCCCACCGACTTGGCGAATTTCGTCAGGCGGATTGCTTCGCGGGTGCTGTTGGAACCGGTACCGGCGACAACCTTCACCCGTCCGGCAACCTGTTCGCAGACAATCTTGATGACGCGTTCGTGCTCTTCGTGCGAAAGAGTCGGGCTCTCGCCGGTGGTGCCGCACGGACTGACGGCGTCGACTCCCTGCTCAATCTGAAAGTCGACGAGTTTACGGAGGGCCGCCTCATCGATTTCGCCATTTTTGAACGGTGTCACAAGTGCGACGGTCAACCCGGAAAACTGATCCCCCTTGCCTGCCATAACAGGGAAACTCCTATTTCTATCTTGCTGCTGTTTCTGATCTCTACCGAACAGGAACTGCCCGGCGGTATTGGTAATGTATTCGCTGTGTTCTTACAAATTCCGTAAAGACGAACGGGCCTGTCCGCATTCCACGAACAGGCCGCCCGCGATTTTTTCGATGTTCCTCGACGGATCGGATAGTCGCTATCGCTTCTTCCAGTCGACACCCGCCATATTCGCAAGTGCGAGTTGCAGGGCGTGTGTGCCGTCGCGTCCATGTCCCTGAGCCTGCACGGACAGGTAGAGCTGGTGAGCCAGCGCCAGGCCGGGAAGGCAAAGCCCCATCCGTTTAGCCTCGGCCAGAGCCAGACCCATATCCTTGATGAAGTGTTCGACAAAAAAGCCGGGATCGAAATTATTGTCCATGATTCGCGGTCCCAGGTTCGAAAGCGACCAGCTTCCCGCGGCACCACTGCCGACGGACTTCAGGACTGTCGGAAGATCGAGCCCCGCCTTGTGACCGTATAATAACGCCTCGCAGACGCCAATCATATTGGTAGCGATCAAGGTCTGGTTGACCATCTTCGTGTGCTGTCCGGAACCGGCCGGGCCCTGATAGACGATCGTTTTCCCCATCGCTTCCCAACAGGGATTGAGGGTATCGACGACGTCCTGCTCGCCACCGATCATGATCGACAGCGCGGCGTTCTTCGCCCCGACATCGCCTCCGGAGACGGGTGCGTCGATGCTGTGAACCCCCTTCTCTTTGGCCATTTCGTCGATTTCAACGGCGAGAGAGGGATCGCTGGTCGTCATGTCGACGATGACGGCGCCCGAGTCGGCACCGGAGAGGAGGCCGTCCTCTCCCAGTATGACTTCGTGTACATCTTCCGGAAAACCGACGATGGTGAAGATCACATCCGCCGCTTCGGCCACTTCGCGGGGAGAGTCGGCCCATTTGGCCCCTTTATCGATCAGGGCCTGAGCCTTTTCCTTCGTCCGGTTGTAAACCGTCATCGAGAAGCCGGCATCCATCAGATGCCCAGCCATACTCGAACCCATCACACCAGTACCGATCCAGCCGAGTCTGGTTTCGCCCGGTTTGACCGTGTTAATCGCCATAATTTCATTGCCCTTCCCGGAGAGAGTCGCAACTGCTGATGTTCACTGTTTGTGTATGTCTACTTTCCCTTTTTTAGCCCTGTACGGCAAGCGTGCAACGCATGCGGAATCGGGCTCGCCGCCGATCCGTCTCAGGTCCTCGGAGAAATTGAGTGCATGACAAACGTCCGAGGCTTGCAATCGCGCGGCTTGATCTGCTTGACTAGCTGATATCGCTCAGGAAGAATGAAGGCTCGTACACCAACATCGAGGGGAGACAGGAATGCCCAAGCTCAATATCAGCCGCTCCATCGA
>PABD01000116.1 GCA_002702685.1 Planctomyces sp.
GCGCCGCGTTGCGGAGCGATCGCGCGCGATGGAGTCGGAGCGACCTGACTTATCGATCCGGGGTTAGTAACAGTTTCGTCAGCCACACCTGTTACGTCATCACCGACCGTTACGTCCCCCGTAACGACATGACGCCAAGACATCGAGGAACAAGGAGCAGGAATGAACCGCGTCACACGTATCACCCAATTTAAATTGTTAAAAGGCATTGTTGCCTTTTGCTGTCTGGTTTCAATCGCCGCCGCCTTCCAACCGCCATCGGCTGGACTTCAGGGAGTTCTTCCCGAACTGGCGCCGTACGATGTATCGATCGATCAGTTCGATATCTTCCCGGAGGATCGCGAAGACTGGTCCGCGTGGTCCGAGTCAACCGCGCTGCTGGTTGCTGACCTCTATGAAGACACCGAGCTTGATGCCGCCGGACAGCAGGAACTGCTGAACAAACTGAACGAGCGACTCGCCTTCATGGAGAAGTCGCTCAAAGATCCCGCCTATCGCGCCCTGTGGGACGAATTCACGATTCTGTACGGACGCGTCAGCCGCCGAGTCGATCTCGCTCAGGCAGCTCTCGATACACTCACGCTCGATCCCGCCGCGATCCAGAAACAGCAGCGCGAAGAAGCGATGGCGAAGCTCGATAGTGCCGTGGCAAATCTGCAGTCCGCCATGCGTCGAGTCGGTTCCGCCGGTGAAGGATGGCTGACCTACTTCAAAGCGCAGGAACTGGCCGATCTGACGGTGGATTCCGAGAATGCCGCCGACGTGCTGAATTCGGCGAAAAGCCTGTTTGAGGGACGCGAATCGCTCAGCGACGAACAGAAGGAATTCGCCAACCGCGCGGAATTCGATAACGTAGCCAGCGCCGTCAACCAGACCCTCGAAGTCTGGAACATGCCGCCGCCGGAAAACTACGACATCGAAGCTCTTCGCGCAGAACTCTCCGAAGTCATCGCCGCCGTCGAAAGCTACGAAGAATCACACAAAGCGGAAGCCGCCAGCCAGGTTCGTACCTATGCGAATTCGTTCGGCGAACACGCTCTTGATAATGGGGAACGTGTTCAGGCAGCTCTGCAGAAGCACTACTTGAATCCGAACGTCATCATCACGGCGTCCGAATCGTTCCTGTCGAAAATGGCGTCCGATCCTCGGACGACCAGCTCGCCGATCAGCGAATACGTGGGGAACGCCCGTGTGTCGGGAAGCTCGACGACCTCCTACAATTCTACGGTCAACCTTCGCCCGAATCCGAACGTTGCTGAACTCGAACTTCAGCTGAACGGGACGGTCCGTACCAATACGGTCTCTGTTGTTCCCGATGCCCGCATCGGTACCGGCGGCAACCATACCTTCAACGCCACCCAGCGGCTGACCTTCAGCGGTACCCGCCTCGCTCTGTACGACCAGCCCCGGATTGATGTGAACGTCAATAACTACACGACGAGCATCAACACCAAGGCGGATGGCACCCTCTTCGAAGGCACCGGACGTCGTAAAGCTCAGCAAGCGATTGCCGCCCGTCGTGGCCAGACGAACTCGCTGACCCGCGAGAAAATCATCAACCAGGTCATGCCGCAGTTCCGCTCCGAAGTGCCGCAGCAAGTGGAAGAGCTCAACAAGAGCCTCGAAGAAGGTCTGATTGCGAAACTGGAAGAAAAAGAACTTCTTCCGGAATCGATCAAAACCCGCACAACCGATTCGGAACTGATTTCGGCCAGCAAGATTCTGAAAGAAGGATACGTCGCCGGTGATCAGCCGAACGTGGGCCCCGAGCTCAATCGAGGGGCCTCGCTGCAGGTGCATGAATCGGCCGTGAACATCATTCTGGATGAATTGAATTTCGCCGGTCGCACCATGACCGAAACCGAAGTCAAAACCGAACTGGAAGAGCAGCTCTCTTACTGGCTCGGTAAAGATTTCAAATTCCCCGTGGAAGATGTCAACGCGGAAGGAGAACCGGTGGAAGGTGACGCGGAGGACGCGGACGCCGATGAAGAAACCGTCTTCATCTTCGACGCCAACGATCCCGTGCGGGTGAAGTTCCAGGGGAACAAAGTTCACTTCACCATCCGTGCCGGATTCAAACGCGAAGGCAAGGACGATCTCGAAACCCAGATCATCACCGTGCCGCTCAACTTCACGATGAAAGATGAAGCCACCATCCTCATCGAAGCGGACACACCGGAAGTCCGGAGCGAATCGGGAGCCAACGTGGCTCAGTCCAACGCGATCAAAAAGCGGATCATGGCCGCCTTCCCGCCGCGGGAACGGAGCCGTCAGCTCGAAATCGAACGCGAAGGCCGCAGCCCGATCAAGTTGTCGATTCTCGACCTCAGTGCTCTGAACGGCTGGCTGACACTCAAAATCCAATAATCTGGATTCTTGATTAGACGCGATTTACCAACGCCTGCTCCTTTCCGGGAGCAGGCGTTTTTTTGCGTGGTCACGGGAAAATGAAGGTTATCCCGGCGGCAACTGGCGAAGGCTTAATGACCAGCATTTTACTGAGATGTGAAGCACGAATAGGGATTATGCGTACACCGGATTGGAGACGAATTCCCACCTATGTTTGTTCCCCCCCGCCGGTTAAAATAGGCGAAGCCCCTGATTTACGCTGGAATGGACGTAGTTGACCGGATTCGATGTCGTTGTTGATGCCACCCCCACAATATGAGCCCCCCGGCTGGATGCGCAGTGGATTGCGGCGCCTGACGATTTCGGTCATGCGGAACCCCAAACTGACGCTGGGGCTGGTCCTGTTGTCGGTCGTGGTTTCGGTCGCTTTGACCGCCGGGTTTCTGAAGTTCAAAACCGAGCGGTCCGATCTCATCGACCCCTCGATGCCCTTTCACCAGCGGTGGCTGAATTATACCGAAAGCTTCGGCGACAGCTCCGACCTGGTCGTGGTGGTGGAGGGAAACAGTCCCAACCGGATCAAGGCGGTTCTCGATGAACTCGGGGAACGGCTGAGCACCCACCCGGATCAATTCGCGAACGTGCTCTATAAGGTCGAACCGGGGCGACTGCGGGGGAAGGGGCTCTATTATCTCTCGCCCGAACAACTGCAGACGGGACTGTCGCGCCTGGAAGAGCTGAGACCGGCGCTCGAAGGGAACTGGCATTACCTGGGCATCGAAAATCTGCTCGGTGGTTTCAGCCAGCGATTGAATAGCGGCGATGTCGCTCAACAACAGCAGACATCGAAGGAACTGCACCAGCTGCTGACGAGTCTCGATCAGTACCTGCAGAACCCGGAGGACTATGAGTCGCCCTGGCCGCGGATGATCGAGATTGATCCCAAACGGGAACAGCAGGCGAACCAGATTGTGTACCTGCTGAATGACAAGGGGACGATGGGTTTCCTCAAGGCGAAACCGGTCTATGCGCGGGATGGCTTCGAAGGGGCGGCCCCCGTTATTGACCTGCTGCGGAATCTCATCGAAGAGGTCGATCGCGAATACGCCGACATCGAAATCGGGCTGACCGGGATCCCGGTTCTCGAGAGTGACGAAATGCGTCGGTCGCAGGCCGACATGATCGTCGCTTCGATTCTCTCGTTCCTGGGGGTCGGGCTGCTGCTGCTGCTCGGATTCCGCGGGGTACGGCATCCGCTGATCGCGCTGATGATGCTGGTGGTCGGGCTTGCGTGGTCGTTCGGTTTCACGACGGCGGCGATTGGTCATCTCAATATTCTGTCGGTCAGCTTCGCCGCGATTCTGATCGGGCTCGGTATCGATTTCGGCATTCATTATCTCAGTAGGTATCTGCATTTCCGGCATGAACGTCGTCCACTCTTCTCTTCACTGGTGCGGACCTCCGAGAGTGTCGGGCCGGGGATTATCACCGCGGCATTGACGACCGCGCTGGCGTTCGGCTGCGCGACCTTTACCCCGTTTCTCGGGATCGCGGAACTGGGAATGATCGCCGCGGGGGGATCCTGCTCTGCGCGCTGGTGACATTCATTGTCATCCCTCCGCTCGTCATCTTCTCGGATCAACGGCTTCCCGAACGCAGGCTGCCTTCGCCGTACGGCGTGAAGTGGCTGCGGATGATGCTGACCCGGCACCCGATTCCTGTCGCGGTGCTATCGCTGTCGATCATTACCGGGATTGGCGCGCGCGCTTTCGAGCCGACGAATGAGGGGCTGAAGCCGACCGTCGAATACGATTACAACCTGCTGAACCTGCAGGCCGACGGGCTGGAATCGGTCGAAACGCAGAAGCGGATTTTCCAGGGATCGAAAGACTCACTGTTGTTCGCCGTCTCGATGGCGAGCAGTCCGGAAGAGACGATCGAACTCAAACAGAAATTCGAAGCGCTACCGACCGTCGCGCATGTCGAAGAGCTTGCGTCCCAGTTGCCGGCGCATGGTCCCGGCGAGACGAGGTTGCTTGTGCAGGCGTATCGCGCTCTGTTGGAACCGCTTCCCGCGGAGACGCCCACCTTGCCACCGCCATCGCTGCAGATGCTGGAACAGCTTTCGTTGCAGCTCGATCAACAACTGGGGCAGAAGTTCACCCGTGCGGAAGTGCTGCCAACGCGGCAACTGCTGCGGCAGGTGTGGGATCGCCTGACAAAACGAAATACGACCGAGCAGGTAGCGGCCCTGGCCCGGTATCAGGAACGGAACCTGGCGACTTTGCTTTTTCAGTTGCGCCGACTTCAGTCCGTCGCCGACCCGGAACCGGTGAGTGTGGCCGATCTGCCTGAGTCCCTCAGTTCCCGCTTTCTCAGCCCGGATGGAAAATGGCTGCTGCAGGTCTATCCCAAAGAGCAGGTCTGGGACCTCGGACCGCTCACGAAATTCGTCGAGGAGGTTCGCACCGTCGATCCGCTCATCACCGGGACGCCGTTGCAGAACTTCGAAGCCGCGCAGCAGATTTCCGACAGTTACGAGATCGCCGCGTATTATTCGCTTGCGGTGATCTGCATCGTCCTGTTGATCGACTTCCTGGAAGCGCGTCAGAAATGGGCGGTCTTCCTCACTCCGCTGTTGCTGATCGGGATCGCCGCGCTCCTGATGCCCGACACCGTTCTGTCATCTTCACCGCTCTTTCTCGTCGGGGCGTTCACCGTGATGACGGTCATCTTCGCCTTCGGACTCGATCCGCATAACACCTGGGAAGCGGTGCTCGCCATGCTCCCACCGGTGGCGGGGGGGCTGCTGATGTTCGGATTGATGGCCATCTTTGATGTCGATCTGAATCCGGCCAACCTGATTGTGCTTCCGTTGGTTCTTGGAATCGGGGTGGATGATGGCGTCCATGTCGTGCACGACTTCCGCATGAACCCGGGCCGATATCAGATTTCCGCCAGCACCTTGAACGCCGTCGTGCTGACCTCGCTGACCTCCATGATCGGTTTCGGCAGCATGATGGTCGCGGCGCACCGGGGACTGTACAGCGTCGGACAGGTGCTGACGATCGGGGTCGGCAGTTGCATGTTCGTCTCACTCATTACCTTGCCGGCCCTGCTGGCGATTATCGACCAGTTCCGCTCCCCGATCGACGCAGTTTTCGGCGACGGGGAAGAGGCCCTGTCGAACCCGGAACAGGAGACGATTCGGTTCCCCTCGGACGTGGCCTGACAGAGGCGGGAAGTCCCCCTCAGAATGGTTGTACGGACGATTTCGGTAGTGGTATTTCGTCTGGGTATCGGGTAGGCTGGTGTGCTAACACTCCCGGGACCCGGGGTTGATTTCTGAGTGCCGGAATCGTTTTCCTCGGCACTTCAGCTGATTCTCAACTCCGTACGGAGGCTGGTCCCCCGCGATAAGAAACGCACTTCGGCACCACTCCGCGCGATCTCGACAGATCGTCGCGATCCAGGCCGTTTCTGTTTCGCAAATCCCCTGTCTGGAAACCCGTTTGAACGAGGAGAAGACGGGTTCAAACCAACAGGATGTTCAATCTATCTGCAGCAGCGCTACCGCGACGCTGAAACCTCTCCCCGGAAGGGCGACGTCGACGGGAAACGTGTGGAACGGCAAAAAGGCGAAACAATGGCTAAAGTCTTATGGTATTACCAGCAATCGGGTGAAGAGCACGGACCGGTCTCCAGTGCGGACATTCGTCGATTAGCCGCGCGAGGCAAACTCGCTCCGGATGATCTCGTCCGTCGAGAAAGCATGGATGAATGGGTCGCGGCGAACCGCCTGCGGGGTGTCGAGTTCCGCACCTCTGCCGCTCCGACAGCCGCCCCCGCGGTGGCGTCTCCGAAAATCAAAGCCAAACCCGCGAAAACGAAAAACGCCCGGGCCGACGCGGCGCCTTACCGGGATACGGGTGAGGTTGCCGGAATCGTGCGGCGCTGGATTTCGGCAGTGATTGATTCGGTCATCATGTCGTTACTCCTATTCGGCGGTGCGTTCGTCGGCGTTTACCTGTTCGTCGCGCAACTGGACCCGTTGATCGGTATCGTCGATGACCCGAATCTCGATCTCATCAAAGCCTCCAAGGAGATGCAGACCTATATTGCGAATAACCTGGACGCGCTTATGACTCCGCTGGCGGCGGTCTTCGGCCTGATGGTTCTGCTGCCGTTCATCTATGAAGTGTTCTTCGAAGCCAGTCCCGCCAAGGGAACGATCGGCAAAATGATCTGCAAGATCGAAGTCGCCACAACCAGAGGAGAAGGCCCCGGTTTCTTCCGTATCTTCCTGCGGACGATCCTCAAGTTCGTCTTCACCTACATGTTGTTCTTCGGCTGTCTGACGATCCTGGTCACGAAGAAACGTCAGGCGTTGCATGATCTTGTCTGTGGAACTGTGGTCGTTGTGAAGTAGTATCAAGTCGTATACGAAGTGGTGACAGGAGAAATCGATGGCCCCCGTTAACTGGTATTACAAGATTCTGGGCGAAGAGCACGGTCCCGTGACAAGCCAGGATCTCCGACGAATGGCTATGGAAGGGACCCTCAATCCCGATGATCTGGTCCGAAAGGAAGAGATGAATGACTGGGTCGCAGCCAGCCGTCTCAAGGGGATCGAATTCGCGAATAGCCAATTCGATCCGTATGACGAAGAATTCGATCCGGAAGCGGAGACATACGATTCGGCCGAATATGCACGCTCAACGCGAAAACGCTCGCCAAAGCGTAACCGAGATGTCGTCTATGCAGGATTCTGGTTGCGGTTTGCGGCTTTCTTCATCGATTGGATTATTCTGATCGTTATTAGCGCATTCATTGGAGCAATCTACGGCTTCGTTCTCGCCATTCTGGGCGTGGATTTAGACGTAATTCAGAAAACGGCCAATCTGATAGGGGTCCTGGTCAGCTGGATTTATTATGCAGCATCCGAAAGTTCTTCGGCGCAGGCCACCTTGGGGAAGCGAGCGCTCGGTATTAAGGTGACGGACCTCAATGGTAGACGCATCAGTTTTCTGAGAGCGCTTGGAAGAACAGTTGCCAAAATACTTTCCGGGATGATTCTCTTGATCGGCTACATAATGGCCGGATTTACGGAAAAAAAGCAGGCCTTGCACGACATGATCGCCAGCTGTGTCGTAGTCAAGAATTAGTCCATCCAAGGCGTGTTACTCGATGTACTCTGACGCCGATTCAACTGCGGATGACGACAAATACGCTCCACTTTTCACGGCGGATGTCGTGCCGGAAGTTCGGTATGCCGGGCTCTGGCCCCGGTTTGTCGCGCTGGTCATCGATGTGACGATCCTCGTGCTGCTCTGGCCACTCTTGCGGTTGACGCTCATCTATTCGTTTCAATGGTCGGGACTGTTTGACGATCCGCGAATCCTGCTGGTCTCTCTCTACATCACCGAAGGGGCCACGCTCCTGTTGTCTGTCTGGTTCTATTTCGCCCTGATGGAACGCTCCAGAGACCGGGGGACATTCGGAAAGCAGGCGGTTGGTCTCTGCATTGAAAGCACCTGGAAGTATCCGAACGGCGTGCTCCGGGGTGTCGCGCGATTTTTCTTCAAGTTCTGCCCGGTCACGGCCATTCCCGGTTTTGTCATGGTGCTGTTCCATCCCCGCCGGAGAGCACTGCACGACCTCCTCTCCGGAACCGTTGTCGTCCGTCGGAAGTAGGCCGGGTACGGGGCGAATCGGGCTCCGCTCCTTTTGAGCGGGCGGCATTCTCGCTATGATCGGGAGGAACTGTTTCGCTTTACGCTATTCTTCCCGATGCAACCTGGAACTGACGTGTTATACAACTTGCTTGGCCTTGATAAATTTGAACTCGACACCCCGTGCCTGACCATTGATCTCGATATTCTCGAATCGAATATCGGCCTCATGGCGGACTTCATGAAGGAACGGGGGAAAGAATGGCGCCCGCACCAGAAATGTCACAAGACGCCGGCGATCGCGTGGAAGCAGATTGAAGCCGGGGCGCACGGCATCACTGTTGCGAAAGTTTCCGAGGCCGAAGTTTTCGCCTCGGCCGGTATTCGCAACATCCTGATTGCCAACATGATTGTCGGTCGTCCCAAGCTCGAAAAGCTGGCGATCCTCTGCCGCGATAACAATATCATCGTCGGTTGCGACCATTACGTGCAGGCGGAAATGCTCTCCGAGGTCTGTGTCAAACATGGCGTCACCTGCGGCATGCTGGTGGAAGTCGACATCGGACTGAACCGGGTCGGCGTCCGTCCGGGCCGCGATACGGTTGATCTCGCCCGTGGGATTGATCAACTGCCGGGCGTGAAGCTGGAAGGGATTATGGGCTACGAAGGCCACCTCCTGCTGATCGAAGACGCGGAAGAGAAACAGAGCAAGATCAACGAATCGGTCGGGATGCTCCGGCACTGTCAGGAACTCATGCGGAAGGAAGGACTCTGCTGCGACATCGTGAGCGCGGGGGGGACCGGTTCCTATCAGATCACCACTGACCTCGACTGGGTCACCGAACTGCAGGCGGGCGGGGGGATCTTCGCCGATCCGTTCTATCAACAGCGGTGCGGGGTCAAAGGGCTCGGTTACGCCCTGACCGTCATCGCTTCTGTCGTCAGTCGCCCCAGTCTCGGGAAGGCTGTGCTTGACTCGGGACGCAAAACGATCAATCCCGATATCTGCCTTCCCGTTCCCAAAGATTACGCCGATGCCAAAGTCGTCCGCATGTCGGCCGAACATTGCGAACTGGAACTCGGCCCGAAATCACAGGAACTCCGCATCGGTGACAAGGTCGAATTGATCGTCGGATACGCCGACTTCACGACCCCGCTCCACGACAACTTCATCGCCTGCCGCAAAGGGAAAGTCGAAGCGATCTTCCCCATCCACGGACGCGGAAAAATTCAGTAAGCGGGTGAGACCTTACCGACGGCCCCCACCAGCGCGCCCCTCGCGGCTTGCACTCTTAAGGGTGCCACCCGGGAGAGCAAGCCATGGTTGGAGCCGCTTGGGGGACGGAGCTACGGCCAAGTGCAATCTGCCGTTCACTATAGCAAATTCCAGATAACCGTAGCGTGTTCTGGCGGCGTAGCCTGCTATTTTCAACGGCTGTTCGGGTACGATAGCCGCCACACTTATCCCGGACGGGATCTAAGACCGCTGATGCCGCGTGACGAGGGACATGCCGCCGCCGATCGCCGCGCCGCTCAGGAAACCGAAGAGGTGGGCCCAGTTGGCGATGGGGCCGAGGATTCCGAGGAAACAGATGATCTGATAGATCACCAGGAAAGCCATCAGGCGCGGGGGCATATGCAGACCGGAAGCCGGATCGAGTTTCCCCCGCAACCAGATAAACCCGAAGAATCCGAAGACGACGCCCGACATTCCCCCGAAGAACGGACGTCCTGTGATTGCCAGTTGCGCGACGTTGGAGACGAACGCGATAAACAACACGATGAACAGAAACGCAAAAGAGCCCGTGCGCGCTTCGATAGTCGGGCCCAGGTCACGCACCCACATCAGGTTGAACAGAATGTGCAGCAGTCCGAAGTGAATAAACATCGGCGTGAAGTAACGCCAGTATTCGTGAATTGTGGCGGAGTGCAGGAGCAATTCTTCGCGGACGATCTCGGTTCTGCGCTGACGCTGCTGGTCCGCGTTGAATTCCTCGATATTGACGATCAGCATTTGGGGAATGGGGCCGGTATCCATTTTATCCCCGATGCCGAGTGGAAATTCCGTGCTGAAGAGCGCGACGAGGATGCTGATGCCGATCAGCAGAATGGAGACGGGGGACTGCGAGAGGTGAGCGGGCTCCCATTGCTGTCGCATGTTGACCTGTTGGGCCGCCTGTTTCTTTCGTTGCTTCTCGACTTCTTTTTTGAACTTGCGGCTCTGGTCCGCGCCTTCGCGATATTTGGCTGCCTGCGGATCCTGTTTGAATTCGTCCAGTTCGTGTTTGGCAACGTCAATCTGGTCTTCTTCAATGATCCAGATAGCGCACCCCTGATCTTCCACGTCGATACTCGACGAGATCTTCCGGGAGAGCAGGTATTCGGCAAACAGTTTGGCGTCGTCGAGCGAGTCCAACTTTCCAATAAGGCGCATGGATCAAATTCTTTGGTGACAGAATAATTTGCGGAGATATCGCGGTGACGAATTTCGTCACGAGAGCGATGCGAAGCCAGGGCAGATCAATGCAGTTCGACCAGGTCCTTGTCGCACAGCACATGATCGCGACCGACCGTCTGCCCATCGCGGGCACTTTCTCCCCATACTTTAGCAAATTTCATCGTGTCGAACAGTTCCCGATGGATGACATACGCGAGGTCCTCGACCTTGCCACCCCGGGGAATCGTGAACGGAGAGGAATAATCGGCTGGTTTTCCGGGGGCTTTGGTGTAGATCCGCATGCAGTGCAGAAGTTCGAAAATTTTGCCGCGGAGAAGTTCGCAGTCTTCGGAATTGTCGAGATCGACGTACAGGGGCTCGAATGGGAGTTCGTGCATTTCCCTGAGAAAGTCAACACGCATCGAGGCTTCTGGATCCCGACCGCGGGTGACGACGAAGAGCGTGCGGATTTGAATCCGTGAAAAGTCGTCCTCGACGAAACCGGATTCACTGGCGAGAACGGTCTTGCGCTGCGCCAATTGTTCGAGCAGCTCGACCGTCGCTTCCGGACTGTCATCGGAGCTGCCATCGAAACAGAGCACAGCGGCATCGGCCGTCCGCACGAGGTTGATCTGATACGGTTCCAGGTGCGAGGCCGTAATCGGGGGCGTATCGATGAGCTGCAACCGGACATCTTCCC
>PABD01000117.1 GCA_002702685.1 Planctomyces sp.
GAAGAACACGGTCTTCGTCCGATATTTGTTCCCCGCGCCGCACAAAGATTCCGCCGGGTCGATCCATGAGCGATGGATCTGATCTGGCAACAACCAATTCCGCGATTCTCTCCTGCAACGACTGTCGATAAACGGAATCGTCTTCATTCCAGATTACCAGGTCGACCAGAAGCCCTTTCATTCTCCAGTAGGCATGAGCCTGAATCGCCTGACTGACGAGATCCAGTCGTTCTGCATCCCGGATTTGAACGAGGACGATCGGAAGATCTCCCGAGATACCATACCCCCACAATCCAGATTGGCTTTGCCTGTTCCGAGCCAGAATCTCTCTACTGGCCCTACGAAGAGAAGAGTTGTAGATGATGGAACTGGTTAATCGGCCGTAAACTTGTGCTTCGAATTCAGAAACACCCAGTTGTTGGAGGAGGATATGCCCGTGTGTCCATGCGAGGTCGAATACACGGTCGGCCAGGCTGGAATCACTGTACTTTTCGGCAAGCGACTCCACTTCAGTACGTGTATGAGCGATTCCCATTACGATGTCGATCTGAATCGATTCATTTCGTTCCAGAGATACCGTCTGACGAATACTGACGATCGGATCGAGGACGGAGCCTTGTGTGTTGGATAAGGGCTGTTTTGAATCGAATACAACGGGGTTTTGCAAAGTCCGCTGTCTGCCGATAAACAATGACCTGTCCGTTTCAAACGAAGGGGGGTGAATGACCGCGCCTCGAACCATCACCATATGAATCAGCCATGGCGGTTGTTCCTCTCGCGAACGCGGACGGCGCGTGCAATAGACTGCCTCATGATGGGCTGCGAATTCGGTCTGCACGAACAAATTGCTGAACGCGGGATGGGCTTCATCCTGCGCTTGATTGGCAAGAACGACTTCAGCATAACTGGTCAGTTCAAGGGTACGGGTAACGTCCGAGCGATTGGTCAAGGCAATTCTGCGCAACTCGATGTCATCTTCCGGCGAAACGCTGCTCTGTGAGTAAGTTTCAATCTCATCGTCGATTCGCCGAAACTCGGCTCTCGATTGCGTGAAGATGGCTTCATAGCTGGAGCCGATCTTGTTTGTGGGTTGAAATGTGTTAGACCATACGGCATTGCTTTCGATATCACGGATGTAACAGAACATGCCGTGATTATCACGAGTGGCATCTTCCCGCCAACGGGTGATCGCTACATTGCCCCAGCGACTGTATCCTCCACCGGCACTGCTGATGGCAATGTGATAATTGTTGTTAGAGAGCAGGTGAACATCGATTTCGGCCCTTCCGGGATTCGTGATGACTCGCATGCTTCCTGTCTCTTCAGACGTGGCGATATTGGTGGCACGCGCTTCACTCGCGTGAGGAAGTACAGGCGCAGATTCCTGAGGAACTCTTTCCTGAAGCAGGAGACTGGACGACCGCAATACTGGATCAGCGAGAAACCGTCGCTGCATTGGCTTGTCAAGCAGTAAGAAAGCCAGAGAGAGAAGACTCATGCCCTGATGATGGGCCATGAATTGTCGGACTGTTGACTTGTCCGATCCCGGTTGGAGGCGAGAGGGGGTGTAATCGATCGCCTCGTAAAAACCATACGGGCCCAGTTGCCCTTCCGACTGCAATCGTTCGAGGTTCAGGCAGGCCGCTCGTGGATCAACCATCAGAGCCATCACGGTCGCATAGGGAGCGATCACCAGGTCTTCCGCCAGTCCGCGTTTCAGACCGGTCCAGGTACGCCAAATGCCTTGTATTGATAGATTTTATTCAGGTCAATGGAGTTGTAGCCGGACTCAGAAATTCCCCACGGTACGCCGCGTTGATTTCCATATTCGATTTGACGCCGGACCACCGAGTGATAACTGGCCTCCAGCAGCGTATTTTCATAGCTCGGCATGACCAGCAGGGGCATCAAGTATTCGAACATGGAACCGCTCCAGCTTAGTAGCGACGGAGACCGTCCGGTATTTGTCAGTAGTCGCCCCAGCGCGAACCAATGTTTCTGGTGATATGCTCCTTGAGCGACCAGCAGGTAACTGGCCAGCCTCGCTTCGGAAGCGAGCAAATCGTAGAAACCTGAATCCAGCCGCCGGTCACTGACGTTGTAACCAATCGAGAACAAGTCCCGAGTGGAGTCATACAGCAGGTCGAAGTCCATTTCTGCGAGTTCCCTGGCCTGTAGTGCGAGGGATTCAAATTCATGAATCCTGCGGATTGCTCGCTCTGATGCGACGGACACCACGCCGAATAATTCTCGACACCATTTACTTTCCTTCGATGGCGCAACCGCTTGAATTCGATTCAGCAGCGGTTCAACCGTCGATTTCAGGCTCGCGACTTCCGTCCAGGTTACATTGGAGTCGAGGCCTTCAAGTATCCGGTTGATCCTCGACACCGTGTCAACTTCGTCGTCGGTTTCCAGCGATACATCGCTCATTGATAAGGGAGGGAACTCAAGCCATGTAGCAAGGTGCTTCAAATCGTCGCCATGTTCGACGCACGAAGTTTCCAGCGCCGAAACCCAGGAACGATACTGCGGGTCAGTCAGCTCCAACGACTTGAGTTCGCATGCTGCTACTTTCAGCTCGGATAATGAATCACGAGCGCATCTGAGAGACGTGGGCGTCTCGTCCAGCTTTCGTAATTCGCTTTCGACAATGTCGATAGCCCGAGCGCGGGCTGGCGTTTTCACCAGATGACTTACAACCTCCAATATTACGTGAAGCGTATCACTGATCCCTGCAAATGCGCGAGGCGGTAAAATTGGCGATGACGCGCATTCCTGGCACCCGATACTGAAGACCAGAAGGTGGGCGGCAAGATTTCCGCTATCGACGGTGGAGATATACTGTGGGTAGAGAGGTTTCAGTGTCCGCGTGTCATACCAGTTGAGAAAATGTCCCCGGACTCGTTCCATTCGGGCTAACGTCTTCAATGTGTTCCGACTTCGGTTGTGGAATTGTGAAGCTGAAGAGTATCCGAAATCGTAAGCTGTCAAATTGGAGAGCAATGCCATCCCGATATTCGTTGGGCTCGTGCGGGAAGCCACTGTCAGAGTGGGATTTTGTTGAATGTTGTCAGGAGGAAGCCAGTTCTCTTGTTCGGTGGCGTACTCTTCGAAATACAGCCACGTTTTTCTGGAAAGCATTCGCAAAAATAATAGTTGATCCGGCGAGAGTCGTGGGAGCGGTTTCAGCACTGGCTGACTTAGCCACCAGGCGATCAAAGGGGAAAGAGTCCAGCAGAACAGCCAGGGACCAGCCCAGGCGAGGGTGCGAATATCGCCCGGAAGAAGGAATATACTCAATATGCCCGCCAGTAAGGGCGCGCTCGCCATGGCCCTGAAATAGCCACTGACTGATTCCGCAGAAGCACTCTCCGAATCCGAGGCAGTTTTCCACTCCAAAAGTCCACGTCTGGTCCAGCAGGTCCGAACAATAGTCCGAATGATCGCGTCCAGGCTGATATAAGCCTCATACGGAAGGAATACGAATCGCAGCAACAGTTGCAGCAGGGGGCGATTGACACGCTGAACGGAAAAACGGAAATGCATGCCGAACGGTAAGTCGAGGGGTTTATTGAGCAATCGGCTGGTGAATTCGATGATTACCGGCAGAAGGAACGTTCCCAGAATGAACAGCGCGGTCGCGACCGCCAGATTAAACGATAGAAACCATGAGAGTATTATCGAACTCAACAATCCAATTGGAATAAGACTCCGACGCAGATTGTCGGCGAGTTTCCAGCGAGAAATCGCAGTGAGCGGATTTTGTATGTATTCATTGGAGCGATTTCGGACTAGAGGACGCAGCCAACCCGCAATCTGCCAGTCACCGCGAATCCACCGGTGACGACGCGACATATCGGCGAGGTACCCGGTTGGGTAAGACTCATACAGCGTGACGTCACTCACCAGACCTGATCTGCAGTAGGCACCTTCGAGAAGGTCATGGCTGAGGATTGCATTTTCAGGGAAATCTGTGCAATTACTCTCGAACGAATCGACATGATAGATTCCTTTACCAATAAAGGAGCCCTCATCGAATAGATCCTGATAAACGTCCGCCACGAGTTGTGTGTATGGATCAATCCCCGAGTCTCCAGAAAAAAGCCGGGTAAACCTCGTCTTCTGCGAATTTTGTAATCCAACTCCAACCTGAGGTTGCAGGATTGAATATCCAGCGACGACACGATTCCGTCTGAGGTCGAATATGGGTTGGTTAAGCGGGTGCGCCATGGTGCCAATCAGCTTGATAGCAGCGTCTCTCGGCAGTTCTGTATCGGTATCCAGCGTTATGACGTAACGCACATTCTGAAGTATGGATGGATCCCCCACCACCTGTGAAAATCGGTCGTCCGCTCCTCGCAACATTGCATTGAGTGCAGACAACTTACCTCTCTTTCGTTCATAACCCATCCAGCAGTCTTCACTGGCGTTCCATTCTCGGGATCGATGGAACAGAAAGAAGGCGTCTTTGCGTTCGGCTTCATATTTCTGATTCAAGCGTTCAACGCCGGCCCGTGCCTGTTGAATTAAATTTTCGTCACCAGGCAGGATGCAGGCATCAGCATCTTTCAAATCCGTTAACAACGCAAAGTGCAGGCATTGATCTCGGTTTGACAGATATCGTAGTTCCAGCCCGTCCAGCAGGTCGTCGATACCAGCTTGACTGGAAAGCATTGTAGGAATCGCCACCAAAGTACGATTCTCATTCGTCAATCCGCTCTTAAACGCCATCCGAGGAAGCGCTACCGGCACAATCAGTCGCTTCGAAATCCAATTGGAGAGCTCTACCCCCAGCGCCGAGATGGAAAGTATCACTGGAAACGCCACCACCGCAAGATGCTGCCAGCTCGTCTCCATACCTCGAACAATCAGGATGTATCCGCAGAACGCAGTAATGGAAACAATGCCGCACAACGTCAGATAACAGGCTAAAGGAAACTTCCTGCGAAAGTTCTTGAGAATCGCTGTAAGTGAAAGCCGAACCCGAGAACGTTTCTCCAACGTTGTCAGTCCCCGATCGATCAGAAAATAGCCTACGTGGGAATAACGACTCGTAAAGTCTTCGGAAACACGTGATTTCGCCAGTTGAATCGCCAGTGTCGCTACGGCAAATTCGGAAAGCGGACTTCGCTTCGCGATATCTTCAACAGCGTGGCGGTAGCGATCTCGTGTCGCGAAATCCATCTCCGAGTAAATCCCTGCCGGATCTGTTTTCAGCGTTCGCTCCACATGGCTGTGTTCATGGACGAACTCTTTCCAGTCATTTGCGTCCAGAAAACGTAGACTGTGAATACTGTTGCCGAATGAAACTTGATCGACGGCTTGTGCCTGCCCTTCAGCGTGAATGACCTGCTCGACGGTCGCCGATTCTTCGCTTAACCGTTGTTCGAGCCAACTTTTAACGAGCGCGAAGGCTGGGTTATGTTCGTGAAAATGTCGTGACAGCTCGGCCAGAAATGCGCCCGTGAGTGGGGGAGACTCGCGTGCCATATCAGCGAGAATAAGTATAAGATCTGCGGGCCTCACTTCGGCGACCTGCGTCATCTGCTGCGCCCATTTATTTGCCCTATCCCGATCAAACCGTGCCAAGGCGATCGTTTCTGCAACTCGTCTCAGGTTTTCGATCAGGGCAAGTCGCAACATTAGAGGTAGCGCCCATAATTCCCCCAGCAGCAGTGGTTCGACGGATTGGTAAGACGCGATGAAGCTGTTCAGGCTACTGGCATCAATGCGGCCATCGACGTGTGAGATGAGCTCAATTGCGATTTGATAAACGCGAGGGCGCTCACCGTCATTCGGGGTGGCAATCAAGGGCAGTTCACGACTGTATGCCGGCGGAAACAGATTACGGATCTCACGGATTTCGTCTTCTATCAGGTAGAAATTATCGAGCAACCATTCCGCTGCTGGCTCAATCTGAGAGTTGTTATCTGCCGCTGCCGCAACAAGATCGTAAGCTTCAAACAGGACACGTTGATTATCATTCAGCCTCGACAGAAGCGCATCTGTTCCATATTTGGGAAGCACGGAGTGGGAGGCAGCTGTTTTTCTCGCATGTTTTTCCAGCTGATCGATGCTGAAAAGCTCGGCTCGGAGCGGCTTTTCGCATGTGGGGCGGAATCCGTAACCGCGGTGTCCGGATCGCAATACAGCGGGTGTAAGCCACTTCATGGATTTCCAGATTTTCAGTGCCTGCATTAAATCACCCTCTAGCCATTCTCCCTCGGGGGAGAATGCGCAAATCTGTTGAGTTTCGGGAGGATGGTCTTGTTAAGCGGTCAGAAGACCGGAGAGGTGTCCTCGTGACGGAAAATTTTCTTCCATCATCGTTTCAGAAGCGGATTCGATCCGGCATTTTCCAACCTGCCAGTTCCGAATTGATGTCTCATAGTAAGGCGTCGCGAACACCCGGGGCGCCAGGCGATTCTACGGCGCCCCAATAGCGGTAATGGTTTGTGTAAACGCGGATCAGCGTAGGAGTGGCAAAGAGAATGAGGTGCTTCCAACGGGACTTGAGGAACGGCGAAGACGTTGAAACTACGTAGTGACTACCAGCCGTTTCTGTTTGTAGGGATTAAGGCCGAGGCTGTTGGGCGTTCGCAACTGCCCCTCTCGAAATGCATTCGCGATGCCGGTTGGAATTTTGGCCTCTTCTAGCACAAGCAGTGCTTCATTCTCTCTAGTCATCGCCATCATTTCCTGCTGCCGTGCGATCGCCATTGCTTTGCGTTTTTCAGCATGAGCGAGGGCGATGCGAATGTCGGCATTGGCTTGGTCGAGTTGAATTCGGGCACCAATATTCTCACCAATCTCAATATTCGCGATGTCGATGGAAATGATTTCGAACGACGTCTGTGAGTCCAATCCTTTCGCCAGGACCTGCTGTGAAATGAGCGAAGGATTGTTCAGTATTTCACGGTAGCTCTTACATCCCCCGATGGCAGAAACGATTCCCTGTCCGACGCGCGCTATGACGGTCGACTCCGTCGCGCCACCGATAAGCTGGAAGAGGTTGGTTCGCACGGTAACTAATGCCCGTACTTCAAGTTGGATGCCATCACCGGCGACACCATCGAGCGTGGGGCGAGAACCCGGCTCCAGGGCGGGGCAGTTGATTACCCTCGGATTGACGCTGATCTGAACCGCTTCCAGTATATCCCGACCGGCCAGGTCGATGGCGGCCGCAGTGTTCCAGTCGAGGTCAATATTTGCCCGTTGAGCAGCGATTAAGGCGAGAGTCACGCGGGGCACATCTCCGCCTGCCAGATACTGAGCTTCAATCAGATTCGTGGACACCGGGTTAAGACCCGCCTGAGCAATCATGACTTTTGACAGTACGATCACTCTCGGATCGACTTTTCTCAGCGGCATCAGGATCAGTGAAAACAGGCTTACATTCGCTCCCGAAACCAAAGCCTGCAACCAAAGGATCATGAATCGGCTCAGCAGCAGAAGAAGCCCCCCCAGGACGACTGCCGAGATCAAGGTGATCCAGAAGAGTAACATGATGAACTCGATTCATTGTAAGCGAATGGGAACCCGTCCTGATCGCGAGTCCTGCCGTGACGGTCGAAAGACCCAAGAGCTCTGTCGGTGTCGGGATGCCAGGCTCTCTTGCGAAAAGCGAGAGAAGCAGTTGTCGGCAACTGCTGATTAAAAAAGGCCGAATCAGCGGAACACTTATCGAGTCCACTGAGTCGAGCTATTCAGTTTCAGACTCTCCGGTGGGTGCGGACCGTCTGTTTTTGTGATCATTAAATGGATTCACTCACCAACTGAATACGGCATCAAACTGAATTCTCCATGTGATTCCCGGGAATTCTTCTGAGCAGTTTTTGCCCGCGTTGAGACACTCCGAATCAAAAGTACTCTTCGATGCAGAGGTAACATTCAACTAATTGCCAGATTCATTGTAGCTCAGATATTCGAAAATGGAAGAGGTGTCCTCAGGGGGACGGACCTCGGACAAGTTTCTGGTGGGAATGGCGGCCACCCGAATACTGATGGTGTCCCCGAATGCTGATGGTGCCATTGAGCTGTCATGAAAATTCCAGCTGCAGGAGAAAACGAGTACCTGCAGCTGCTGATCAGAAACAAAAAAAGCCTGCTACGAGAAGAAGCCGCGATTCGAACCGAAATAGCCTCTGATGCATGGTATTCCGAGAGGAAGCCGCTGGTAATACTCGTTGTGATGATTGTGGTGGCTAACGTCGTTGCCGAATCGTCTGGGAATATACGCCGTCAGCCTCTCACTGACACCATAATTTGAAGTGTTTCGAGTTCGTCTGAGTTCCTTTACGATACGGCCGTCAGCGTTTCACAGACCCTTTGATTTGCCGATTTTTAAGTTCGGCTGCGTTTTTAAGGTATGGGACTTAGACTGCTTGACTCCGACAACTTCAGAAAAGCAGATTATTGTTCGAATCAGCGAAGACGATATCACTGAGTGCGGGTGTCGGAGGTAAATTAATCGCGAAGTCGTTGAACCAGGTTTCTCCATTCTTGAAGGCAACGCCGACGGGACCGTTGTTCAACGGAGTTCCGAAGTCTGCCGATACGATTTCCTCTCCGTCGACAGAAAGTGTTGCTTCTCCCCCGTCAATTGAGACCTTGACGTTGTAGTAAGTATCGATTTCGATATTTCGACCGGTGTCGTCCCAGTCAATTTCGGCAAGCCGATTGGAGAAACTTCTCTGGTAGTGGCCGATAATCCATTCATTCTGGCCGGTGAACATCCCGGCGTATTTGAAGTCATTCGGATTCTTGTAATCGAATATGATGAATCCGTTTAACCAGCGCTGGGAACCATAACGTGTCTGGAAAGAACTCGATACGTCGAATTGTGCTGGTAAGGGGGGTTCCGGGACTACATAGGCCAGCCCGAGTCCGCTGAAATTCAGCTTAACTCCTTTGAGAACGTTCTGCCCCATATTGATCGATGGATCAAACGCGGGTGGATCGTTGAAGTAAAAGTCATCCGCCCGCCCATTGTTGAAATCTTCCACGTAGGGTACCGAAACGGGATTTCCAGTTTGAATCATTTCGGCCATCTTAAAATTATCAAACTGCGTCACGCCATTAATACCAGCCACACCAAGATCACCCCCATTGATTCCACCGGCGGCTGCGAAAGAGGCAGAAAGGACTTCCTGCCCACCTACCAGCATGTTGACGTTGTCACCACTGATATGAACCCGGAGATTATAGAGCGTATTCGGATCAATTTTGCGTCCTGTGACATCCCAGTCGATTTGGGCCAGACGGTTATTGAAGTTGCCCTGATATTGCCCGATGACCCACTGGTTCTGTCCGGTGAACATTCCCGCGTATTTGAAATCAGTCGGGCTCTGATAGTCAAAGATAAGGAAACCATCGTGCCAACGATTGAGCCCTTTGATCGAGGTGACATCGGCGGAAATCTGGTAGTCGGAAGGCAATGCGCGGTCGAGTGTGATCTTCGCGACACCGATTCCCTGGGAACCAGAAGCATCAAGCTGAAGAACCTGAGTCGCTCCTGCTGAAACGACGGACCACAGCGAATTGTTATTGAAGTCGAAATTTTCCGCCTGTTCATCCTCGAAATCTTCCGTGTAGGGCAAGTACGGTGCTACACCGGTATCCACCATGCGACCAAACTGAAAGTTGTCGAATGTCGTAACAGCGTTGTAGGAACCGAAGCCAACTTCTCCGAGAGAGAGAGAACGACCGAAGTCGGTTTCCAGTACGGACTGGCCATTGACGAATAGTGTTGCCATGGAGCGTCGCACAACCAGATGCATCAGGTAGGGCGTATCATCATCAATCGTAAGCCCAATGTCGTCCCAGTCTACTTGCCCTTTCAGTTTATTAAACGTGCCATCATATGTTCCAAAGACCCATTTATTCTGATTCGGTATCATCCTGGCATATTTGAAGTCGAGTTCGCTTTTGTAGTCAAATACGATCATCGCATTATTCTCAGCGCCTGCTTCCGTCAGCGATGTCACCTCGACCGAAATTTCATATTGGTAGGGAATTGGATAGTCACGGTCGATGAGCGCGACGTTCAATCCTCCGATTTCACTCTTCAGTTTCGTACTGTCGCCGATGTCATCGATACTGAAAATGCTTCCGGTGATGAAGTTTAGTCCGTTCGCATTACCGTTCTCAAAATTCTGGTCGAAATCGAGAGGAGCATCGGGATTGAATAGAATGTGAGGCTTCAATTCCGTTAAGCCAGCGGCCATGAACACATCCAAGTCTCCGTCTCCATCGAGGTCACCCAGTTCAAATCGATAGGCGCTGGGCGTCTCGATCACAACATCGTTACCACTGTCCTCAAAGGTCCCATCTCCCTGATTGAACCAGGTCTTGATGGGCGCGAATTCCGTACGTGGCCCAATTTTGGTAGTCATAAAATCGAGATCACCATCGTTGTCGAGATCGCCGAATTGGAGACTGTCAGAGCCGACGCCTTCACCGGGAATGGTCGAATCAATTGAAAACATTCCCAGTCCATTATTCAGCAGAACGACGTCGTCCGTGCGGGTTGTCAAAACGGCGTCGAGATCCCCGTCACCATCGACGTCGCCAAGGGCCACATCAGAAGTGTCAGTGTCGCCTGCCGGATCAATCTGGGCAATTGAAAACTGCCCCGTACCATCATTCAGCCAAACACGGTCAACTCCATGTTGACTAATCCTGTTGCGTTTGATCTGGGTGATAAACAAATCGACGTTTTCGTCACCGTTGACATCTCCAGCTGCAACTTCATAGTACACGAATTCTTCATCACCCAGAACCTGCTCCGACGCCGTGAACCCGCCACCGCCATCATTAAGCTGGACGTATACGGAGCTGTTCGCGGATGCGGCACCGTAGGTAATTACTGCGTCCAGCGCATTATCGTTGTTGATGTCAGCCAGAATCACGTCTAGGTGAATTCGACCCGGGTACGAGATTGTCTCGGAAGTTTTCGTAAACTCTCCTGTCCCGTCATTGAGCCAGATCGTATCAACAGGATCGGTTGTAGCATTCACATACTCGCGAATGATGTAGAGGTCGAGATCATCATCACCATCCAGATCTCCCAGTCGGACTCCTGAACTCCTGGGAAACGTTTCGGAGCTTTGAGTGAATCCACCCGCCCCATCATTAAGCCAAATCTGTCCTGCTTTTGATGAATACGCAACGACGGCATCCAGATCACCGTCACCATCAATGTCGCCTAACTCGAACGTTTCACTCTTGACGGTAAACACCTGCTCTGAATCGACGAGCAATCCTGTTCCGGAAAGCAGGGTCCGTTGTTCCAGAACCTCCGGTGCAGCACTCGCGGATTTGCGTACGGAACGGCGACTACTGATAGATCGTTCGAAGTTCCTGAAGGTTCTCAGTCGAGATATAACCCATTCGATAATGTTCATAGTAGGCATTTCTTAGGAGAGAGAAAGTGGGCGGAGCTATCGAGTGAGTGAGGATTTTGTCTTTGATCTGTCTGGTTGGCGGCGATGTATTTGTTCCGCAGATTGAAACCCTCTGCCGGGTGCCACTGCATATTGGAGCCTAATCGCGTTGTTCTTCCCTCCGATTAAAGGATTCGATTTCGCCGCGGCAAATCGAAATAGTAGCGCGACCTGAGAGGATGAAAAAACAGTTCAGCGTATTTCCATTGATTACGATTTTGGAGTAAATATTCAGCATCACCAATGAGAGAGTGTTCAGATGGGTTTGTCAACCTCGGAATGAGCACGGGTTAATCGTATTCCGTATCGTAAAAACATTCAGCCGAGGTTGAAAACGAGTTATACCAAGTGGTTGTGTTGCTGATCGGGGACGGAATATAAACGAGAATCGGTTTCATGCCTGACGGATGGTGTCCGATTTACTTCAAAAAGGACATCGTGGCCGCTCTGGTTGCGGATTATGACGCATGAGAATTGCGATCTTCGGTCGAGTCAGTGCTACGCGGCGTCACGATAATAATACTTGAGCAGCCCACCGAGACGTTCGCGGCATTCGACTGAACCCGCGACTCGTTCTAGTTACGCCCGTTCCGTGGCTCGCGACCGCATCAACCCCATCCCACAGAAAATCAGCCACTGCTGTCCCCGTTTACCGAATGAGATGAGTGGCAATCGAAGCGCAGACCAAGGTATGATGGTGATCTACCGTTCTCCACCCTCTGACCCCTGAAATCATGTCTTCTCAGTTCCATCTTCTTCCGAGTGCCGCGAGTCTGAGTGAATCGCTCCGTGATATCGGTTGCTCGCTCGAAACGGCGACCGCCGACGTTATCGACAACAGCATTTCCGCGGATGCGACGTCCATACAGATCTTCTGTCTTCCCAATGCGGACGAACCGAGATTCGCCATCCTCGACGACGGGGTCGGGATGTCGCTGAAAGTAGTCAAGGATGCGTTCCGGCACGGCCAGATC
>PABD01000118.1 GCA_002702685.1 Planctomyces sp.
CGACGTAAGCGAAGTCCGCCTGGTTTCGATTAAATCAGAGGCCCCCGAGCTCCTGCAATTTGATCGAAGTGATGAGTCACTCACCGTCTACTTTCCAAACGCGCTTAATAGCCAGACCGATTATCAGCTGGAGATCGATTACTCCGTCAAGAAACCGGCGGCTGGTTTGTACTTCACCGCGAGCACCGAAGCGGCGGATCCTGATCTGGTCTGGACACAGGGAGAGCCCGAAACAAACCGATACTGGTTCCCCTGCTTCGATCATCCGCACGAACGGCAATCAACCGAGGTGATCATCACGACCCAGGCGGGTTATTCCGTTCTGTCCAACGGCAAGTTGCTGTCGAAAACGGATCTGGAGGAAACGGAACAGGTCCGGTTTCACTGGAAACAGGACGCCAGCCATGTTTCTTACCTCGTAACGCTCGTCGTCGGGAAGTTCGAGATCGTCGAAGAGCTCTGGAAAGACACGCCTGTTCAATACTACGTCCCACCGAAGCGGGCAGAAGATGTCGCGCGTACCTTCGGTCGTACGACGGAAATGATCGAGTTCTTCAGCAGCAAGTTCGGCATCGAATACCCGTGGGAAAAATACGCGCAGGTCGTGCTGTACAACTTCACTTCCGGCGGCATGGAAAATACCAGCGCGACTTCCCTGCACGACGGGACGCTCATCGACGCACGGGCTGAACTCGATACCTCGAGCGATTGGCTGATCGCGCATGAACTTGGTCATCAGTGGTGGGGGGACCTCGTCACCTGTAAGGACTGGTCCCACATCTGGCTCAACGAAGGCTTTGCTTCTTACTGCGAAGTTCTCTGGGATGAACATCACCAGGGTGCCGACGAACGGGACTACCATCTGTTCCAGGAAAGTGGACGCGCCCGCTCCGGTTCCGCGCTGACGCAACCGATCGTCGATCGCCGGTACGAACACCCGACCCGGATGTTTGATGTCCGCGCCTACCCGAAGGGTTGCTGGGTCGTGCATATGCTCCGCCGCGAGGTGGGCGACGAAGACTTCTTCCGCTGCATCAACCGCTACGGGATCGAATACTCATTCAATACTGCAGAGACAGACGACCTGCGAAAAGTTTTCGAACGGTTACTCGGGCTATCGATGGAGCGGTTCTTCTACGACTGGACAGAGCGTCCCGGCCACCCGGAACTCAAAATCAAAACATCGTACAACAACGCCAACAGCCAGGTCCGCATTGAAGTCGAACAGACCCAGCAGTGGGAGCCCTTCCACTTTCCGCTGAAGATTGAAGTCCGCGGTAAAGGAGAAGAAAAAGCCGTTCTCGACGAGTTCATCACCGACAAGCAGGCGGTCTATTTCCTTAACCTCCCGTCCGCCCCGCAACTGGTTCGCGTCGATCCCGATTACAGCCTGCTCGCGGTAATCGAAGAAGACAAAAGCCGGGCACTCTGGAAAACCCAACTCGAATCCGCCCCCTCTATCGTCGAACGGATCCGTGCGGCCGAACATCTGGCCTCCTCCGCCGCGAGTGAAAACCTGAAGCTGTTGAAGGACGCCCTGACCAATGATCCGTTCTACGGTGTTCAGATCGAGATCGCGAAAGCGCTCGGCAAAACCAAGGTGCCGGAGGCCCGCGACATCCTGATTGCCGCCATCGATCACCCGCATCCCAAAACGCGCAATGCCGTCGTCGGCGCGTTGACGCAGTTCGAGAACGACACGACCGTCATCGAAGCGCTCGAGAAAAAACTCGAAGCGGGAGACGACAGCTACAACGTCGTCGCCAAGACGATTTCTACCCTCGCGACTGTTCGCCAGAACGCCCCGCTTTATAAAACGATCGAACTCCTTGATCGCGATTCCCACCGGGACGTCATTCGCCGGGCCGTCCTGGAGAGTCTCGGTTACTGTCACGATCAGCGCGCCCTCGACCTGCTGCTCCAGTGGACGGGCCCCGACCGGTATCATGCCTCGCGTCGCGCGGCGATGGATGGCATCGTGCGGTACATCGAAGAAAACGACATGCCTGTCAGCCAGCAGAAACAGATCGTGACGCGGTTCACCGAATACCTGAACTCACCCTCCCCCTTGACCCGGCGATCAGCCTCAGCCGCGCTCGGTAAAATCGGCGAAGGCGCACGGAGTTCACTCGACAAGTTACGTCAACTGGCCAACGAAGACCCGGATGGCTGGACGCGGATCAGCGCGGAGGCCGCGGTCAAACAGATCACCGAAGCCAATGACTCCCGCTCGGAAATCAAGACACTCCGGGACGACATCGAAAAGCTCCGCAAACAACAGGAAGACCTCGGCAAACGCGTCGACGAATTCGACCAACCCTAATTGGCTCGAGGAATACCGTTCTTCTACGCCCTGTTTCTCGGCAAAGCCCTGTTACTCGGCAAAGCAGTTCTTGACGAACGCGCGAATTTTTTCCCGATACTGCGGCTCGTCAAAGACTTTGCCGCCGTGGCCGGCCCCTTCGATCATAATGAGTTCCACCGGCAGGCCGGCGTCCTGATAGACTTCTTCCAGACGCTTGGCCTGGTCGGGAAGGACCGTGCTGTCTTCCGTGCCATGCAGGATCAGCACCGGCGGATCATCATCGGAAACATGCGTGACCGCCGAAGCAAGTCTGGCGAGATCCTGTTTGTCCGCCACGGTTCCACCGAACAGTCGATAGACCGACGATCCGGGCGTGCTCGTTTTCTCCGATTGTGTTTTCGAGCGGAGAATGAAATCGTGGGCGCCGAAGAAATCGACGACGCCCTGCACGCGTGACGATTGCTCGAGATTCCCGCCGACATCACCTTCGAGAGCGTCGACCTCGGCCGAGGTGCCGAGCAATGCCACGAGCATTCCGCCCGCGCTCGAACCGGCGGCGACAATCTGGTCCGCGTCGTAACCGTAGACGGACGCGTTCGCCCGCAGCCAGCGAACGGCCCCTTTGCAGTCCTGAATCTGAGCGGGGAAGGTTGCCTTGTCGGTCAGACGATAGGAAATACTCGCCAGGGCATAGCCTTCATCGGCCAGCCAGCGAAGACGGGGATTCTCACGCGTTCCCTGATGCCACCCGCCCCCATGAACCCAGACGACGAGTTTGGGTCGTTCGACCTTTTGTGGCATGTACAGATCGAGTTGCAGCGAATGCCCGTCGACGTTGGCGTATTCGATATCGGCGATCAGCTTCACTTCGGCACGGACGGACTCGGCCATCAGTACCATGCCCAGAGTGACAGCCAACCGCAGCAGCAAGCGACGACCAGTCATGTCATTCCACCTTTCAGCGCGGAGCGAGGTTCGAGTACAGGAATCTCTATCTTAATCGCGCCGAGGGAGGGAAAACAATTTCCAGAATGATATCAGGTTCTCCCAAGCGATGTTCCCGGATTGCGGGTCTGTCAGTCTTACTCCGACTGATAGACACCGGGAAAGACGACGTCGCTGAAGTTACGAAAGTTCTCGCGCCATTCCGCCCGCTGTGATTCGGTCAGGATGGCGGCGACATCTTCTTCGATGGACTCCATTTCGGCGGCCAGTCGCGGCCGGAACTCGCGGCGCAGCGCAATCAGGTCGTCGAAGTTCCTACGCAGGATTTCCTTCAGTTGCGCGCTTTGCTCATCGCTCAGGTCGTACTTCCAGACCATCCGTGTGTGAATCCGTTCGATCATCGTGTCCGACTGCGTTTCGAAGTTCTGCATGCGCTGCCGCACAAATCGGAACGCCAGCGCTCCTCCGGTCACCACGCCCCCGCCGAACACGAGCAGCACCAGCAGCAATTGCACGATGATGCGCCATTTGCTGCGTCGCCGCGTGGGAGGAGTAAGAGGAGGGTCCGGGGCTACCGTCTCGCTGTTCGGTTCGCTGTTCATTATCGTAACGCCACTTGCATGCTGGTTAGAACTTCATAAGCCGGGTCGGTCAGTTCAATCCACGACTGATAGCTGATCATCATCGCGATCCCCGCCGCCACCAGGGAGCCCGCCGTCGCATACCACCAGACCTTCTCGGAAAGAGTATAGACGGCCGGTTCCTCTTCTTCGAGGCGCTGCAGCACCGCGCGCGTCACGTCGACTTTCGGTGCTGTTTCGCTCCGCGCCGCTCGGGCGAGGCCGGTCAACAGTTGATCGATATCAACATCCGGCTGTTTATTATTTGGTTTGTTGGTATTCATTTTATTTCACACTTATGCACGTTTAAGTTGTGCATCGCAGACAAGTTTCAATTTGCTTCCTGCTGTTCGAGAAGTTCTTTCAACTTCTTCCGCGCCCGGAACGCCTGAACTTTCACCAGCGACCGACTCCAGCCTGTCACCTCGGCCGCTTCTTCGACCGTATGTTCTTCCCAGTAGATCAAGGTCAGTATCATCCTGTCCCGCGCGGGCAACTGCTCCAGCATCGCATGTAACAGGTTCCCCGCTTCTTCCGCCGATCTCGGTTGCTCGGAATCGGCCTGCGTCGAATCGTATTCGAATTGCGACAGGAACACTTTTTCTTTTTTCCGTTCCTTCGCTTTCCAGTAGCGATACCCGACGCGGACCGCAATCTTTCGCATCCAGTGTAATAAGGGGGATTCAAACCGGAAGTTACCGAGGCTGCGGTAGACTTCCACGAAGACATCCTGCACAAGTTCCTCGTGAACGTTGCGATCCCTCGAGAACCGCCACATCTGGGCGGCGATTTCCTGTTGATACCGGTCCACCAGCATTGCAAAGGCGGCACTCTCACCAGTGAGAGCACGCGCGATCCAGTCGGTTTCTTCATCCGCAGCCAACCGGGCGGCATCATCTGTCGATGCCCCCTGTTGATCCGCTCGATGTAGAGACGCCTCTGATGCTCGCATGATCCAACCGGGTCTGAAGTGAAGGTAGTGGGAAAGGGCCGACACAAATCTGGGAAAAGCAGCGTTCTCTGTTTCAGCGAAAGTTCGTTTTATCCGAAAACCGACGATCTGATCCAGATGAATCATTCCGCGATGGAATGGGACCAGTCTCCCTGCCGCCCGACAATGATGTCAGACAGGCCGGAGACTGATCCACCGGGGCCAACTGCATAGTTTCTTCAGGAAAAACGCGTTCTTATTCTTCCGCGTTCTTCACTTTGTCCTGAAACTCCCGTCGATTCGCGCGGTTCTCGTCGATCACCTTGCGGATCTTCGTCTGCTGTTCTTCCGTGAGGACTTCCTTGACCTCGCCTTTCAGTTCCCGTGCGAGAATCGCGGCTTCCCCGATGGCATCTCCCATCCGATCTGCGGCCGCTTTGATTTCGTCATCGGTCGCGTTATCTGCCAGCACCTGATCGACGAGCGCCATCCGCGCTTCCGCGAGAGTCAGCACCTTGTCCTTGATCTCCGGTCGATTGTTTTTCACGATCGATTTGAGTTCCTGACGTTGTTCGTCCGTGAGATCCACTTCCGATCGCAGGACCATCAACCGGCCAATATTCCCGGCCATCATCTTCCGGAAGTCTTCCGCCATCGGTCCATTCATAAACGGGAAGCGTCCCCGCAGACGTCCGCGAATTCCTCCTCCCTCACCTTCGCCCTTGTATTGAATGTCCTGATCACCGGCATCGGCGAGCAATAGCAACAGCCCCGCGTCCTGCGTGAACGTTCCCTGCAATTCGCCGAGCGCCTGCACCGTTTCTACAGTTTCGCCGACTTCCGCCCGCATGTGATTGAACCCCGCAAAACCAATTACGCACGCCGTGCCCAGGACCGCAGTCCAGATAATTCTCTTCGACATGATTGTCTCCTGATGGATGTAACTTTGTGACTAACTTGGACGACCGGACTCATCGACCGGCCGCCCTCTGCCAAAAATGGTGTCTGGCCAGACGTCCCATTTCCCCTTCACCCGTAGAGTGTCACCCACGCCCATTCCGGTTACAGAAAGGAGAGATTTTGTTGGAAATGAGACCAGCCGCCGGAGAATTTCCGGGGCGAACGCGAACAGAAACCGGGCTGTCCGTTGTGTTTAACCCGTTCTTTAGTGCAGGATTAAGGGAAGCCACGCCGACCAGCTCTCTGTCGAAATCGCCCCTTGAACCGGGATTTACTCCCCTCTCGCACAGGCCCGCTCATGAATCGTTACATCTCCGAATTCCTCGGCACATTTTTCCTCGTCTTTATGGGAACGGGGGCGGTCATCACCAATACCGTCAATCCGGATACCGTCACGCCGCTGGGGATCGGGATTGTCTTCGGTCTGATCGTGATGGTCATCATCTATACGATCGGCGAATACTCCGGGGCCCACATCAACCCGGCGGTGACGATTGCCTTCTGGTGCGCGGGCCGCTTTGCCGCCAGGGATGTTTTCCCCTACATCCTCGCGCAATGCCTCGGCGCGATTGTGGCGAGTGGGGTACTACGGTTTCTCTTCGGACTCGTCGGCAGCCTGGGAGGAACGGCCCCCTATACGGACAACTTTGAATGGCAGTGCTTCGTGCTCGAAGTCATCCTGACCTGCCTGCTCATGTACACGGTAATGTGCGTTTCCACCGGCTCCAAAGAAGTCGGTACCCTCGCCGGCATCGCCATCGGGGGACTGATCGCGATGGAAGCGATCTTCGCCGGTCCCATCTGCGGCGCCTCGATGAACCCCGCCCGCTCTCTCGGTCCGGCACTCGTCTCCGGCCAGATGAGCTTCCTCTGGATCTACCTCATCGCCCCCGTCCTCGGCGCCCTCCTCGGCGTCTTCTTCTGGAAAATCTCCCGCAACAACCCCGCGCCGATACAAGAGAACATCTGAGGAACCCGGCGGGGACAAACCGGTTATTTAAACAACCAAGCCACCAAGAACACCAAGAGTCAAGAGCCGATGCGCATCACGGGAGAACTCATAGTCATCTCGGATTCGGAATGGAGAAGTTGTTTTCGTGTGTTTCGTGGTTCATAAAAAACCTGGTGCCCTTGGTGCCTTTGGGGTAGCCGAACGCCCAATTATTTCTTCGGCCCCGACCAGGTCGCGGTGCCGATGGCGAAGTACTTGTTGACGAAGGGTGGCTGTTTGCGGCTGGCGTACCAGATGCGGAATTGGCCATCGTCATCACGAATGACCGATTGGCTCGTCGTGTAGTTCGATTCCCAGGGGCGTGTGGGATCGGGACGCAACACCGGGTTGTGCGGGTTGCGGTGCCAGTGGATTCCGTCGGTGCTCGCCGCGAGTCCGATCGCCGTCATCTGCGGATGATCGGCCCAGTAACTGCCGTACCACATCAGGTAGATCCCATCGACCTTCATGACGAAGGGATAGAATAACCTCCCCTGCTCCCAGTCGGCGGAAACTTCCAGAATCGGCTCGGGGTGGACATCCCAATCCCGGCCATCACTACTGGTCGCCGTGCGGAAGCACCACGGTTCCTTCTCGACGTCCGTGTACCATAAACGATAATCGGCGTCCTCCTTGACGATCGTCGGTGAATAAACATGATCGAGCAGTGGACCCACCGGTTTCGTCCATTGCACCCCATCAACGCTTGTGGTCTCGTACAATCCATGATAACCCGACGCGTCCGTGAAGTCGGTTGAGCTGAACCACATCCGCAAGCGTCCATCCTCGCGAATGGGTGTTCCGTCCGTCTCGCGAAGAATGGTCGGGGTCAGTATCGAATGCTGTCCGTCGCCGAAACTGAAAACGGGGTTGGGCTCATGCCGGGTGAAGTTCCGGCCATCCTCTCCCGTCAACAGTCCCATCTGAAAGACACGTTCTTTCACCGTCCCCGTGGAACCGCAGTACCAGAGGAAATATCGACTCTCATCCATGCGCAGAATGCACGGCGCGAAGAGATGCGTATCGTCGAACTCGCCCGGCGCCCCGAGAGAGACCACCGGACCGTCGGTGGCACGTTGCCACTCCTGGGGTTGCAGCCATTTCTGAAGCTTCGCGGGAGCATCCTCCCCCCGCACCCACGACGGCACGCCCAGCAGACAGACGATCAAGCAGACTATCGCTCGGAAACCGTTCACAGATTTCATGAGGAGGCATCCCTTTTATTCGTCGCGTTCAATATGCCCGACGAGCAGATAGTTGTAATGACTGCCATAGGGACCTTCGGCCCCCAGGACGTAAATCGTGTCGTCGAACATCACTACCCCCGGATCATTGAAGACGGCCCCCGGCGGGAGATACCCTTCGATGCGCAGCCATTCATCTTCTTTAAGGTCATACGCCCAGCAGAGGTCCGACCAGACCATCGGGTTTTTCGCTTCCGGATCGGTATCCTGTATCACCCCCCCGACGAGCAGGGCGTAGCGATTCTGATAGAGCGCCCCCTCCCATCCGGAGATTTGTGCCGGCGCGGGCTGCTTCTTTTCCCAGATGTCATCGCCGGGAAGATATCGCCACGTTTCATTGAAGCGTTCCGCTTTACCGTCCTTGTTCCAGGTCACGCCCCCGAACAGATACATCGCGTCGTCGGTGGTGACGGAACCGGTCCAACCCCGACCCCCATTGGGAATCGGCGATTGCATCTGCCAGCCCTTGTCAGGTTGTTCGAGATCGTAAACTTCGTTCGTATCGCGAATCGTCTTGTGACTGTATCCTTTCTCGGACCACTCGTAGTGGTTTCCGCCGATTGCCAGAATCTTGCTGCCGACATTCCCGACAGCCATATGCGTTCGCGCCACATTCAGACTGGCGACGTTCTCCCACTCGGGTTTTTCTTTCGTCAGATCCAGCCGGAAGACATCATCGTAGGCCCGGTACGGCGGTTCCTCTGTCTGGTTGATCGCTCCTCCGCCTAATACGTAGAAGGCTTCCGCGGCGACAACACCGCGCGTGTATTCGCGTCGTCCCGGCATGTTCGGCAGTGGGAACCAGGAATCGGTTACCGGGTCATAACTCCACGCCCAGTGCGACGTCCTGTTTGTCTTCTTCGTTTCGGTTCCATCGCCTCCGGGAATGAATCCGCCGGCAACGAGTAGACGCAGGCCGTCCGTCGCCATCGCGGTTCCGCTGATCCCGGCGTCCGGTCCATCCGTAACCCACGGCAGATGATGCACTTCCCAACCGATCGCGCCGAACTTCGGCAACGACTCGTATCCTTCCGGCAGGTTCTGAGAAGCGGGGGGATCGATCGTTTTCCCCTCCTTCGGTTTCGCGCGTTCGGGTTCGGGCAAGGTCTCCTGTCCAATCGCGCAATTGGTCAGGCCAAGGATCAACAGCAACGTCAAAGTGGTCGATTTCATCGTTATGGAACTCCCCTCCAGTTACATGGGCATCAATGGTAAGAGCGATGATGTCAGCAGCTTGAGGGAACATCATCAGTGATTCAGACTTTTTACGAACTCGATTGTACGCCATAAACAGCCCCATCGACAGCGTTTATCGCGATGGTTCGCAAATCGACGCCAGACTCCCCGCCCACCCAATTTTGCCCTGAAATGCCAATTTCCCGCGATCCGGTTTTGCGCCTGCCCGGCGGAAACAGTAGAATAAAGCACTGCTGATGTGTCCCTCCTGACCGTCCACTCCACCTCCTCTTCTGTGCTCATTTCGCGTCATGTTTCGCAGCTGTCTCTCACTCATCTTATTGACCGTGCTGACATTCCCGTTCGCGGACTCACTGCGCGCGGAGGAGCCCGGTATCGATTTCGAATCCGATATCCGTCCCATCCTCGAAAACAACTGCATGTTCTGTCATGGGGGTGACGAACGCGACGGTGGCTTGCGATTCACCTCTCATCAGGATCTGCTGCTGCTGAACGACTCGGGCGAACCGGCAATCGTGCTCGGAAAAAGCCATGAGAGTGAACTGATCAAGCGGATCACCGCCGACGATGAGAACCGCATGCCCCCGGCCGACGCGGGCGAACGATTGACCGATGCGGAAGTAGAACTACTGCGTAAATGGATCGACGCCGGCGCCCGCTTTCCCGTCGACGAAACTAATCAGCACTGGGCCTATATCAAACCCGCTAAAACAGATTTGCCGGAACCTGCTTTCGAGACCCCCGTCCAGAACCCGATCGACCTTTTCATCCAGGCGCGACTCAAAGACAGCAATACCCCGCTGGCTCCGGCCACTCAGGCGGAACCGGCTCGACTCATTCGACGTGTCTATCTGGATCTCATCGGACTTCCCCCGACTCCCGAAGAGGTCGATGCCTTTATTGCGGCTCCCTCGGATGCCACCTATGAAAAGATTGTCGATGAGTTACTCGCCTCTCCCCGTTATGGCGAGAAATGGACGCAGCACTGGCTGGACCTCGCGCGGTATGCCGACTCGAATGGATTTCAAGCCGATCAGCTTCGTGACATGTGGCTCTACCGCGACTGGGTCATCAACGCGATCAACGAGGACAAACCGTTCGATGAATTCACCGTCGAACAACTCGCGGGCGATCTGCTCCCCGACGCCACGTGGGAACAGAAAATCGCCACGGGGTTTCATCGCTGCACGACCTGCAATGTCGAAGCGGGTGTCGATCCGGAAGAGAACCGGGTGAACCAGATCATTGACCGGGTCAATACGACCGGCACCGTCTGGCTGGGAACCACGCTCGAATGCGCCCAATGCCACAACCACAAGTACGACCCCTTCAGCCAGCAGGAATACTATCAGCTGATGGCGTACTTCAATAACACGCCGATGGAGGTCGAACAGGAGGGAGACTCGGTCACCTTCAACTTCTACGGTCCCAAGCTCGCCAAACCACTCGAAGAAACCGAACAGCAACAACGCGATCAGTTGCAGTCCCGCCGCGAAGCGATTCAGGCTCAACTGAAATCCATGCGGGCCGAAATGGAAGCGGGGCGTCCGGCGCTCGAAGAAGAAACAAAATCGCAACTGGCGGCGAAAAAGAACCGGAGCGACATGGAAGCGCGCGTGCTCGATACGCTCCAGTTCGCGGCCGACAAACGTTCTTCCGAGCAGCGGAAGTTGTTGCAGGACTACTTCGAAAAACAGCATACAGAGATCACCGACCTCAAAGCCGAACTGAAGAAGCTCGACGACCGTCTGAACCAGTTGGAACCACCCACCTCCCTCGTGATGGTCGAGCAGGATGAAATGCGGGAAACCTTCATCTTCAAACGGGGGGATTTTCTTTCGCAGGGAAAACCGGTCGTCGCCGCGACACCCGTGGTGCTCCATCCGCTGGAAGCGCTGAAGGAACAGAACGCCACCGAGAGCACCGACCGGCTCGACTTCGCCCAGTGGCTCGTCTCGAAAGAAAACCCGCTGATCGCCCGGGCGACGGTGAACCGGTGGTGGTCTCAGTTCTTCGGTCAGGGAATCGTGGCCACCCTCGAAGACCTCGGCACGCAGGGAGAACCGCCGACGCACCAGGAGTTACTCGACTGGCTCGCCATCGAGTTCATGGAACGGAACTGGTCGCGCAAACAGATTCACAAACTGATCGTAATGTCCGCCACCTATCGGCAGTCATCGCGCGTCACTTCCGCTCATCTGAAATATGATTCCGCGAACAAACTATACAGTCGCGGACCGCGACGACGCCTTTCCGCCGAACAGATTCGCGACAATGCCCTCGCGATCAGTGGCCTGTTGACGCATAAGCTGGGTGGGCCACCTGTCTATCCGCCGCAGCCGGACAAAATCTGGAAGCACCTCGGTCGCAACGCCCCCGAATACGCGACGGAAAAAGATGCCGACCGATTCCGTCGTGGCCTGTATGTCGTCTGGCGGCGGAGCGCCCCCTACCCCAGCTTCATCAACTTCGACGCCCCCGACCGGGCGAGCTGCGTTATCAAACGCTCCACAACCAACACCCCCCTGCAGGCGTTGACCCTGCTCAACGATCCCGCCTATGTCGAAATGGCCTGGGGGTTCGCCAATCGACTCGCGTCAAACGAAACGACGGGCGACCTGCGTGACAAGTTGGCTTACGCCATGCGGCTCGCCGTCGCGCGGCGTC
>PABD01000119.1 GCA_002702685.1 Planctomyces sp.
AAGTAGCCGCTGTGTCCGCCCCAGAAGACGTCCTGTGCCGGTTTGATGATATTGGCGCCGGCTTTTTCCGCGTTGGCCAGCACTTCCGCTACCTCTTCTTTCTCACGGACATTGTGCGCGAGGGTCACTCCGCGGAAGCCGGTGCCCGCGGCGGGGACAGTGGCGTCCTCCGCCAGTTTGTCCCACGGGTAAAGGCTGAGCACCACGCCATTGAGCTTGAAGAACGCGATGTTCTCGTTACTGGAGGAAGCGAGCGGAAAGCCAAGGCCATCCCGGTAAAATTGAACCGCCTGCTCGAGGTTCTGGACACCGAGTCCGATCATGCTGATGCGGGGTTCCATCGTTTCTCCTTTCAACTGCGGCCGTAGAAAACCTCGGCCGGAAGTCCGGTTTGCGCGGTGACCGTCGCCGCGATCGCATCGACCTCAGCGTCGGAGAGGGGGGTGACGTAACTCTCGGTCGTCTGGCGGGCGATCGTGTAGATCTGCACGAGTTTGATCTTTCCACCCGCGGCGAGCACATCATTCAGGCGACCGCAATACGCTTTGATTTCTTCACCGGAAGGGGGCTCGCCATGGACATTCATGAAGAGAGTCTGGATCACGATCGGTCGGGCCTTCGCGGCCGAAGCGATGTTGTCGAGCACCTGCTGGAACTTGATCCGGGAGCGATCGATCAGCTCGTAGTATTCCGGTGTCCCCGCATCGAGCTTCGCCCAGATTTCGCCGTTGTTCCGGTCGAGGATCTCGAGGCCCCGCTGTACGACGGGCCGGTGGAACATACTCGCATTGGTGATGAGCACCATCTTGACGTTATCGAGTTCGTGCTTCGCTTTGAGATCAGCCACCATCCCCATCAGCTCATCGAAGTTGCGATAAGTCGTCGGTTCGCCATCTCCGGAGAACGCAACATCATTGAGCCGCCGTAATTCTGCGGGAACGGATTTGAATTTTTCATCTTCGTAAATTTCGCCCGACTTTACGAACTCGAACATATGGTCGAGTTCCGCCATCAGCTGATCGAGACCGACGAACCGCGTTTCTGATTCACTGCGACGATCGACCTGGCAGTAGATGCAATCGAAGTTGCAAATCTTGTCCGGGTTCAGATTCACCCCGATCGAGATCCCTTTACTCCGCCGGGAGAGAACCGGGTACACAAACTTGTTCTCATGCCAGGAGCGAGAATGATCCCGATACAGATTGAGAGAGGCATCACTCATCATTCGGCTCCTTTCTGACAAGTAGAGATGTTTCGTTTCAACACGAAGGCTCGAAGACACGAATGGGTTAATGGACGATTCGATGTATACCTTGTTTAAAACGGGGCACGTTAAAATTGACGACGAATCCCAAGTTCAGGCTTGTTATTCGGAGATAACTCAATAGTTGGACTTTATGAACTTCGAGGACCGTTTCCACCGCTTTCAATTCCAGAATGATTTGCTCCTCGACCAAAAGATCGAGCCGGACTCCACTTTCCAATTTGAGATTCTTATAGACGACGGGAAAGCTTACCTCACGCCGAAACTTCAGTTTCCTGAGATTGAGTTCATGACAGAGACAGGTCTGATAAACAGATTCCAATAACCCCGGTCCCAGTTCCTTGTGAACTTGAAAACAGGCGTCAACGACCTCGGTCGCAAGTGTCTCAAGCTGCTCAGGTAAGGAAAGTTTGTCCAGCCGCTTCGTGTTAAAAAATAACTATATTCGAAGGTAAGACAGAAAACGACCGGGATCAATACGCCAGCGGAGCCTTCCAGACCGCTTTGAGTTCATCGATATTGGCATCGACGATCGTGCCGGCGGTGGGGTCTTTGATCGTCAGTTGTTTATTGTTCGTCACTTCGCCGAGTTCGACGAGGGGTAAATCCTGGAAGTGGGCTTCGAAGGCTTCCGCCTGTTCAGGAATGACCTCGACGACAAAGCGGGTGTTACTTTCTGAGAAGAGGGCGACGGGTGTCGGAAGTTCGCACTGGTTGATCAATTTTGTGAGGTCGATTTCGGCTCCGAGTTCGCCGGCAAATGCCATTTCGGCGAGCGCGACAGCCAGTCCCCCCTCGCTGAGGTCGTGACAGCTGCGAACAGTCCCGTTCATGATCGCATCGTGGAGTTCACCGAAGATCGCGGGGGCCTGTTTCAGATCGACCTGCGGCACCTGCCCACCTGTTTCTCCTTTGACTTTCAGGTAATGGCTGCCTCCCATCTCATCTTTGGTTGTGCCGATGAGGTACAGTTTGTTGCCAGCCTCTTTGAGATCCATCGTGACCGCTTTGTTCACATCCGGAATCTGACCGAGGGCGCTGATGAGCAACGTCGACGGAATCGCGACTGTCTTCTGTTCTCCCGATTCGGTGATGTAGGAGAACTCATTGTTCAAACTGTCCTTGCCGCTGACGAACGGGGTGCCGAAGGCGACAGCCACTTCCTGGCAGGCCAGGGCGGCGCGGACAAGACTGCCGAGGACCTCGGGTTTTTCGCAGTTGCCCCAGCAGAAGTTGTCGAGGATGGCGATTCGCTCAGGATCGGCTCCGACGGCGACGCAGTTGCGAACGGCTTCATCAATCGCCGAAGCCGCCATCCAGTACGGGTCGAGATCACCCAGGTGCGGGTTCATCCCGTTAGAGATGACGAGGCCACGATTACTTTCGAGGTCGGGACGAACGACGGCGGCGTCGGCCGGACCATCGGCATGCGCGCCGACGAGAGGCTTCACCACACTCCCCGCCTGAACCTCGTGATCGTACTGGCGAATGATCCATTCCTTACTGCAGACGTTCAGCGAACCCAGGATCGCTTTCAGATCGTCGTCGTAAGAATTCTGCTGATCAAGGGTGACGGTCGTCGTGGCCGCCGGTTGGTAGTTCGCTTCCCGGACGACCGGCGGACGACCATCGTGCAGGAACTCCATGCTGACATCGCCGACGAGTTTGTCTTCGTACTTGAGGACCAGCCGATGGGTTTCGGTGAACTTGCCGATAATGGTCGCTTCCACACCTTCGGCGGCACAGAGCGCTTCGAATGCTTCCCAGTTCATCGGGGGAACGGCGAGGACCATGCGTTCCTGAGCTTCGGAGATCCAGATTTCGTGGTAAGCCAGTCCCGAGTATTTGAGCGGACATTTTTCGAGCCAGACTTCGGCTCCTGTCTTTTCACCCATCTCGCCGACGGCGCTCGAAAATCCACCGGCGCCGCAGTCGGTGATGGCTGAGTAGAGTCCCCGATCGCGTGCTTCGAGAATGACGTCGTGCATCATTTTTTCGGTGATGGCGTTGCCGATCTGCACAGCGCCACCGGAAAGGCTTTCGCTCTCTTCGGTCAGTTCCGCGGAGGAGAAGGTCGCCCCGTGAATCCCGTCGCGTCCCGTCCGTCCACCGACGGCGACGATGTAGTCACCGGGCGACATGTTGCCAAAGCATTTGTCGGTCGGGATCATGGCCACGTTTCCGCAATAGACGAGCGGGTTGCCCAGATAACGATCGTCAAAGAAGACCGAACCATTCACGGTGGGAATGCCCATCCGGTTTCCATAATCGCGAACACCGGCCACAACCCCTTCCATCACCGCCTTGGGATGCAGGGTTCCCGGTGGAAGGTCTTTGTAGGAAGTGGTCGGGGGGGCGAAGCAGAAGACGTCGGTATTGCAGACCGGTTTCGCGCCCAGGCCCGTCCCGAGCGGATCGCGGATTACCCCGCCCAGTCCGGTATTGGCTCCACCGTACGGCTCGAGCGCGGACGGATGGTTGTGCGTTTCGACTTTGATGCAGACGTTCTGTTTCTCATTGAAGGTCACAATCCCGGCGTTGTCCGCAAAGACGCTGACGCACCAGTCTTCGTCTCCCAGCTTCTTCCGGATCTCGGTCGTCGCGGCGAAGATCGTTTCCTTCAGCATGTTGTTGAAGTGCAGGTCGCGCTGATCGTCGACATAGTGAATTCGCCCCGCGAGGGTTTTGTGAGAGCAGTGCTCGCTCCAAGTCTGCGCGACGGTTTCGAGTTCAATGTCGGTCGGGTCGCGATCGAGATCCTGGAACTGCTTCTGAATCGTCTGCATCTCGACGAGGCTGAGATAGAGCTGTCCCTCTTTGGAAAGTTTTTCGAGATCGCTGTCCGACATGTCACGGATGGGAACCGTGATGAGTTCAAAGTTGTAATCGCTGCCGAGCCCGATCGTATCCAGTTGCAGCGGTCCCGGGACGATCTGCTCGATGGCGTCGTTCGCGAGGACCCGTTTGGAGACGAGCGCGAGGTCTTCCTGTTTGACATCTTTGTTGAATGTATATTTGCGGCAGGTCGAAACAGCGGTGACGTTCATTCCCTGCGCCGCGAGCGCCTTCTGGGTGCTGGAGGCAACATTATCCGTCACGCCCGGTTTGAACAGCACGTTCAGCAGCAGCTCGTCCTCGGCGACTTCATCAGCGGGGGCGGGGAGTTGGCGGACTTCGAAATTTTCGACCACGGTGTCCACGAGCAGGTCGCGGGCAATCTGTTCGACGGCGGCGGCTTCGCTCGGCCCTTCGACGAGGAACGAACGGGTCGCAGCGACACTGCGGATGGAGTCGGTCCCCAGGTTCTTCGCTTCGGCCAGAACACGTTCTGCTTCCCGGTTGATTTCGCTGGCGACAGATGAAATTTCGACTTCCCACAACATGCTGATTTATCTTTCCTTCGATAGGGGAACCGGGGAACGGAAGGGGGCGGCCACGATCAGGAGGCCGCAAGCGCAGGAACTCTCCACACGGGATCCGCACGGCCTCGTCTGAGGCTGTCGCAGGATGGGAGAAAGAGCGTTATTCGCAGAGACCATCTCGGTTTCTTTTGGCGTTTTCGAGCAGATTTTGCAAGGTGGCCGCATCGTCATTCTCGATGGCGGTCCGATATTGTTCGAGCAAGCCCCCAAACTGGTCGAGGGTTTGCAGCATCGCGTCTCGATTTCCCAGGAAAATCGCCTGCCACAGGCCGGGGTCGCCCGAGGCGACACGTGTCGTATCGCGGAACCCGGTGGCGGCGAGTTGTCGCTGGTCATCGGTCAAGCCACCGCACAGAGCGCTCGCCAGCAGGTGGGGAAGATGACTCGTTTTGGCGAGGGCCAGATCATGCGCGTCGGGATCCATCTCGACGATCCGCATGTTGAGGGCTTCCCAGAAACGGATGAGGCGCGTCAATTGGTCCGGGGGCGTGCTCTTTACCGGGGTGATCACACAGACGCGGTCATCGAACAGATTCGGCTTGGCGTGCTCGAATCCCTGCTTTTCTGATCCCGCCAGCGGATGCGATCCGATGAACGTGACTCCGTCCGGTAACCCTGCGGCAAGCGGATGGCAGATACATCCTTTGACGCTCCCCCCATCGGTGATGAGCGTGCCCGGTTTCGCGGTTTCCGCCGCCTCACGCACGTTTTCGACGATGCAGTCCACCGGCGTGCAGATGATGATCAGGTCCGCCCGTTCCGCCGCCGCTTTGATGTCGGTAATGGCCTCGTCGATCAATCCACGATCGTGTGCTTCCGCCAGACGTTCGGCGTTTCGTCCGACGCCAAAGATCGTTCCCGGAAAATTGAGCGCCCGTAACGTCGCCGCAATGGATCCCCCAATCAGGCCGACACCCTGAATGGCGACGTTCTGAGCGAAATTGAGTCTCTGTTCGGCGGCGGTGCTGTTCATTATGCGTGGATTTTAATCTATTCGAATCGAAGATGCATCCGAATCGGGCGGAGGATTCACGAGTGAGCCTTGGGCAAGGTGTCGACTCCGAGACCACAGCTTAATCTTTTCCACGCCGGGAAGGAAAGTTTCTCTCTGCCACGAACGTCGATTTCGTTCGATCTCTGTAAAAACCGCGAGACGCGTCCTACACTGGATGGATCGTTCGTCTGGTGAGCGTTTCAACCGTCCGTTTCCAATTGAATTGCCAATTGAATAGAAAGTTACATCCATGGGATTCGACGTTGCCGGCAAAACTGTTCTGATCACGGGAGCCAACCGGGGAATCGGGAAGAGTTTTCTCGATCATATGTTGAAGGCGGGTGCAGAGAAGGTTTATGCCGGGGTTCGGAATCCCGATGCGATGACCGACGTGGTGGAAGCGAGCGGTGGGAAAGTGATCGCCGTGCAGCTCGACCTGGCGAACGCCGATACCATTAACTCGGTTGCCGGCAGCATCGACAGGATTGACCTCGTCATCAACAATGCGGGTGTGCTCAAAGTTGCAACTCCATTTTCGGACGACGTCTTCGACAGTCTCGACTATGAAATGGACATCAACGTCAAAGGGCTGATCCGCATGGCCCGGGCCTTTGCGCCGCAGCTCGAAAAAACCTCCGGCGTCTTTGTTCAGTTGAACTCCGTAGCGTCACTCCGCAACTTCGCCGATTTCGCGACCTATTGCGCCTCGAAGGCGGCGGCGTATTCGATTACGCAGGCGCTCCGCGACCTGCTGCAACCGAAAGGTGTTCGTGTCATCAGTGTGCACCCCGGTCCGATCATGACCGACATGGGCAAGAGCGCCGGTCTCGAAGAAGTTGCTGAGTCGCCGGCTGTCGTCTCTGAAGCGCTGCTCGCCGCGCTGGCGAGCGACGACTTCCACGTCTTCCCCGACACCATGGCGAAGAACTTCTGGCAGGCTTACAAAACCTTCGCCAAAGGGGTCGTCGAATCCGGCGCGAGCGAAGGTTAATCGCCGGGTCGGCGTCCGGGGGGAGGGGGAAAAGAGTTGTCGTGGTCATCTGTGCGTGTTAGGATCTTTCGCACCTGTCGATTTATCTTCACGTCTTGAGGATCCCCCTCCCATGAGCATCGTTACCCGCGAGGCCGTTGTGCAGAAGCTCGAAGAGCTTGATCTGCATCTCTCCCCCTTCATCGACTACCGGTTGGAGACGATGTTCCCCAAGCTCGAAGGGATGTTCGCCAAGGGGGCGATTAAAAAGAAGCACAAGCTCGTCAGCACGATCGAGCCACTGATGGAAGAAATGTTGCTCAAGAACGAAACGGTTCTCTTTGTTTCCAAAGGGAACCAGTATTCGTTCGTCGAACGGTTTTTCATGGGGATCTGGTCGACGACGATCAATCATACGGTCGTCATTCTCACCAACCTGAGGCTGTTGTGCATTCGGACGAATGGCAAGGGAAAACCGAAGAAAACTTTCTGGTGCATCTACTACAGCCAGATTCGTGATTTCAAGAGTACGTTCGCGGGGAATGCCAAGATCATTCTGAAGGATGGCAAAAAGCTGGTTTACAGCGGGTTCCCCAAAATCGACCGCAACAAGATGCGTGAAGTCTTCATCGAAGCATACGACAACTTCGAATCCAAAGGTTTCGATCCCGAAGTCACGCAGTCGCAGGAGCGTCTCTGCGGGCACTGCTTCGAAGTCGTGCCCAAAGGGCAGTATCAATGCCCCAGCTGCACGGCCACGTTCTGGACACCCACCGAAGTTGGCGTGCGCAGTCTGATCATTCCCTCTTGGGGCGACTTTGTGATGGGACATTATCCCATCGCTATTGCGGAGTTGATCGGTTTCGCGCTTGTACTTTTCGTGGTCACCGGCGCGATCATGAATGGGGACTATCTGTTCGCCGCGTTTTTCTTCTTCATGGCGAATGTTATGGACGCCATTATCACGGCGCAGATTGCGAAAAAAGGACTGCATCTCAAGCAGGAACCGGCGCCCGGAGCGGAGCCGGAACCGGTCGTCCGCGTGAGCCGCGCCTGAAATCGCCTTCGACAGGTCACTTTGGCTCGGGTAGAATATCGGATAGTCGAACGGAGCTCATCCCGTCGCCGGGAGGGCGCCGGCAGCTGGCGTGGACGTGGCTGCAGCGGTATTTCTGTCTGATGTGAGCTTTTTTCATGAGTGTCGCCAATCGCCCGGCTGTAGAGCGGAAACTGAGCGAACTCAAGGTCGAGCTCGCGCCGGATGTTCAGTATCGTCTTGAAACACTCTTTCCCCGCCGCAAGGGAAGTTACGCCGCACACACCATTCGTCGCCGGGCGAAACTACTGGGCCAACTGGAACCCGTACTCCGCGATATGCTGCTGAGCGGCGAAGTGGTGCAGTTTATCTGCAAAGGGAAGCAGACGGCATCGAACAATACCTACTTCCTGGGCGTGTTATGCGATGACAATATTAAACTGCATACCGCGCTGGTGATGACCAACCTGCGGCTGCTCTGCATTCAGACGAACCACCGCGGCATTCCCAAACGAACATTCTGGTCCGTCTTCTACAGCCAGATCAAAAAAGTGGAATCGGGCATCACGGATGAAGTCACTCTGGAGCTTTCCGACGGCCTCTTCCTGAGCTACTACGAATTTTCGCAGGACGAAATCCTGATTCTCAAACAGGTCATCCGCGAAATGTCGGCCCGGTTTGAAGCGAACCACTTCGATCCCCCCGCGCTGCAATCGTGGGAACAGCTGTGCGGGCACTGCTATCAGATCGTCCCGAACAGGGAATACGAATGCGAAAACTGCCGGGCCCAGTTCTGGTCGCCGGGAGAAATTGCCATTCGCTGCTTTCTCTTCCCCCCCTGGGGAACGTGGATCCTCGGTCACTACGGCGTCGCCCTCTGGGAGGTGCTGGTCTTCTTCGCGATCCTCGCTTACGACTTCCATTCGATCCGCCGTGGCGACTTCAGCACAGCCCTCGTCTTCCTCATCTTCGGCAACAGCCTCGCCGCGCTGCTAACCTCCCGGAACGCCGCCAAGGGTTTGTATCTGAAAGAAGATGTGTGACGGCGAGAAGACTGTGTCCGCGCATCAACTCAGCACATCCTTGATCACATGCCCGTGGACGTCGGTGAGGCGGCGGTCGAGGCCGTTGTGGCGGAAGGTCAGTTGCTCGTGGTCGATTCCCATGAGGTGCAGCACAGTGGCGTGCAGGTCGTAACCGGTGGTGATATCGGTGGCGGCTTCATAGGCGAAGTCATCACTCTGACCGAAGCTTGTTCCTCCCTTGATGCCGGCGCCGGCGAGCCAGCTGACGAACGTCCCCCCGTTGTGGTCGCGACCTGTTGCTCCCTGCGTGAACGGCATCCGTCCGAATTCGGTTGTCCAGATGACAAGCGTGTCCTCCAGCAGACCGCGCTCTTTCAGATCCGAGAGTAATGCGCTGATCGGTTGATCGACAGACCGCGCGATCGTAGCAAGTTCATTGGGGATGTCGTTGTGATTGTCCCAGTTGTTGCTCGCTCCTCCCGCGCCACTCCAGACTTGCACGAAGCGGACATTGCGTTCGATCAATCGTCGCGCGAGGAGACAATTTCGGGCAAAGGGGGCGGTCGCTTCCTCCTTGATGCCGTACCGCTCGAGTGTGGCGGCTGTTTCCTGCTTGAGATCGAGGGCCTCGGGTGCGCTCAGCTGCATGCGGGCCGCCAGTTCGAACGATTCCATCCGCGCCTGCAACCGCAGGTCGCTTGCGCGGCTCTCCTGGTGCCGCCTGTTCAACTGGTCGATCAGCTCCAGACCGGCCTTCTCCGATGTGGCAGTGATTGCACTGGCGTCTTCCGGTGGAAAGAGATTGGGAATCGGCTGTTGGCTTTCAGGCTTGATGATGGTCGCGGCGTGAGAAGCAGGAAGAAAACCGGCGGAGAAGTTGCCGCTGTTATTATACGGCAACCCGCGATGATCCGGGAGCACCACGAAGGTCGGCAGGTTGTCGGTCAACCGACCGAGGCCATAACTGAGCCACGCCCCCATCGACGGGAAACCAGGGTTGAGAAACCCGGTGTTCTGCAGATAGCTGGCAGGGCCGTGCACGTTCGTTTGGGACTTCATCGCCATGAGGAACGCGAGGTCATCCACGTGTTTTGCCATCTGCGGGAATACGGAACTGACCCAGCGACCGCAGTCTCCGTGTTGCTGGAACTCAAAGGGCGATTTCATCAACGCACCGGGATCACTCGTGACGGCCGTCTTGATTCCGAAGTCCTGTTTTTCGCCATGCCGTTTGTGCAGTTCTGGTTTGTAGTCGAAGGTGTCCATCTGGCTGACACCACCGTTCATAAACAGCTGGATGACCCGCCGGACCTTCGCCGGATGATGCAGCCCGCCGTTAAGTTCCGGTCGTTGCGGCACTTCGTTCGCGGTAGCCTCACGCAGGAGTAAATCAGCGGCCGCCAGACTCCCGAAGCCTCCGCCCACGCGCGACAGAAAACTTCTGCGGGAGCAACCGGCGAAATCCCAGGCTGTCGTGTCGTTGAAGTTACGCATCCGCTCAGTCCACAAACAGGAATTCATTGGTGTTGAAGAGGAACCGGCACGCATTGGCCAGACCATACTGCCGCGCGTATTCCACGACCGCGTCGAGTTCTTCGGCATTCGGATCGCGATGGAAGAGTCGTTGCCACGCCAGTTGAATCTGCGTTTCCGGGTCGGTCGCCTCCCGCGCAAGTTCTTCCGCCAGCAGTTCACTCTGGCGGACCACAAATTTGTCGTTCAGTGTGGCGAGCGCCTGAATTGCTGTGAGAGAAACATTGCGTTTGGGCGTCAGCTGCGAGGCATCGGGGCAATCGAGCGATTCCATGAAGGGATCGGGAAGCGTGCGGAAGATAAACCGGTACACGCTGCGACGATAATTCGCGGGATCGTTGACATCGAAGTTGGCGTAGTCCACATCGGGGGTGACATGCACCCCTTTGGTCTCGATGAACTGCTTTACGGAGGGCCCGCCCATCGTCGAGTCGAGCGAACCGGAGACGACCAGCAGCGCATCGCGAAATGATTCCGCGTCGAGTCGCCTTCGATTCATACGCCAGAGAAGCGTATTGCCGGCATCGATCGCTTCCGCTTCCGGACGCGACATTGATCGTTGTTGATATACAGCGCTCAACAATATTTCTCGGTGCAGCGCCTTCAGTGAACCGTCGTGGTCGCGCAGATAGGTCGCCAGCCAGTCGAGCAGTTCAGGATGACTCGGAGCCGCGCCCATCTGACCGAAGTCGTTCGGGGTGGTAACCAGTCCCTGTCCGAAGTGATACAACCAGACCCGATTCGCAATCGAACGCCAGGTGAGCGGGTTCTGTTCGCTCGCGAGCCACTCGGCCAGCGCGCGACGCCGGTCAGCTTCGTCATCGACCTGATCGATGTTCAAGTTCGCCGGGAGTGATTCGAGACAGCGCAGGCCGGCAGGTACGGCCAGTTTCTCCGGTTCCGATACCAGACCGCGATGTAGGACACGCACCTCGCGAGGTGCCGCCGCTGGTTTGAACGACCCTTCGGGCTGGAACGAATTCGTGCCGCAATAAACGAATTGCTGCGAGGGAAGGGAGGCGAGTTCTGTTTCGATGTCGCGCAGCAGCAGCCAGTGGATCAACTTCGCATTGGATACGGCCGCGCGCTCTGAGGCTTCCTGCCGCAGCAGTTCCACGATCACTGGGGGGACGGTCTGTTCCTGACGCAATAACTCTGCGGGAGCATCAGTAACTGAAATGCGGAAGCAACCAATCAGGTGTCCCCGCCCATGCGTCTGCTGAAGCTCAAACTGAACTGTCTCGCCGTCTGCCATCGCCAGAGGCTGAGCCAACGGAAAAATCGCGAAGTGTGGTTTTCCTTCTTGCGGATGAATCCCCCAGGCTGTCTCGGGATTGCGATCGGTGGCCATCTCGATCGTCCAACCCTCCTGATTGAAGTCGGCGAAAGGAGTGGCCAGTTCCAGTTCGCTCTGGGATTCTGTAAACAATCGCAATTCATTCAGGTGCAGATTCCCGTTCTCCGCGCGACCGGGACCGTTCGCGGGTAGAGTTTCATGCGACAAGACTTCCACGCGCACAGCGGTAATCGAGGACAACGAACTCGCGCCCCGGACATGATAGATATCCGTTTCCGGTTTCGTTCCGGAGACGAGAATGGACTGGTCCTCCTGAAGTTCCAAAGTCGCCCCTTGGTCCGACCGGTATTCCGTCAGCGGCAACGGTTCCCAATACACCTGCTGGTCGCGGTTCGCAGCTTCCCAGTCCCGGAGATGTTGGAGGTTATCCGTCGTCAGTAACTGTTCCAACTGTTGCACAAAAGTGTCGTTAATCTCGTTGCGCCGACGCGTCAGTTCGGCGCGACGGCGCGCTGTTTCGCTGTTCGCATCGAAGGCGCGATTGGCTTTGTCGATGCCGGCGAAGATCGACTGCATTCCGTAATAGTCCTCGCGCGAGATCGGATCGAACTTGTGATCGTGACACCGCGCGCAATGAATGCTCGCGCTGTTGAACGTCGACATGACGGTGGTGACGATATCATCCCGGTCGAGGTACTGTGCCTTCAGGCGGTCGATCGAATCTTCGCGAATGCTCATCAGCGAGCTTTCATCCCACGGCCCCGCCGCCAGGAAACCGGTCGCGGTGAGCACGTCCGAATCGAACGGCGCCAGCACATCGCCGGCGATCTGTTCGCGCACGAAGTCGGCATAAGGTTTGTCGGCGTTGAAACTGGAAACGAGATAATCGCGATATGGCCACGCATGATCGCGCGGCCGGTCCTGGTCATGGCCGTGAGTTTCGGCGAAATGCACAAGGTCCATCCAGTGCCGCGCCCAGCGCTCGCCGTAGCGTGGACTGGCGAGAAGTCGATCCACACAACGACCCCAGGCATCGGGAGACGGGTCGTTCAGGAACTCGGCGACCTCCTCGGGCGTCGGCGGGAGACCAGTCAGATCGAAAATCGCCCGGCGCAGCAGCGTCACCCGATCGGCGGCGGGAGAAGGAGGGAGACCGGCCTGTTGGAGACGAGCTGCAATGAAATGATCGATCGGGGTCTCGCACCAGTCCCTGAGTTCCGGCCAGGCCTGTTCGGGAGTCGGGGGTGTTTTCAATTCCTGATAAGCCCAGTGCACCGGCCATTCGGCCCCCGATTTGATCCATGCCGAGATATTGCGAATCTCGGTTTCCGAAAGGGGATCGCCCTCCGGCGGCATGCGGAGAAATTCGTCGGGGGAGGTGATTCGTTCGATGAGCGGGCTTTGCTCGGGGGCCCCGGGGACGATCTGACCTCCGTCGACGGTGAATTCACGGGCCGTCAGGTTGAAATCCCCCTCGGGTTCGTCCGCGCCGTGACACTTCAGGCATTTCGTGGCAAAAACCGTCCGCACGTCCCGGTCAAAATCGACCGGAGCGGAGGACGCATCGGCAGCGTTGCCGGCGGTGTGCGGGATTGCAGACAGCCAGAGAGCAATCGAAGTCAGCAGGATGGGGAGACGAAACCGGGACACAGCAGGCACCCATCAGAGCAGGGAGGCGTGGACGGAGGCGGGTCCATTCAGGGTAACATATTCCGCCGCCGGGAAGCGAATGGGAATTGGTCGAATCCGAGCTACTATTTAAGGGAAAATTAGGCTGTCGTTTGCTTGGCGCGTTCGGTATAACGGTGGGACTGGTAAAGCCGGGCAAGTCTGTCCGGTACTATTCCTATATCCACTTCTGTCTCTATTCTGAGAAGTCGAATTGATGATGAAGCTCCGATCGTATTCCTGGCTGTTACTTTGCCTGGCCTGCCTCTGTCTGTCCTCCTCACTCACTTTTGCGGAGGAACTACCCGCTCGCACCGCCCTGGATGACTACGTCAATAAACCGGACGACAGTTATCGCTGGGAGGTCTACAGCGATCAAATGGAAGATGGCGTCCGCGTGGTCGTCATTGACATGGTGTCGCAGCACTGGCGCACCAAAGAAGAAGTGAACCGGACTGAATGGCGTCACTGGCTGACCCTCTGCATTCCGGAGAAAGTCGATTCCAACGTCGGTACGCTGATCATCTCCGGCGGAGCCAACGGAAAATCGGCCCGCACACCCCGCATGGCGATTCCGATTGCCAAGGCGACGAACACTGTGATCGCTGAACTCGGCATGGTTCCCAACCAGCCGCTGATCTTCCACAACGATGGCGTCGAACGCGTTGAAGACGAGATCGTTGCCTACACCTGGGATCAGTTCATCAAAACAGGCGACACCACCTGGCCCGCCCGTAATCCGATGATCAAAAGCGCTGTTCGCGCGATGGACACCATGACTGCCTTCATGGCCACCAAAGAAGGGGGCGAGCGGAAGCTCGATGAATTCATCGTCGGTGGTGCTTCGAAACGGGGCTGGACCACCTGGTTGACCGGTGCTCTCGATGACCGCGTTGTAGCCATCGTGCCGATCGTGATTGACGTCCTCAATACCGATGCTTCCATGCGTCACCACTTCGAGGCCTATGGCTTCTACGCTCCTTCCGTTGGTGATTATGCCCAGAACCGAATCATGGAGCGGATGAGTGATCCGCGTACGAAAGAGCTCTACGAACTGGTCGATCCGTATTACTACCGTCATCGTCTCGACATGCCCAAACTGGTGCTGAACGCCGCCGGAGACCAGTTCTTTCTGCCGGATTCCTCCCAGTTCTACTGGCGTGATCTGATCGGTGAGAACTACCTCCGTTACATCCCGAACACCGACCACAGCATGCGTGATTCGGATGCCGTGGAAACGGTCGCCGCATTCGTGCACATGATTTCTCACGACAAAGAGATTCCGAACATCGACTGGACCACGGAGGAAGATGGCACGCTGGTCGTCACGACCGATGCCAAGCCGGCGACTGTCAAACTGTGGCAGGCCAATAACCCGGAGTCACGTGACTTCCGTCTCGAAAAACTGGGAGCCAAGTACGAGAGCACGGAGCTGCAGCCCAATGGCGACGGCAAGTACATCGGCAAAATCAAAGCCCCGGAAAAAGGGTGGACGGCTTACTTCGTGGAGGTCACTTATGATGTCGGCGCTCCGATGCCGCTCAAGTTGACCACACAGGTCAATGTCCTTCCCAATATCGTTCCGTTCAAAGGGAAAGATCCCAACCTGCCGACGTCGTTGACACTCGTCTGCTCGGCCCCGACCGATGGGGCCGCCCAGCAGCTCGCGAAGATGGCCGAGAAGATGTTCACCGACCGAGAAGGCATTGCGGGACGCGTCACCACCGCCACCCGTGGCGATCAGCTCTACATCAACATGGAGCCCAAAGGGGACTTCCGGCAGACGATGCAGGCGTTGACCGTCATGCTGAAAAGCCAGAAGTGCGATGACTTCCAGTACCAGGTCGAATCCGGCCCGGAAATCACCTTCCCGCCGGAACAGGGCGATCAACTGAGCGAGTAAGGGGATCAAACTCTTTTCAGGGATATTTTGCGAGTTGAAACGGATTCGCTCAAGAACTATAATCGCCTAGGCGGATATAGTTGTCAGGAGAAACCCATTAAAAACCCCGATTACGATGTCGAGAAAATCTTCCGGGCCCTGTCGGATTTGACAAGGCTCAGGATTCTCAATTTGTTACGCGGGGGGGAGCTATGTGTCTGCGACCTGATCGATGTACTCGAACTGCCGCAGTCGACTGTCTCCCGACATCTCGCTTACTTGCGCAAGGTCAATCTTGTCACAGCCCGCAAAGACGGGCTGTGGCATTATTACCAACTCGTTGCTTCCGATGTGAAGTTCATCAGGAAGGTGCTGGAGTGTGTCGCGGCCGCCAACGAAGCGGTCGGAGCACTGCACAAGGATCGCGAATCGCTGCAGAGTACGTGTGGTTGCGATTCGAACGACTGATATTTTTTAGACAATATATCCGCTTTGGCGGATGTTCTGGTGGGACAGAAACATGAAAAAACGGGTCCTGGTGCTCTGCACCGGTAACTCCTGTCGTTCCCAAATGGCCGAAGCCCTTTGGGAGTCATTGGGAGAAGGGGCATGGGAAGCCGAATCCGCGGGATCGAAACCTTCCGGATACGTACATCCCCTGGCGATCAAGGCGATGTCCGAGATTGGCGTCGATATTTCCGCTTATCAGAGCAAGTCGCTGGATCAATTCACGGGGCAGAAATTTGATATCGTCGTTACCGTTTGCGACAACGCGAAAGAAGCCTGTCCGGTGTTTCCCGGGGCGGTGAAGATGTTGCATTGGCCGTTCTATGACCCCGCAGAGGCGACCGGCAGTGAGGAAGAACAACTGGTAGTCTTTCGACGTGTTCGCGACGAAATACAATCAAAGATACGCAGCTATCTTGCCAGCTGATTCAGGACAAAACTTTTCACTCGAATGAGTAAGAACATAAGGAAGGGAGATCACCATGAATTCCAAGAGCGAATCCGCCGCCGAGTTCCCCGGAAACTATCGTCTGCATGTCGCGTTGACAGTTTCCAACCTGGAGGCGTCACGACGCTTTTACGAAATCTTATTCCGCGAGGGACCGGTGAAAGAGCGTCCGCGTTATGCGAAGTTTGAACCGGTGGACCCCTCGGTAAATCTGTCGCTGAATGAAACTTCCGAAAAAATCGTCGTCGAGGGAGGTTCGGCGCATTTCGGTATTCAGGTTAAGTCCGTCGCTGAAGTTCATGCGGCCCTTGAGCGATTCCGCAACGCGGGGTTCGAAACGCTCACCGAGGAAGCCACCACCTGCTGTTACGCCGTGCAGGACAAGGTCTGGGTCGTCGATCCGGATGGCCATAAATGGGAGGTTTTCGTTGTTCTGAAATCGGATGCGAAAGACGATCTGTACGAGAAATCCGGTTGTTGTGGCCCCGACCTGCAACAACTGACGATCGGTAAATCCCGGAGTTGCTCGTAGCGTCGCGAACTGAACGCATTTCGCTGCCAAAAAGCAATTGGATTCCTTCCCATTTTATTAAAAAACCGAATCACCTGATTTCAGGTGATTCGGTTGCTCTTTTTTATGGGCGGAATCGGTACCTTAAATACAGAGGGAGGACCTTCAATAATCCTTCCTCCCCAGAGGGCTTGAGGTTTCGATAGCTCATCCATTTCTTTCTCCTTTCTCATTATCATTTCGCTCTCGGAAGCCTCCGGATCCTCCCGATTCATGCGCGGGCAGGTACGTCCTCCGTTCATGAATTCTCCTTACTGAATCTGAAGTTTAACTGGGGGAGTAATTTCGCTCGCCGCAGTTTCGTGTGTTTTGCGTTCCCGCACAAACCTTTGGAAGAAGGAGACGAATGGCCATGGCCAAATACACTCCAGAGCAGATTCATAATGTCGCCCTCGTGGGGCATGGGGCGGTCGGAAAGACCTCGCTGGCCGACTTGCTCCTGCACAAGGCGGGGATTGCCGATAAACCCGGGTCCGTCGATGCCGGGACCAGTCTTCTCG
>PABD01000120.1 GCA_002702685.1 Planctomyces sp.
ATCTTTCTGTTATCACTGCTGGCATCGGGAATTACATTGGCATTCGTCTTCTACCGCGGGGAAGAGATGAGCGCCCTGTCCATCGTCATGCCGCCGCTGGTCCAGGTGCTGGCGGTCTCCGGTGGTATCCATCTCGTCAACTACTATTACGAAGCACTACGGGATCCGGCGGAAACCGAACCGGCCAAACGCTGCTTTTACCTGGGCTGGTTACCCTGTCTGCTTTCCGCCGGTACAACGGCGGTGGGACTTTTCTCTCTGGCGGTGAGCGAACTCACCCCGATTCGGAATTTCGGAATCGATGCCGGGACCGGTGTACTGATTACGACCGCGTTGATTCTTGCATTTGTTCCGGGATACTTTTACTTCTTTCCACTACGAACCGCGGCAACCGTTCAGAGCGATAGCCCGATGGAATCGCCCCGTCATCAGTTCTGGAGTCATTTCTGGTGGGAACTGACGAGTCTGCTGCAGCGCGTGTCTGTACCCGTCATCTTCATCGCGCTGATCGCAATGGCCTTCGCCACTCGTGGGCTGCAGCAGTTGGAGACATCCGTGCGGATTGAGACCCTGTTCGATGGCGAGACACCGGTATTGCAGGACTATGCCTGGATCGAAGAACACGTGGGCCCCGTCGTCTCGCTCGAACTCCTGCTCGACTTCGACGCAACCAGTCCGGTCTCGACCATCGAACGGTACCGGCTACTGGCCCGGGCAGAGCGACTCCTCGAACAGCGAGCCGAGGTCGGAGCGACCCTGTCGGCATTGGAATTCCTGCCTCAGGCTCACCAGTCTCCTCAGATGAGTCACGCGGAGTACGACCTGCAACTGCAGCAGATCCTCGAGCAGAGTCGCCCCCGCCTGGTCAACTCCGGCTATCTGCATCAGAATGATGAAGGAGAGACATTCCGAGTTACGGCATTCGTCAGCGCGATCGAACCGATTGATTACGGCACCCTTCTCGAACAGATGAAAGAAAATCTGCGAGAGGAGCTCTACTCGTCCGGCTATTCCCAGTTGAATGGCGTGTCGATGAGGTACGCGGGAATCATGCCACTCGTTCACGAAATCCAGCGGCAACTGATGGAGGATTTGTTTGCAAGTTTTGTCTCCGTCTTCGCCGTTATCACCATTGTCATGACGATCGTACAGGGTGGGCTTCTAACGGGCCTCGTCGCGATGATTCCCAATCTGTTTCCGATCCTGCTCGTCTTCGGCATCATTGGCTGGCGCGGAATCGCTGTCGACATTGGATCGATGATGACGGCGAGTGTCGCCCTCGGAGTCGCGGTGGATGATACGCTGCACTACCTCACCTTTTTTCGCCGCGGGCTCAGTAACGGACTGCATCGCCAGGAAGCGGTGAACTATGCCTATCACCACTGCGGACGCGCGATGATGCAGACGACGTTGATCTGCGGACTGGGGCTCTTGATCTTCGGGCTCAGTGATTTTGTCCCCACTAGCCGATTCGCCTGGATGATGCTCTATCTCCTTTTCACTGCTCTGGTGGGAGATCTCCTGCTGCTGCCCGCCCTGCTGCTGAGCCCGCTGGGCCGTCTCTTCGAACCGTCCAAAAAACGGTCTTCTGTTAATCCAGAGACCTGATATGCCCACTTTTTGTGGCATGTCGTTCCTGTCTGGAAACAATGTTTCCCCCGACATGGTCAGGTTCTTTCCACCGTTCCATGCGCGCAATGTCCTCAAGTAATCAAACAGCGTTGTTTCCCGGACTTACGTTACTTTTTTCGCGTTAAACGACGTTGGCATGCTTAATGCATTTGTGATGACGCCTCCAGGAATTCATACGTCATCACCCGAGAAAGTAACGCTACATGAGCCAGGCTCTCACTAACCCCTCACGGTATTTAACCGCCCCGACCATCAAGCTCGTCGCAGGAATACTGATCGCTGTCAGCGCTGTTGCCGCCTGGTATTTCCATGAAGCCTCTTCCACGGAAGTCGTCGAGAATATCGTCGAAGAATACAGCGAAGACGTCCCCGCCGAGGCGACAGGACTGGTCACGTTGACTCCGGAGAAAGTCGCGGCCGGTGGTTTGACGACCGAGGTTGTCAGCACGCACCTCATTCAACCGGAGCATACGGTACCCGGCCGGTTGCTCTACGATGAAACCAGGCACATCGCGATCAAGGCTCCGATCTCCGGTATTCTGGCAGAACTGCCGGTGAAGCCTGGCGATGAAGTCCAAAAAGGTGATCTCCTGGCGGTTGTGAACAGTGCCGAGATCGGACGAGCGCGATCCGAGATTCTTCGACGTCAGGCTGCGATGGAACTCGCCCAGGCGGAGTTCGACCGCATGGATGAGATTTCGTCGAACCTCGAAGAGCTCTTACAGGCGCTCGAGCTGAAGACCCCGATTAAAGAAATTGAAGATTCCTTTACAGACAAATCGCTCGGAGACTACCGCCAGCGCATTCTTTCGGCGTATTCGCGATTCCTGCTTGCCTCTGAACTGATGGTGAAAGTCCAACCGATGGCGCAAACCGGTGCGATCGCCGGAAGGCAGATCCGTGAGTGGGAATCAGACCTGCAGGTAACCGGCTCTGAATATAAATCCGCCTGCGATCAATCCCGATATGACGCGGCCCAGGCCAGGCGACAGGCAACCTCTGACCTTGCCGACGCGGAACGACAATTGAAGATCGCCAGAGAAGAATTGCGGACGCTCATGGGGAACGCATCGGAATTGACTGAGGAATTCAGCGGCGATTCCCTGTCAAGCCTCGAGATCAAGGCCCCGTTCAGCGGCACGATCGAGTCACTCGCACTCGCCCGTAACGAGCGGCTTTCCACAACGGATCCGATCTGTGTTCTCGCAGATACATCCTCACTCTACGTCTCCGCCGATATTCGCGACAACGACTGGAAAGCGGTGCAGTTAACGCCCGGTACAGAAATCGACGTGACCGCATCAGCATTACCTGACCAGTCGATGACCGCGAAAATCCATTACATCGGTCGAGAAGTCTCGACAGCGGACAACGCGGTGCCGCTCGTCGCCACAATCGACAACACTTCAGGACTCCTGCGGCCGGGCATGTTTGTGCGCGTCGGATTACCTGTGGGAGAACCTCGCGAAGCGATCGCCATCCATCCGGAATCGATCGTGCAGCATGACAATCAACAATTTGTATTCATCGATCAGGGGAATTCGGGATTCGCACGAGTCGACATCCAGACGGGGAAAGCGTCTCCGGATTGGGTCGAAATCACAGAAGGACTGGAAGTCGGGCAGAAGGTCGTCCGTAAAGGCGCCTTCCTCCTGAAATCGGAACTTCTCCTGGAAGGGGAAGAGGAATAGCGATTCACGCTCGTTCTTCTGCATTCCTGCTCCAAATGGCTCATCATTTTACACTCACCAGAAGCCTGACTCATGTTAACCCGCCTGATCGAGTTCTCACTGAATAATCGCGGCCTCGTGATTATTCTCACTTTCCTCGTCGCCGCCGCCGGTGTGTATTCGGCGATTCACCTGCCGATCGACGCCGTCCCCGACATGACCAACGTGCAGGTGCAGGTCGTGACCGACGCGGGGTCTCTGTCTCCGGTCGAGGTCGAACAGTACGTCACCTATCCGGTCGAAACGACGATGGGGGGACTGCCGAATGTGGAAGAGCTTCGCAGCGTCTCGAAATTCGGGATCTCGGTCGTCACGATCGTGTTCGAAGAAGGGACGGACATCTACTGGGCGCGACAACTCGTCACGGAACGATTGAGCGACGCGGCGGCCAACATTCCTGCCGGTTATGGAACTCCCGCCCTGGGGCCGTTGACCACCGCCCTGGGCGAGATTCTGCAGTTTGAAGTGCGTGGAGAAAGTTACACGCCGATGGAACTCCGCAGCATGCTGGAATGGGAGATCGCTCCTCGCCTCCGTGAAGTACGCGGCGTCACGGAGATAAACACTCATGGTGGTTACTATCGGACCTACGAAATCCAACCCGATCCCGATCGCATGGCGAGCTACGGCATCACCATGGACACGCTGTTTCAGCGGCTCCAGAATAACAACGCCACCGCAGGCGGAGGTTATATCATTCACCACGGCGAACAGCAGTTTATTCGCGGCGAATCACTGTTGAAAACAATCGACGATATCAGCGAAGTCGTCGTTCGCCGAGAGCAGGATGGCACACCGATTCTCGTTCGTGATATCGCCAACGTCGAACTCGCCCCGATGACCCGCCAGGGGGCCGTCACCCGTGACGGACGCGGCGAAGCGGTGACCGGCCTCGTCATGATGTTGATCGGCGAGAACTCCCGCGACGTCGTCGAACGTGTCAAAGTACGCCTCGATGAAATCCAGCCCACGCTTCCGGACGGTGTCAGACTCGAGATCACTTATGACCGGGCCGCCCTGATTGGGCGAACGCTGCACACGGTGATGAAGAACCTGCTGGAAGGGGGCGTGCTGGTCATCGTCGTGCTGCTGTTGATGCTGGGCAACCTCCGGGCGGGTATCATCGTGGCGCTCGCCATTCCACTTTCAATGCTGTTCGCCACCAACATCATGGCGTACACCGCCATCACCGCCAGCCTGATGAGCCTGGGGGCGATTGACTTCGGACTGATTGTCGACAGTTCCGTCATCATGATCGAAAACTGCATTCATCGCATTTCGCATTCGGATGGAAGCAAATCTCACCTCCAAATCATCCGCGACGCCGCTGTCGAAGTGCGGAAGCCCACGATGTTCGGCGAGCTGATTATTTCGGTCGTCTTTCTGCCCATCCTGCTCATGGAAGGGACGGAAGGCAAACTCTTCCGACCAATGGCGCTCACTGTTCTGTTTGCTCTCGCCGGCTCCATGATTCTGTCGATGACACTCATGCCGGCGCTCGCATCGATCGTGTTGCCGAAGCGGATTGAAGAAAAAGACGTCTTTCTGATCCGCTGGATTAAAAAGATCTACGATCCGCTCGTCGGACGCGCGATTCGGCATCCGATCATTACGGTGACCACGGCGCTCGCCCTGTTTCTGGTCAGCATTCCCGTCGGAATGAACCTGGGGGCGGAATTCATGCCGCGTCTCGAAGAAGGAGACCTGCTGGTCGAAGCCGTGCGGTTGCCCAGTGCTACGCTGGAAGGATCGATTGAAATGTCGACTCAGATCGAAAAGGTTCTGATCGAATACCCGGAAGTCAAAACGGTTTTCAGCAAGACCGGACGTCCGGAAATCGCGAACGACGTGATGGGCGTTCACCAGACGGATGTCTGGGTGCTGCTCAAACCGATGGACCAATGGCCGGAACACAAGTCACGTGACGATCTCATCGAAGAGATGTCGGCGGAGTTGACTTCCAAAGTACCCGGAGTCGCATTTGGCTTTACCCAGCCGATCGAGATGCGCGTCGACGAACTCGTGGCGGGGGTTAAGGCGGACGTCGCCGTGCTGCTCTACGGTGACGATCTCGAAACACTCGGGCGCAAAGGTAAAGAGATCGAAGGCAAGTTACGGGAAATTCCGGGAGCGGTGGATGTGAAGGCGGATTACCAGGCGAATCTCGCCACCCTCACCATTCGCGCAAAGCCGGAGCAACTCGCCCTGTATGGTGTCGATGCCCAGGCGGTGCTCGACGTGGTTTCCTCGTTAGGTGGACACCAGGTGGGCCAGATCGTCGAAGGCCGAGCCCGATACCCGATTATGGTCCGCGTTCCAGAGAAATGGCGGGAGGATCTCTCGTTGCTTGCGCAGATTCCGGTGACGGAGATGAACGGCAAACCGGTGCCTCTTCGCAATCTCGCGGATATCAAACTTGAAGAAACCCCTCCCTCCATCGAGCACGAGGCCAACCGGCGCAGGACTTTTATCTCCGCCAACGTGCGCGGCCGCGACGTCGCTTCGTTTGTCGCGGAAGCACAGCGTGTGATCGGCAAGGAAGTCGACCTTCCCGCCGGTTACGAAATCCGCTGGGGGGGTGACTTTGAGAATCTGCAGTCGGCCAGCCTCCGACTGATGATCATCACCCCGATCGTGCTGGTGATCATTCTACTTCTGCTGCACACCAGTCTTGGTTCACTCCGGCTGGCGCTGTTGATCTTCCTGGCGGTGCCGATGGCGGCGTCGGGCGGAGTTCTGGCGCTCTTCTACCGCGAAATGCCGTTCAGTATTTCCGCGGGCGTAGGGTTCATCGCCCTCTTCGGCGTGGCGGTGCTCAACGGACTTGTCTGGGTCAGTGCGGCGGAACATTTACGACATACGGGCGTACCCCTGCGGGAAGTGAGCTACCAGACCGCGCTCGCTCGGTTACGTCCCGTGCTGATGACAGCGACTGTGGCCAGCCTGGGTTTTCTACCGATGGCCATATCTACTTCCGATGGGGCTGAGATGCAGCGGCCACTGGCGACGGTAGTGATTGGGGGCTTGATCACCTCCACATTGCTGACGTCGCTGGTGGTGCCGTGCATTTACCCCTGGTTTGCCCGGGGACTTCATCACGAACACGTGACTCATCAGGATCCCGTCGACTGAGTCGAATTGCGTATCAAAGGTACGTTCATGAAAAACAATGGACTGAATCTCGCTCGACGACGGTCGATGATTTACAATTTACGGCAGCGCGTCCACTATACCCTGTCGCTTCCGTCGTTTCAGCTGAACCTGTATTTAATGGCCACCACCTCCGCCGCCTTGCAGAAAATCCTCAAGACGCCATCCCGGTTGATTGCGCTGGTGCTGGTGGTGGTGTTTTTTGTCGAGGCGTGCATCATGCTCGCCCTGCCTATCTTTCTTCCCGAGGATCTCTCTTCCGAAACCTACGCCCTCGTAGACGCCATTTCGCTCACCATACTCTCCGCCCCGGCCCTGTGGTTAATTATCATCGGACCACTGCGGCAGATTGCGATTGATGAACAGGCCCGCACGGAGACGGTCGTCAATTCGGCGGCGGACGGAATTATCACGATCGATTCCCAGGGGTACATCCTCTCAGTCAATCGTGCCGCCCAGATGTTGTTTCAGTTTCAACCGCAGCAGTTGCTTGCACAACATGTCACCGACATTCTGCCGGACTTCGTCATGCGGCCAACGTCTGCCAACGAAACGCGACAGCAGGAGGGAGTCCGCAGTGACAACTCGCGTTTTCCCCTCGCCCTCTCCCTGGCAGAGATTCCCCCCGAACATCAACCGAACTATGTCGCTATCATCCGCGATCTGACGGAAGCGCAGCGACTCGAAAAAGCACGCACGGACGCCGCCCGGGAACGGGAAGCGATGCGGTCGCAACAGATGAAAACCCTCGCGGAGCTCGCCACCGGTGTCGCGCACGAGATACGGAATCCGCTGACCTCGATCAAGATGTTGATCCAAGCCGACCGCCAGCGTCTCGAAAAACAGGGCATGCCATCGGAAGACCTGGAACTGGTGGAACACGAGATCCGACGGATGGAGCGTTCCGTCAGCAGTCTTCTCGATTACGCCCGCCCTTCTCGACCGGAACGGAAAGTCATCTCGCTTCAGCAGATCCTCGATCGAACCCGGATGCTGGTGGAAGGACGCGCGAAGTCCGCAGGTATCCGGCTCAAACTCGACTCGCCGGAGACTCCGGTTGAAGTGGTCGCGGATTCCGAGCAAATCCAACAATTGTTATTGAACCTGATACTGAACGCGTTCGACGCCATGCCCGACGGGGGCGAGCTCAAGATTGAATTGAACCAGGAGGAATCCGAAGCGGTGGTGCGAATCATCGACTCGGGGAGTGGCATCGCACCGGATATTCTGGACCGCCTGTTTGACCCCTTTGTCACAAACAAGAAGTCCGGTGTCGGACTGGGGCTGGGGATCAGTCGACGGATTGCCGAGGAACACAAAGGGAGCTTACACGGATTCAATCTGGAAGAAGGAGCCTGCTTCGAATTGCATCTACCGGTTTCCCGGAAGCAGGAAATGCAGAAAGAAGAGTCATGCCCCGGTTATTAGTCATCGATGATGAATCTTCCATTCTGCACGCTTTCAGACGGGCCTTCGATGACCCCGGCATTGAATTACTGACGGCCGAAACTGCCGCGGAGGGAGAGGCACTGGTAGCCTCGGAAAACCCGGACGTCGTAGTGCTCGACCTCCGCCTCCCGGACAAGACGGGGCTTGAATGCTTTTTGCGCATTCGCGAAATCGATTCACGCACGCCGGTGATCTTCATTACCGGCCACGGCACCGTCGAAACCGCTATCGAAGCGACCAAACTGGGGGCATACGACTACCTCTTCAAGCCCCTGGAACTCGATCAGCTGAAATCACTGATCGACAAGGCATTTCACCTCAGCCACATGATCAAGGTGCAACCGGCTGTTCCCGGATCCGACCCGGATGTCAGTTCACGAGAATCGATCATCGGGCGATGTGACGCCATGAAAGAGATCTATAAAGCGATCGGCCAGGTCGCGGTGCAGGATATCAGCGTCTTGCTTCTGGGAGAGAGCGGCACCGGCAAGGAGGTTGTTGCCCAGGCAATCTATCACCACAGCAAACGAGCCGAAAAGCCGTTTCATACGATCAACTGCGCGGCGATTCCGGAATCCCTCCTCGAAAGTGAAATGTTCGGTCACGAAAAAGGCTCAT
>PABD01000121.1 GCA_002702685.1 Planctomyces sp.
AGTGCATACCAGTGCGAAAGTAGGTCATCGCCGGAATTAAACACAAAGCCTTCCTCATCAACCATGATGAGGAAGGCTTTTTTTATGCGCTGTGGGAATGGGGCGAGGGGTGATCGATTTCAGGAAGGGCTCAATTCGGCAGCGTATTCACGGTGCTGCTTCTTGATCTTAACTCCCTCTCGTTCGACAATTGAACAACGGAGACCAGCGCCTGTCTCCGGGGATGTCATGGAGCATTTATCCGCAGGAGTCGATCATGCATCGCGTTTTTAAAATACAGGGAATGCAGACTCAATTTACGCTCTGGCGATGCCTCGGAATTCTTCTGGTTCTGACGCTCATTTTTCCTGGATGTTCTTCGCAATACGGCGGATATCAGGTCAGTGATGATGACCCGTATTTCAAGAACTTCGAATTCGTTGCGGATGCGAAAACGAACACGGAAATTCCGCAGTCCCCTCGGGATATCAAGCTGTTCAATCTCGACGGAAAAGAGGTGCCGCTCAGCGATTACATCGGGAAGCGTCGCACCGTCCTGGTGATGACCCGCGGGAATACTGTTCCCATCTGCCCGTTCTGCTCGACGTTGACATCGCGGTACGTGATGTCGTACCGGCAGTTTCAGAATCTTGATACTGAAGTCCTGATCGTGTATCCAATCACGGGGGATTTCTCGACAAATGAAATCAACGAGTTTCTCGGGGAGACAGAGAAACGTCACGGTTGGAAACGGGAACAGACGGAACTGCCAATACTGATCGACCCGCATCTGAACCTCGTTGATTATCTGGGGATTCGAAAAGATCTCTCGAAACCCTCGACCTACATCTTTGACGAATCTGGTAACATCACGTTTGCCTATGTCGGTCGATCGATTACAGACCGGCCTTCGATTGAGTCTGTGCTCGGACAGGTGAAGCAGATGATCAAATCTTTGGCGAAGCAGGAACCGTCTCCAACCGAAGCCGTCGACGAAGCACTGGTTGAGCCCGTGGCGGAATAACATTCCGACGCAGGGGAGGTTCCACAGGCTCGCTACTCGCGCGTTCGATCCGACTCGATCGAGAGATTCGTTGATTGAGTATCCGGTCCCTCCAACGAGAATGAATTCAATCCGATGTCGTCCCCTGATGAGAGTAAGCAGTTTTTTGAAGTGGCCGTCCGGCTCTCGTTGCTTACTGAGGAACAGGCGAGCGAACTCGCGACGGAAACGGCGGCGCGGGAACGAAGTCCGTATGAGATCGTTTCCGAGAAAGGGCTGCTGACCCCGGTGCAGCTCGACATTCTTCAGACGATGATGGCGCCGGAACGGATTGTTCCCGGTTATCGCATCAAGGATGTGATCGGCGTCGGTGGAATGGGAGTCATCTACCGGGCGGAGCAACTCGCGCTGGGACGGGAAGTGGCACTCAAGACGGTTCTGCTTTCCCAGGTCGGAGTACCGAACATTGCCCGCCGGTTTCAGCAGGAGGCCCAGGCGGTCGCCCGGTTGCAGCATCCGCATATCGTCACCGCGTACGATTTCGGCGAGCAGCATGGCCGATTCTATTTCACAATGGAGCTCGTGGATGGAATCAACGCCGATCAGTACGTCAAGCAGAAGGGACCGCTCGACGAGGGGGTCGCGCTGGCAATCATCCTGCAGGCGATATCCGGTTTGACGCAAGCCTACGAACATAAAATCGTGCACCGGGATATTAAACCGTCGAACCTGTTGCTCGCTCACCCACCAAAAGGGTATCCGCTGCCGAAGAATGTTCCGCTGGTGAAGATTGCGGACTTCGGTCTCGCTTTTCTGGCGGAGCAGGGAGAAGATCGCACGCGGTTGACGTCCGAGAATTCCACGATCGGCAGTCCCCACTATCTCGCGCCCGAGCAACTCGAACATGACACCTTCGATCATCGCGTCGACATCTACGCGCTGGGAGCGACGTTGTATCACCTGGTCACAGGGGAGGCTCCCTTCGCCGCTAAATCGCTCAATCAGATACTGGCTCTGAAGGTTGCCGGCAAACCGCGACCCGTGGCGGAACTCAACCCGGATGTCTCCTCCGAAACGATTGATTTTATCGATCACATGATGGCGCTCGATCCGGAGGAACGGTTTTCCGACTACGGCGACTTGTGGCGACGGTGTGCCGAATTGATGAATCGAGCCTCTCCTTCCGGCTCTCACTCCGATACGATTCTCCTCGGTCGAGGGGCCTACCAGACAGCGGTGAACCAGGCAACGACCGGAAATGTGCTGGATGATACGGTGTTGATCGGCGCGGAACCGTCTATTTCGACCAACGCTTCCAAGCGGAAACGAAGGTCCATTTATGCAGTCACCATGGTGGCCGCGATCCTTGTCGGCTGGGGAGGGTATAGCTGGTATCGCACGCCCAGGGTGGCCCCCGTGCCGCAAATGCTCAAACTCGCCGACAACTACCTGTTCCTGGGAAAGAGTCTGGATGGGTGGCAGATCGAAGGGGGATACGTTCACCCTGCCGACGGAACAGAGGGAGAACAGTTTCTGGTTGTCGAAGACGGCGGGATCATCAACACCCGATTGTGTGATTTTTTGGGGGGTGACAATGGTTCTCGGGAAAACTGTCCCGACCACTACATGGTGGAACTGGTGGCGGATGTCGCCGAGGCGGAAAGTGCTTTGATTGTGTTCGCAGAGACCGCCGGAGAGGACCACTGGGCCATTCGACTCAATTCGACGGCGAAGGAACTTCTCCACGTACCCGCGTCCATAGAACGGCAACGCGAATGGATTGTACTCGATTCAATCGCGTCGGCGACAATGAATGAACCCGCACCCGTTCACCTGAAATTGTTCCGAGATCAGCAATACTGGTTCATTTACGGAGACGGACGACTCTGGTTTGTCATTCCGCTCGATGAGACGAAGCCACAGGATGAAGCTCTGCTGAGACTCGCTGCCTTGGGTGGGCCCGTTCGCTTCAGCGATATTCTCGCCGCCGAGCTGATCGCTCCCGAGGCGGACGCGACGGATACACCTTAAGTGATCAGGATTGGCACCGCGCGCATCCGATTAATCGCTCGCGCACAGACTTCGTATCGAATTTCGGAAAAGTCCTGAGTTTCTACGAACTCGTGCGTGCGGATCCCGGGCCGGGCGCATCCTGTAGAAGGAGGAAGATCGAACTTTCATCTTCGCCGCGAATCACAATGCTTGTTGGATTTCCAAAATGAACAGCTCTACGGATCTGAAGGCCAAGCCCGCGACTGATGCCGAACTGTTGGCGAGCGCCATCGACCACGCGGACAGGGGAGCGCTCGAATCGTTGATCTTGCGGCATTCGCAACTGGTGATGACGATCGCGCGTCAAACATTGCGGAGTCCGGAAGACGCCGAAGAGGCTTTTCAAACAACCTTTCTGCAGCTGACGACAAAAGCGACAACCATCCGCGACCGGCAGGCCGTCTCCTGCTGGTTGCTCCGGGTTGCCCAGAATGTATCGCGTCAACTGTTGCGAACGCGCGAACGAACTGCCGAAACAGTTTCCCCCGAAGTTGCTGGAGCAAAACATGATCGCACCCATTCCGACCGAGAACGAGGATGACGCCCGGCTCCTGCTCGCGGAAGTCGAACAACTGCCCGAGCAATACCAGTCCGCCGTGATCCTGTGTTACCTCGAAGGAAAAACCCAGCAAGAAGCGGCCGCCTGCCTGGGGATCACGCCCGGCGCCGTCAAAGGACGTTTGGAACGGGGCAAGAGCCTGCTCAAGGACCGGTTGGTGAAGCAGGGGGTCGGCATGTCGGTGGTCCTAGCGGCGTGGCAGATGCAGCAGACATCGGCAATGGCGTGTGTAACAACGGCGCTGGTGCAGTCGACGACGCAGGCGTGTGTCGGTTCGGTGGTGGTGACAGCGGGCGGAGCCGCTGGTGTGACAACGAGTCTATTCAAAGGGGCAGTGCTGATGTCATCTAAAACAAAGATTGCTCTGGCTGGGGCATTGGTGACACTGATGGCTGTTGGTGGCGGCGCGACGAATGTGCTCAGTTCCAGTTTGGAACAAGGGAAAAACGCAGAGGCTGGTATCAATATACAAGGAGAAGCCGCCGAATCTGTTTCGGAAGTGAGCGTGACGCTGGAAGAACTCATTTCGTTTGTAACAGGGCAAGAGACGCTTTACGGCGACATCGAAGTCAGGGAAAACGTCAATTTCGTTCGCAAGAAACGGCTGCTTGAACCACCGGTTGGTTTTGCCGTCGATCCGTTTGAACAGATGGACGTATTCTCACCGAGCGGTGGTCTACCATCAGAGCCACTTCCAGTGCATGAACACCGCGGCAAGTCGATTGTCCATGCTGTCCGAAAGGGAGACCAGTTTTGGATCGAGAATGCTATATCCGGTTCGGAAGCGATCTGTCATGTAATGAAGTCGGAGCGTGTCCGTTTGGAAAATGGCGGCGGAATCGTGCGTCAAGTTCCGGTCGAAATGTTGTGTGCCGTTCCCGATCAGACCTACACCCTGTCTTATGACGGAGCAACTTTGATGAAGAAAGAAAACACGGATGATGTCCACCGCATCGAAGTCGAAGCACTGAGGCATGCGGTTGCGATGCCGCACTCTTTGTTGCTCCGTGCGCGTTTTCCCTATCGACCATTGTCCGAAGTGTTAGCGGGGGGCACACCAGGCGAAGGATATGTCTCGATGGTGGGAGCGAAATGGACTTCGAAATGCGAGGTGGTCAGAGAGGAAATGGTAGGCGAGGAGTCCACTGTTGTTGTAAAGTGCACCAGTAATTCGAAAGAGGCTGACAACGCGTCGGAATGGAACACTTACTTCTATCTTGCCGTCGACAAAAACTATATCCCGATAAAAGTCACGTCAGTCGCGGACGCAGGCGATTCGAAAGGCTCGGTGGAGATGCTGGAAGTGACGGCGTGGCAGGAACTGGAACCGGGTTTGTGGTATCCCCGCAATGCCACTGTCACCGTATCGAGCGAGGGTGACTCGTCGCGAGGCAGGTCCGAGACGATAGAGTACGAAATCATCTCCCTCAATCCCAACTACCCAGACGAGTTTTTCCGTTACAAGGAAGACGAATAACAACCACCGTTGGTTTCGGGGTTCGGCATAAGCGTCGCAGAAGTCCCTCTTCCATTTTCGAGCGGGGTGAATCTAAAATGTGCTGTGTAGAATAATTACCAATCTGTCCTGCGCCTCTCTGAAATGGATGGTCTGCATGTTCAAGCGAATACTCTCCCTCGTTCTGTTGGTTTTGTTTGCTGTCGACCCGAGTGTGGGGCAGGAGTTGCGACGACCTGTTCCACGAGGAGAGATCCTGGAAGAATCGAATTCAATCTCCGGGGAGGAGAACCTCGATAGGAAGTTGAAGGGGCTGACGACCCTGATCAAGGGGCCGGACCTGAAAAAAGCCGAACGGGCCGCGATCGTGCTTGGCCAGATGGGTACGAACGCGGAACCAGCTCTGTCCGATTTGAAGATGCTCAAGGATCATCCCGATTCTTCCGTCCGAGAGGCGATTCAACAGGCAATTATCCTAATTGAACAGGCGATTGCGCAGATTGAAGAGATAACCGCAGTTTCGGAAGCGGGAGGAGGCCAACCGGTCGATGAACTTGCCAGCATGCGGAAGCGGTATCAGTTGATGACGATTGTTCTGGGCGAAAACGATCAGCTTGCGGTGGTCGCCGCGCAGGAATTGGCTGAAATGGGAGTGGAAGCGATCCGCTGTCTACCCGATCTCATGCAACTGAGAAATCATCCAAACGCTGAAGTAAAAGAGGCGATCAACCAGGCCACCATCAAAATTAAGCAATCCGAGACGAATTTGAATCGGCCGAATATTCCCGCACGATCAGAGAGTTCGTTTCTCGAAAACCTCGAACGAAAAATCGGCCTGTTAACTCAACTCCTGCATGGCGAAGACGCGAACAAAGCGCGGCGTGCCGCAACCACCCTCGGGCGCCTGGGGGCTTATGCTGCGTCTTCGCTTGATGACTTGAACATGGAACGCGATCATTCTGATGAGCGGGTGAGAGCGGCTGTCCTCGAAGCAATTCAAAAAATCGAAACGGACATCGCCCAAAAATCCCCAACTGAAGACGCTCAGCCTGACGACGCTCAATAATCCGTCAGTTGCTTCGGGGGCATCGCGACGCGGAGGGCGTTGAGGACGGCGAGGACGTCGATCGCTTCCTGGATGATGGCGCCGGCGACGGGGGAAAGGTAACCGGCGGCGGCGAAGAGCATGGCGACGATGCTGAGCACCATGCCGCCCACGGCGCTCTGCAGGGCGATTCGCCGCATGCGCCGGCTGATGTGCATCAGTTCGTCGACTTTCTGGAGTGACGAATCGAGCACGATCGCGCCAGCGGCTTCGGAAGTGACATCACTGTTCTGCCCGAACGCGATTCCCACGGTTGCCGCGAGCAGGGCGGGGGCATCGTTGATGCCATCGCCCACATACAGGGTGTCACGCTGAGCAACTTCGTGTTGAACGATGGCCAGTTTTTCTTCGGGGCTCTTCTCGGCCTGGATATCATCGATGCCGACCTGCTCGGCGAGATACCTGGCTTCTGATTCCCGGTCACCGGAAAGGAGCATCACCCGTTCAATGTGGTGGCGTGGTTGCAGGTGATGGATGAATGGCTTTCCTTCCCGCCGCGGCACATCGCGAAACTTATACGTTGCCGCGTATTTGCCGTCGAGCAGAATCACGCATTCAAGTCCGGAAGACTCAGCGGGCAGGAGATGTCCCTCTGCGGGGTAGTTTTTCAGGAAACCGCGGCGATTGGTGATGCGGACTTCATGATCGTTCACGATGGCCCGCAGTCCCTGACCGGGAGCTTCATTGATTTCGGCGGCCTCGTGCAGGACGAGGTTGTCTTTATTTGCCGCTGCGACGATCGCTTCCGCCAGGGGATGTTTGGAATACCGTTCGATGCTCGCCACCAAGCCTAGAATTCCACGAGGATCCTGACCCGGCGCGGCCAGCTGTTCCGTCAGATGAGGTTCACCGTAGGTGAGCGTGCCTGTCTTGTCGAAAATCACGGTTCGGCAGCGGTCGATTTTTTCGAGCACGGTCGGATCACGAATCACGATGGCCCGTTTGGCGGCGAGTGAAATCGAACCAATGATGGTGACGGGAATGGCAATCAGGAGCGGGCAGGGGGTGGCGACGACCAACACCGCCAGAAAGCGGATGGGATCGCCACTGAATATCCAGGCGATGATCGCCAATGCCACCGCGACCGGCGTGTAAAACGCTCCGAGTTGGTCGCCCAGCCGTCGGATATGGGGGCGCTGTTCCTGGGAAGTTTCGATCACTTTGACGATCTGGGCGTAGCGGGAGTCGACTGCGAGCTTGTCCGCGCGAATCGTCAGCGGGCTCTCCCCGTTGATGGCGCCTGACATGACCGTGGAACCGGGAGTCTTCGACATCATGTAGGGTTCGCCCGTCAGGTAGGACTCGTCCATCACACTATGGCCTTCGACGACGGTCCCGTCGATTGGACAGACTTCGTGCGGATAGACGACGACGATATCGTCCACACGAAGGTCCTCGGCGGGGACGTCCCGCAGGCTGCCATCCTCTTTCCGATGCGCGACGGAAGGCATTCGCTTCGACAGCGCTTTCAGGACGGCCGACGCACTTCGCACGGCGTAAGCTTCCAGTGCTTCTCCGCCCGAGAGCATCAGCACTACGAGCGTACCGGCCAGGTACTCTCCCAGGATGACTGACGTGACGATCGAAATCCCCGCAAGCAGATCGGAACCGAACTCGCGCCGCAACAGATTGAGGAGCAATTCCCAGACGAGCGGTGCCCCGCCGAAAATCAGAGCGACGTATAACGGGAGGTTCACGATGATGGGCTGGTCTGTTGGCCCGAACCAACGGAGCAGCAGGTGCGCGACGATTGCCACGATCGCGAGCGCCGCGATGATCAGCATTTTGCGATTAATGAATGACTGGAACAAGAGTCAGACCTGACGGAGGGGAGGGGAGGGGAGGAAGCTCAGGTTAGGGCGTGCCGATTTCATATGCGAAAGTCGTCACGAAAGGTAGGGACCAATTGCGGCGCCAATCATCACCAGCAGGACGATCCCGATGGACCAGATGACGGCGGTACCCACCGGGGTGTCCCAGAATGATTTCAGTCCGACATCGAACGACTCTTCCACTGTGAATTCGAATTGATACTCGTTCAGGGTGACAGGCTCGGCGCTGATTCTGACTTCCGCTAAATCTTCCGATATGATCTTATCCTCGTCAAATAACCGGACTGCGGAGATATCTTCGACGCTGTATTCCTCGAAATCATCCCACGCCAGTCCTTCTTTCGCTGACTGGTCGAGATGTGTGTTGAGCAATATCCGACCGTGGCGTCGATGATTCAAGTACAACCCATAATCGGGTAATGCCTCCCGCTGTTTAATCAAGGGAAGATCGTGGTCGCGGAGTTCCTCTTCTCCTACGAACGTCACTTTTACGGACTTGAGTGTGGTGCTTCGCAGTTTTGCCATGTAAAGACTGGACGCCACGGCCGCTATCAGCAAGCCGACGCAGATCCACCCGACAAGTTTATAGGGCACTGTATTCATCGGTTCCTCCTCACGAAAGCGTGAGCTGCACGTCCCCGTAAGAGAGGCGGAACGGCGTGATCAAATATAACGGTAAAAATAAAAATTGTTGGAACGGGAACTCAGTTCGCCTGAATATAAGCAAACAAATCCCGCAGTTCCTCGTCGGTCAGCGGTTCCAGGATCTTTTCGGGCATCAGGGAGATTTTGGACTCTTCGAGTTCGTCGAGGTCGCTTCGGTTGATGACGATGCGATTGTTCTGCTTGTCGATCAGCGTGACGGTATTGTCGTTGGAGTCGGCCAGCAGTCCGGAGAGAATGCGGCCATCGATGGTCACGGCGTTGTACATGATGTACTGGGAACGGATCATGGCGCTCGGGTCGATGATGTTTTCCAGCAGCTTCTGGCGATCTTTCCGTTCGGCTCCCGTCAGATCGGGACCGATATTCGTCCCTTTGCCGTGCAGCTTATGGCAGGTGGCACACGTTTTCGTGAAGACGACCTCGCCCGCCGTCGCATCCCCCTCGGCCTGCGAGAGAATTTTCAGAACCGCTTTGATGCGCCCTTGTTTTTCCTGCGGGGTCGCGGGCTGGATCGTCCCCCAGATGTGCTTGATCTGATCATTGAGGTCAGGGTCGTCGTGGGTCAGCAGTTGCCGCACCTGATCCAGGGTCACCTCGGTGGCGTTCAGTTTCTTCGTGGTGATTTCAGTTAACAGTTCCTTCGCCCACTGGGAGCGACTGCAGAGCAGTGAGATGACCTGGGATTTCAAGCCTTCACTTATATCCGCAGGCAGCGGGAGCAGCCGTTCGGCGACGAGGGGAACGTCAAATCGTCCTAGGGCATCGAGAGTCGCGATGCGCAAGGCTTCTTTTTTGCTGGACTCGAATTGATCGAGCAGCGGTTCGACGACGGCGGGAGTCCCTGTTTGGCCAAGGCACGCGGTGAGGGAGACTTTCTCCTCGTCGGTGAGGTGGTCATCTTTCAATAAGTCGAGCGCTACCGGTTGGGCGTCTTCGAG
>PABD01000122.1 GCA_002702685.1 Planctomyces sp.
CTCGACAAGTCGTCTCGCGAGCAGGCATTGTCGCCCGTAGGTATCCGTCTCTTTTTCATCGATGCCATACAGGGCAAGAGTCTCGGCTGTCTCCTCTTCGAGAGCGACCGCCTCCGGAGCAGCGGACTGCATTTTGAACGCGAGTTCATAACTGCGAATCCGCGCGTCAAGTTCGGATTGTTGTGTCCGCTCCGCGTAATGATCTTTGTTGAACTGTTGCAGCAGGTCCAGTTTTTCGCGCTGCCTTGCAGGTGATTCGCTCTGACGGATCGCGAGGTTCGCGAGTGGTTCCCCTTCCTTGTTCTGGAAGAGAGTTCCCTGGTAGGTGGCGGGCATGAAACCGGAGCCGTAATTCCGGGCGCCGCTCGCCAGCGGTTTATTGGCATCCTTCATTACCACGTAGGCGGGCAGGTTTTCGTTTTCGGAGCCGAGTCCGTAGGTGACCCATGCTCCGAGGGAAGGCCGCCCCGCAAGCGGGGTGCAGGTATGCATCTGCATCATTCCGCCGGCGTGATTGATTCCGTTCCCCCAGCAGGAATGGATCACGGCCAGATCATCGACATGCTTCGCCGTTTCGGGCAATAGCTCGGAAACCCACAGACCACTTTCGCCGTGCCGTTTCCAGGTACGGGGCGCGGCGAGGATCGGCGAACCTTTTTCCCCCATTGCCGTGATCGGTTCCTTGAATCCTTCCGGCAGCGGTTTTCCCGCCAGTTCATTGACGAGCGGCTTGTAGTCGAATGTATCGAGCTGACTCGGGCCCCCCTCCATGAAACAGAAGATCACTGACTTGGCACGCGCGGCATGATGAGCCATCGGCGGCTGCGATTGAACCGTCGCTCCGTACGACAATCCGCTGTAGGCAATCGCTCCAAAGCCCATTCCCGCTTTCGCGAGAAAATCCCGCCGGGAATGCAGTCGCTCGTGATGAGGAATACCAGCTTGTCGGCAAATCGATGAAGTCATAAGTCATTGTCCACTATTGAAAACGTCGTAATCAGCAGGTTGTGGGTCGATCCCAGTTTCCTTTGTCGCTCTGGTGATTTAGAACGTTTCTTTATTCAACATATAAAAACAGGTTCGAGTTCAGCAGCACATGGCAGAAGTCTACCCGGCGCGTCTGCTTCTCTTCTTCTCCTGACCCTTGCAGGAACGCGAGTGATCGTTCGAGTTCCTTAGGCTCGGGAGGACGACCGGCCAACGTCCGGAAGAGATCGGCAACAAACGCTTCATCGTCGCTGACGTCGTTCCAACGCTCGGCCAGTTTCCGGGCGCGCTCGAAGGTGAAGTCGCCATTCATCATCAACAGCGCCTGCGGCGCCGTAGTGGCGATGTAACGGGTCGGGGTGCTTTTGATTCCCTCGGGGGCGCCCATCGTATGCAGGAAATCGACAGGGCTGTTCCGCATCACCCGGAAGTACAATGAACGGCGATCATGTTCATTCGACATCCCTTCGCCTCCCAGTTCGAGTTTCAATTCTCCCGTCACGGCGAGCATCGTATCGCGGATCTCTTCGGCGGAGAGCCGACGGATGTTCAACCGCCAGACGTAATTGTTCTCGGGGTCAATCAACTCATATTCCTCCGCCTGCGGGTGGAAAGCCGACTGGCGATAGGTATCGGAAAGCAGAATCAACCGGTGCAGCGGTTTCAGGTGCCAACCATTGTCGACGAACTCGGCCGCCAACCAGTCCAGCAGGGCGGGGTGAGTCGGTTTGGTACCGAGATTTCCGAAGTCGTTTGAAGATGAGACGATTCCGCGTCCAAAGTGATACTGCCAGATCCGGTTCACCATGACCCGGGCGGTGAGCGGATTGTCCGGGCTGGCAATCCAATCGGCAAGCGCCGTTCGCCGACCGGACGAGTGCGGTGCCTGTGCAGGGGACTCAATCTCGGGAACTTCGCCACCCATGACCTGCAGAAAAGCGGGTTCGAACGTTTCCGAATTTTTCTTGTCTGGAATGCGCGTGGCAGCGATCTCGCCCGGGACGTCACTCACGGTTGGAAGAACAGGGAGCGGTTTCGGCTTGAGGTCGTCGAACTTTTTAAGCTCCGCGTCGAGCCGTTTCCAGTTCTCGAGTTTTTCCCCCTTCAGGTTATTCCAGTTTGCCTGCTGACGCTTGTCTTCGGCCTGTCTTTCCACGAGGTACGCGAGTTGATGTTCCCAACTGTTCCGCTCTGCCGCGGGAGTTTTCCACGCGTCCTGCACATCAAGCGGAAATAACGACACGGCGCTGTTGGTGCGGATGTCGAGGTATTCCTGCTGAATGTCATTGATCTGTTTACGGATGTCGGCGGTCTTTGCTTCCCACGCCTGTTGCCTGGTAGCGAATTCGGCAACCTCCACGGCGGACGCGTATGGAACGTCGTCCCGCCAGACGAGCGGTTCGAAGAAGGAACGCAGGTTGTAATAGTCGGCCTGCAGTAGTGGATCGAACTTGTGGTTATGGCAACGGGCACAGCTCATCCCGGTTGCGAGAAAGACGTCGCTGGTGACGTCGGTGATTTCATCGACGATATTGTGCCACTGCGTAACGGCGTCGCGTTGATTGTATTCGTAGATGCCCAGCCGCAGGAAACCGGTGGCGGCGAGCGCGTCCGCATTTCCGGGGGCGATTTCATCCCCGGCCAGTTGTTCGCGAATGAATTGATCGTAAGGTTTGTCCTCGTTCAGCGATCGCACCACGTAATCGCGATACCGCCACGCACCGGGACGATAGTCATCTTTCCGCCATCCATCGGAATCGGCATACCGGACGACATCGAGCCAGTGCCGTCCCCAGTGTTCACCATATTGCGGACTGTCGAGCAGTTTGTCGACCAGTTTTTCGTAAGCTTGCGCATCGTCACTGTTCACAAAATTGGTGACCTCTTCTGCACTCGGCGGCAGGCCGATGAGGTCATAATACAAACGGCGAATGAGTGTCGCCCTGTCAGCAGCAGGTGCGGCGCTCAGTTCTTGCGCTGCGTATTGCTGCGCCACAAAAGCATCGATGGGGTTTGTGAAGTTTTCCGCGTGCGGCACCTCGGGACGGCTCACAGGCTGGTAGGCCCACCAGTTGCGGTCTTCTTCCGAAATGAGGCCATCGCTCTCACTGGGGGTGGCCTCTTCCGGCCAGTAAGCCCCCGCCTTGATCCACGCCTCCAGCAGGGCGATCTCTTTGTCGCTGATCGGTTGCTCGGGCGGCATTTCGTAACTCTCGTACCGGACCGCCTCCATCAGCAGACTCTCCTCCGGTTTGCCGGGAACGATCGTCTCGCCGCTGTCGCCCCCCGTTTTCATGAACGAGAGGTGGTCCAGCCGCAGGTTCCCCTTCTGTTCTTTGGCCGAGTGGCATTCGTAACAATGCTTTGCCAGCAGAGGACGGATATTCATTTCGAAGAACCGATGCTGTTCGCGCGCCGCTTCGGTGATCTCGGCCCCGGGTAACGAAGTCGAAACGCAGAGCAACAACAGCAGACCTGAGACGGCGGTACATCGTGTAGTGAGTGGAATGAGTCGCATCATATCGAGTTCAGACAGAATAACGGTGTCAGGTGGGTAAAGTCAGGCAGGGTGTGTATCAGGAGAGGAATCGGTCGTTTTTTCAAGGAGTGATCTCGGGGAGTCCGCCAATGAAAACCGGATCGAGATACCCTTCGCCCAGGGCATCCTGCAGGAATAGTTCGTTTACTGTTTCACCCGGCGCGTAACCGAGATCGGAGAGATCGATGCCGACCGCAAGTATGCGGGCGCGGACGATGTGTTCAATGGAATCCCGAATCGGGGTTTGTTCGAGTTGTTCGAGAGTGAAAGCCTGATCCTCCAGTTTGACAAGTCGAAAGGGGACCAGCAACTGCGCTTCAGGCGAGGAAAGCTTGATATCGAATTTCGTGATCGTCACGGCTTTCAGGCCTTCGCGCCACTCGACGGGGGAAACATGAAAGGGATCTCCCTCTTCCGGATGAACCACCACATGCAGATCGAAGAGCACGATGTCGGGGCCTGCGGCGTTGACTAACGGCTGGCGAAATCGAATTGCCATGCCTGCCGTATTCTCGACAGGGGGATCCTGATCAAGCAGCGGAGCAGAGGTCAGTGGGGTTTCGCTCCCGCCGAGGTTGATGACGCCGGTCGCCAGATTCTGGTCCTCGTCCAGCAAGCGATGCCGTCTTCCCGCTTCGAGAAGCTCCGCCCCCTTATCCGCGGCGGCGAGGGGGGCGACCAGGTAGCCTCCTCCCTGCGTACCGCTGAAATGCGAGAGTTCCACACCGATCAGTTCGTTCACATCGTATTGGTATAACTCTCCGCCACGCTGTACGGTGACGGCCAGCAAATCGTCGACACCATCTGCTGTCTCCCGGGCGCGGTACGCGACCACGCGATCGGGTAACTGGCGCCGGTAGAGTTTTTCATTAAACGGAACAGTGACGGAAGCCTGTTGGTCATCCCTGCCGTACTGACGGGCGTCCCCCCGCAGCAGACGCTCGGGTTGATGCTGCTGAAGTTCGGGATGATAAACGTCGGCCATCCCTTCGATCAGTTGGACTTCCGATTCTCCCGATTCCGTCACATCGATGGCGAAGCTTGTGCCGAGATCAACGACGCGCGACGACGGGGTCTGAACGATGATCTTCTCGGTCGCCGTCGGGACGTTCACCGAACATCGTCCGAATTTGAGCATCATCTCGCGAGGCGATGTCCATTCGAAAACCGCGGGGCCTTCCAGGATGACTTCCGCACCGCCGGCGGCCTCCAGTTTGATCAGTCCCGATCGCAGCGTAATTTCCTTCGCCGGTTCAATCACATCCCCCATTCGCCAGAGAGTCTGATCAAAGAACCGGGCGTCGTCGAGTTGGGTAAAGGTGGCGGCGTGATTCTGCGCCAGTTCCGGAACGATGGGACCGGCGGGATCGTCCTGACGGGGAGGCTGGCTGATCCACCAGCCGATCAGCAGAAAGGCCGCGAGTGCCGCGATCAGGGGCATCACATATCGTGGAGATCGTTCCTGTCGCGCGGTATAAGTGACTTGGGATGCCTTCACCGTGGGTTGTTCCAGGCTGAGCGTTGCGTAATGTTGTTTTAGTGAATGTTCGAGCTCGAGGTAGCGGTGATAGAGTGCCTGGGCTTCGTCACCATTCAACAGGATCGCTTCGAGTTCGCGGTGCTCGTCGGCGGTCAGTGCTGTTTCCATCTGGCGATCGAGCAGATCAAGGAGACGTTGTTGTTGGAGGGGATCCATCACGAGAGCCCTCCTTCCAGATCACGTGACTGCGCGAGTTTTCCTTCAACGCACTGAAATAATTTGCGGCGGATGAGGGTGAGTTGATTGTAAATCGTCTGTATTCCTTTGCCGGCTGCGTCCGCCAGCGCCTTCGCGGATTGCTGATGAAAATGCGCCTGCTCGAGCAGAAATCGCTCCGACTGCTGCAACTGCCCGAGGCATTCCTGCAGGGCTTCCATTCTCGTAACGTGCAGTTCGACCTGTGGCTGCTGGCTCGTGGCGAGTTGTTCGATGAGGTCCGGGCTGAAGTAATGGCGATCACGCTGCGACGTTCGCAGGAAATTTCGGACTTCGTAGTGAGCGACGCCGCACGCCCAGTTCAGAAACGATCCTTCACGGGGATCGAAAGTCGCGAATTTTCGCCAGAGCACAATACTGCATCGCTGAAAAATATCTTCCGCATCCGCCTGATGCGGTACGAGCGCGTAGACATATCGGTATAACGGCTCCCGATTTCCGGCGAAGGCTTCGATGAAGGCCTCGTAACTCGCGGAGGAGGAGTCGCTGACATCGTCGCCTGGCTGATTGTGTGGATCCTGAGTCATCAAAACACCTTGAGAGAGAATGGTCTCCACCCATTCTCGTACGCCCGCAGTCGAATTTACCGGGTGATTTTGGGATTTCCGGCAGAAAACAGGGAAATCAGGTCGGAAAACGAGCTTGATTTCAGGAAATGAAAAACGCCCCCCGCTTTCACGGAGGGCGTTTCCTCTGCTTCCACTCAAATGATCTTCGTTGATCATTCCCCTCTATTCAGCAGTTTCGATATTCGTAGCGGCGGTCGCTTCGGTGTTGTTCAGCCGGACGAGCAGCCATTGCTCGGTCCGTTCTGTTCCGAAGTGGACCATCACCACGGTCTGGTCCAGAGTCAGATCGTAGATGCCGGTTTCCATCACCATCGGACTGACGTCGTTGGAAAGTTTCCACGCGGTCCGCTGCGTTGATTTGTCGACCGTCCCTTCGAGCGGAATCGCCGACTCGGATTTTTCGTCGTAGTAAGTCCCGATCAGGTAGCCTTCCTGGCTGACCGAAAGTTGAATGATCACGCGATCATTGGCGTCCGCCGACGCTTTCACCACGTACATACCGAGCGGCATCCACTGAATGTTCTCGGGTGCGGCTTCAGGTCGGGCGGCGGCAATTTCATAGGCCTCTTCGGCGTATTCCTCGGTAGTGGCGACCGGCTCCCCTTCATAGTAGACAGTGCTGGCGTCGGTGTAGACGCTGGTGCCATAGTTGTACGCGTAAGGATCGGAGACCGCCTCATTCAGCACCCAACCACCGATCGCCCCCCACTGCGCGGCTTGCAGCCAGAAGTAACCGGGGTATTGCTCGTACATGTAGGCCCAGTCATCGTAGTAGTCGTGATAAGCGTCATGCAGGTCTTCGTGAAGTGGCTGGTCTTCGAGTTCCTGGGTGAGGTCGTTGTATTCATTCCGAACCTGTTCGGCAACCTGGTCCTTCGTTTCGGACCATTCCGACTTCTTGCCGTCCCAAGCTTCCTGTTTCTCCGCTTTCGTCGATTCGAAGTTGGTCTGGAAGTCAGAGTTTTTGTTCTGGAACTGCTCTGACTTCGCCTGGAACTGTTCGGAGTTTTTGATTTGATCCGCTTTGCCCTGGAATGCCTCCGACTTGGACTGGAACAGTTCGCCTGGTTGCTGTCCGGTCTTTTCACTGAATTTGCCACTGCGATCTCCGAAGGCCGCCCCCTGTTCGAACGGAGAACGGGACTGGATCGAGTTCGATAACTGCGATCCCTTAGCGGCGGAACCGGTCGCGGGGAGATTCAGAAAGTTCTGCAGGTCTCCGGATTTGGGGGCGGCGTTGGTATTCGAGCGAATGCTGGAGCCATTGGGACGCTGAAAGCTCTGGGCCTGACTCGGAAGGCTTCCGCTGCTTGGATTAGTGGCGCGATTGAAGTTCCCCTGACCACCGCTGCCGAAATTACCGGGAGAAGGACGGTTGAAGTCCGCGGGAGACTTACGGGAACTGCCGCCGGGGCTTACGTTTCGGCTGGAAAGATTCGCGCCCCCCCGATTACCTCCGCCGATGTTACCACCCCCGACTCGACCAGCTCCTCCCCGGCCACCGCCTCCACGTCCCCCTCGGGCGAAGGCCTCGTTCATGCCTGCGAATAGAACAGTCAACGCAACAAAATAGACCAGTTTCTTCATTTCTCACTTTCTCCGGTTTCGATGGGTTCAGATCAGTCGCAAGGCAAACGTGGGTCGGGCATTGGACCGGAAGGCTGGCTGTATGCCAGTCAACCTGCAGGTCGCAACTTCACCATGTGTGACATTTGCCAGGCGGGCAAGCGAGTTTTCAGAAAACGAACTCGTTCGCGGCCTTTCGGTCAAGCCGGGTAGGGCTCTGTCGAATTGCCTCGTTCCGCGCTGGATACCGTTCCTTCCTCCAGAAACAGATGGGGAAACCTGTTGAGTGAGCACCTCGTGAATCCATCCCTGAATGTTGCCAAATGGCAACGTGTTGCTCTCGGGAAACATCAGTCGGGTTCGAATTCCGCAGTCGGAGCCGGGAGTCCACCAGTTGGAAGGAAAGGGGGCCTTCCACCGCCGCCGGCATTTCGCCGCGTGAATCCTCACTGAACTCATGGTGGACCGGATGCGATCAACGGTTACGCCTGCGGAGAATTTCGTCGAAATCGTTCTTGTCTTGGCAAGGAGGGCAGCGTGACCGGCGGGGGGAGCCACCTGCTGAATGTTCAATCGCAGATGGGCTACTCGTCGGCGTCGTGACGGGATGTGCCCAGATTCTCTCGACAACCAGAATTGGCTCGTCAAACGGAATTGCGGGGTTCAAGCGGCCATCAAAGGTTCAGCGAAAACAAAAAAGTCGGGGGACGCCGATTGAACTTCGCGAAAGTCAATAGAGTCGTTTCCCGTGGATTGCCGATGGAAAGGGTAATAAAAGGTCGGGGATGAGTGTCTGCCCCGATGCCGTTGAATCGGGAACGAGGAAGGCGATTTCGGCGCGTCTTTCGGAAGAAGTTTAAAGTTCAACGGTATCGGAAAAGCGTGCGCCTCCAAAGGAGCGTTGTCAGGGAAATACTGGAGCGAAACCGGACTGATTCAATTCAGACTTAAATGGTGTGGCTTCAGGTAGTTTGGGGAAGCTGAGAAAAATTCGGGGACTAAGCCATTTTTTGGATGAAATTTCGCCCAGATTTCGGACAATGTCACTGGCTGGTTTCATTTCCTGAATTGGGTCACTCTCCTACTGGTAACTGCATGGCTTCAAGATCGCGTTTAAGACGACGGAAATTACTTATCATTAGCTGCGTCTCTTCCTCGTGAATTGGAAACATGTCCCACCTGCCACGGAACTTTTAAAACCAACCTGAAAAGTCGTGAAGTCCCACAACAGAACCGCGATACTGAAAGGATCCCTTTCCGTTCGCTGATTCTGAAGGAGCGACACGCCCTACCGTCAATTGATCAGACCGTTTTCGGCTCGAACACGATTGACGCCCTGTTACACAACGCACTTCAGCCGCGATCTCTCAGGAGCTGACGACACCGATGTCTCTCTTCCCGTTCCGTATTCATAAATGGTCAGTCATTTTGACTGCCTCCGCTTTGCTGACTTCCGCCGACTTGCTGATTGCTCAGGATCCACCCGTCGAACTGCGCGTGCCCGAGATTAACGACTCGGATACGACGACACCGTCCGGTGATGAGGAAGTCACGACCGCTCCGTCCGAGTTATCCGAGAAGTCAGAGAAAGCCCCGAACGCCGACGCGACTGAAGGTGCTGAGCCGGAATCGACGGACGAAAAAACGGTCAAAGCCGAAAAGATTCCCGTGGATGCCGAACGTCCGAAGAAATCGGAGGGGGATTACGACGAAAGCTCCGAGCCCGCGATCCCCACGGTCCCGGTTGAAGAAAAGCCCAAAGAACGCATTGAGCATGCCGACCCGCTGCTCAATAAAGTGGAAGAAGCGATCGAACTTTCCAGTCGAAGGTTTCTGACCAACGGGTTGCATACGCCCTGGCAGATCATGCACGGCATCCTCGCCTTCCGCGATGAATACGAAATCCTCGCCGCGCCGAACTCGCAGGATAAACTGAACGCAATCAAGTTCATATCGAATAATCCCTCCTTCGATGGGAAGCCCTGGTTTCTCAAGTCTCCTTATGGGGGCAAAGCGCATCCCTTTACGGTACCCTATGCTTTCGAAGGTCATCCGAATCAGTTCCCCGCGATCATGACGATGACTGACCTGCCGCTGGATCATCAGTTCCTGACGCCCGATGGTCCGATCACGATGCAGGACATCGTCAAGAACGCCCAGATGGAAGTGAATAACCACGAAGGTCAGACCTGGACCCTGTGGTTCCTCACCCACTATCTCCCCTCGGATACGGAATGGCGGAACGCCCGCGGAGAAAACTGGAGCATTGAACGGTTGGTGCAGATGCAGAATCAGGTCGCCGTGGAACGGTCCGCATGTGGCGGATGTCACAACCTGTTCGCCCTCGCCCTCGCCCGCAATAACCACCTGCAGGAGGGGGGCCAGATTCGCGGTGTCTGGCTGGAAGCGAATCAGAAAATTCTCCGTTATACGGAAATCGCCCGCCGTACTCAGAACCGCGATGGTTCACTCTCATCCGACTATTTCCGGGCTCCGCAGTTCAGCAACGAATTCAAACGACGGGTCGCCACGAGCGGTCACATGATGGAATTCCTGATGGTCGCGTTGCCGCAGTCGCAGCTCAAGGAACAATGGGTCCGCCGGGCGATCGACAGCGTCGCCACTGACCTCATTCGTTTCCGCAACGAGCCGGCCGATGTGGGGGCACTCTATCACGCGGTAGACGCCCTCGTGATCTTCCGCGAACGCAGCCTGCCTCGCGAACTGGCGACATCGTCGACCGAAGAGCCGTCGACATCGCCTGAAGTCGGAGAAGAAGGCGTGGCTATCAACGGCACCGTCGTGGGGGAATGATTCTGTTCACCAGAGTCTGAACTGACGATCGCCATGAACCGTCATTCATTGGCGGCGTTGATCGCTAAAAACACAAGCCGGGGTTGCAATCCCAACTGCTCCCCGGCTTTTTCGTTGACTCGCCAGGGTTTTTTCAGTTTTCTCGCTTTGGCGAGACAGACCAGCTCGCCCTCATCGTTAATGACGGAGACATCCCCGCGGGCGGTATTCCAGATGCCATCGGGATGAGGCGCAATCATACGGCCGTTAACCAGCCAGTCCTGCTCCTCACTGTCGCAACGATAGGTCGGCAGATGCGTGACGGCGACGACCGGCGGCTGCAGAGCCGAAAGCCAGTTCGTCTCTTTGATCTCGGCGATGGTGAGGCCGTGTTCCAGCTGGAAAGGACCGATTCCTGTCCGGATGAGCCCATGCATCAAGCCACCGCAACCGAGATCGTCCCCCAGGTCGCGGGCGAGCGAGCGGATATAAGTTCCCGAACCGCATTCGATCCGCAATTTCAATTCCGGCCATTCATAATCGAGCAACTCGATCTGATGAACCTCCACCGGCCGCGCGTTCAGGGCGATCGCTTCGCCTTTGCGGGCGAGTTTATACGCCCGTTTCCCGTCGACATGCACGGCGGAGAACTGGGGCGGGACCTGTTCGATGACCCCCTGGTAAGGAGCGAGGGCCCGTTCGATTTCGTCCCGGGTCGGACGGGGAGCATCGGGGACCTCTTCGATGGTCCCTTCCGTATCGTCCGAGTCACTTCTGGCGCCGAGAGTGAAGGCCGCCTCGTAGGTCTTCGGCTGGTCCTGCACGAAGGGGACAAGCCGACTTGCCTTACCGATGCAAACGACAAGCACGCCTGTAGCGAGTGGATCGAGCGTACCCGCGTGACCAACTTTCACGGTTCCTTTCGACAGCTTCTGTCCCTGTTCCCGTGCGAGTCGCCGCAGGTGCCATTCGACCTCCGTCACCGCGATACGCGATGTCATGCCCGCCGGTTTGTGGACATTCAGAATGCCACAGATCGATTTGAAATCAATAGAGGACATGGCGGCGGGCGGCAAACGATGAACTGCGAACTACGGTGAACAGGATCAGACCGGTACGCTCGAACGATCCTGGTGTCGGCTGAGCGCGGCTTCGATAAATCCACGGAAGAGCGGATGCGACTGGTCAGGTTTGGATTTGAATTCGGGGTGGTACTGCACGGCGACAAACCAGGGGTGATCGAGGATTTCGACGATCTCCACGAGATTTCCAGAAGGGCTTGTGCCGGCGGCGATCATTCCCGCTTGTTCAAAATCGCGGCGGTAGTGCGGATTGAACTCGTAACGGTGGCGATGACGTTCGTTGATTTCGGTAGCCCCATAGACCTCTGCGGACCGAGACCCTTCCTGCAGCAGACACGGCTGGGAACCGAGTCGCATCGTTCCCCCTTTATTGACGATCGTTCTCTGATCTTCGAGCATGCAGATCACCGGATGCGGTGAATCGGCGGCGAACTCCGTGCTGTTGGCATCATTGAGGTTGAGCACGTTGCGGGCGAACTCGATCACCGCGCATTGCATACCGAGGCAGATGCCGAAGAAGGGAATGGAGTTTTC
>PABD01000123.1 GCA_002702685.1 Planctomyces sp.
GAAATTCCGATTCAGACGCTCCCGAGCGGACCGAACTATCCGACAGAAAACCATCAGAGGATGGTACTGGCACTGCTACACGCCGCGGAGAAAGACGTCACGATTACGACCCCTTATTTCATTCCGGACGAAGCCATTCTACAGGCGGTCCAGATCGCGGTGCTGCGCAGGGTTGAAGTTACACTCATTCTTCCGGAGGTAAGCGATCAGCTGATTGTCGGGACGGCGGCCAAGGCGTACTACTCGATACTGCTGGAGATCGGTGCGAAGATTTACCTCTATCAGCCCGGGCTGCTGCACGCGAAGACCATCACGATCGATTCCCGCATCAGCATGATCGGTTCCAGTAATTTCGATATCCGCTCATTCGAGCTCAACTTCGAACTGACGATGATGCTGTACGGCGAACAAATCACCAGCAGACTGCGTAACCTGCAGAATCAGTACCTCAGCCAATCCCGGCAGTTAACGCTCACCGAGTGGAACGAACGCCCCTATAGGAGCCGACTGGCGCAGAACATCATGCGATTGTTCAGCCCGTTACTGTAAGCACCGTCGACATGACGGACATCGCCTGGTGGGATTAAAGCCCGGCACCTGTTTTTTCCGCGAACGGATTGCATGACGTCGTTTCATGTGTAATTATGTCAACAGAGATTTACAGCACGGACCCGCGCATCCCGAGTACAGGACCCGCAACTGAGCCCGAATTCAGGTGAACCCGCGTGAAAATCAAACTGATAGTCAACAATGGCCCAGACGAAGGGCGGCAGTTCAAGCTCGAATCCGGTGAGCTCTACGATCTCGGTCGCGGCTCGAGCACGACGATCCGCATTCGCGACTCGTATATCTCTCGCGTGCATGCCCGTATCAACGTCGAAGAAGACGGAGCCATGATTCACGACTGGGGCAGTTCCAGCGGTCTGTTCATCAATAACGAACAGGTCGAAGAGGCCGATCTCGAAAACGGCGATGTCATACGGATGGGCAACACGGAAATGACCGTCGAGGTTTAGATCCTGTCCAGGATAAGTGTGGCGGCTATCGTACCCGAAAAGCCCTTCGAAGGAGCAGGCTACGCCGCCAGAACACGCTACGGTTATCTGGAATTTGCTATGGTCGCCCCGCTGCTCATACCACCGACGGTTCACGACTGAAACTTGAGCGCCGCCTCGACCGCCAACTCATCGCACCGTTCATTTTCCGGGTGCCCGGCGTGCCCCTTGACCAGGGTAAAGTGAACCGAGTGCTTGTTCAGCAATTCATCCAGCTGGCGCCACAGTTCTTCATTCTTCACCGGCTTCCACTGTTTTCCTTCGCGCCGTCGCCAGTCATTTTTCTTCCAGTTGGGCAGCCATTCGCGGCTCCCTTTAGCGACGTAGGTGCTGTCCGTGATCACTTCGACCTGCGTCGGTCGCTTCAGCGCGAGCAGCCCCTGGATGACGGCCTGCAGTTCCATCTGGTTGTTCGTCGTCAGCGCTTCTCCCCCCGCCGCTTCCTTTTCGGTCCCCGTTTGAGGATGTCGCAACAGGTATGCCCAGCCTCCCGGTCCCGGATTTCCCCGGCATGCCCCATCGGTATACAACTGCACGAAGGATTTGTTCTCCTGCGGTTCCGATTCGGGCATGGGGTCACCTGAGGTCGATTCTAAGCCAAAGGCACTGATCCCTCGCTCAACTGACTACCCGATCGTGGGGCGTGGAGGGTCTCTGTTTGAAAATAAAGACGGGTGGGTTCGTCAAAGCGGGCGGAATGATCGGTAAACGACCTCTCGCCAGAGTTCACCCCGGGACGCAGCCGCGTCGGCTCAGGGCAAAGACGTCCGACAACAGTCAGACCGCCGACTAACGCTCTCGATAGGTGATGCGGCCCCGATTCATATCGTAGGGCGACACTTCCACCGTCACTTTGTCACCGGGGACGATACGAATAAAGTGCTTTCTCATCTTGCCAGCCACGTGGGCGAGCACCATATGACCGTTTTCCAGTTCGACGCGGAACTGGGTATTCGCCAGCGCTTCGACCACGGTCCCTTCTACTTCAATGGCCTCTTCTTTGGCCATAAATTGTTCTCCTGTATTCACTTAAATCAATTAACCAACAACGAAACCGGTTCCTCGCAACTGCGCGGGGACGGTTTCCTCTTATTCCGGTAATTGTAACAGGTTTTGGTACAGGGCCAACAGCCTGCCGATGCGGATTCGGTGAAGATGTCCCCAATTGAACCCTGTCGCAGGCCGATATTGACGATTCAAGCCCCCAAAATCCGGAGCGGTTTACCCCACCAAAATTCGTCAACCCTTCACTATTTTTGCCAACAGGGAGTTTTTTCCTGCGGATTAATTGGATTATCGCCAACAGTCCAAATGCGATTTGACCGTATCAAAAATGGGATTTAAAGTTGTAGTGGCCAATCCATGCAATGATCCATGCCCACCGATGCTTTTCTCCCGGGACAGTCTCCGATGAACGCGATCTCACGATTCTTGAGGGAAGACGACGCAGCGACCGCTGTCGAATACGCGTTCATGCTCGCTCTTATTCTGCTTGCCTGTATCGTCGCCATCGCCAGCTTCGGCGCGCAGACCAATACGATGTATGAAAACATCGAGTCGGAACTGTTGGCCCACTAGAGCTCCCGTTCCGCGACCGCGATCACTCGGTTTCTCCTGCAACCTCGTTGCATCCTCTGCTATAATCGACTTCGCAATGCGCTCCACCCGGAATCGCGCACGGGAGTGAACACCACGGGATGAACGACAACCACTGCCATCGGGCCTGGATCTCACTGGGGGGAAACCAGAACAGCCCGATCTCGACCATGCGGCAGGCTCTGCGGGCACTCGCCGACATTGAGGGAGTCCATCTCGGACAGGTCTCCTCCTTCTATCAAACAGCCCCGGTGGGTTCCGATGCGGGAGAGCGCTTCACCAATGCGGCGGCAGCGCTGGAGACAACTCTTGAACCGGACGACTTACTGAAGCACCTTCTGCGAATCGAACATGATCTCGGACGCGTCCGCACCATTCACTGGGGTCCTCGCATTCTCGACCTTGATTTACTCTTCTACGATAACCAGATCATTCATAAGGACGATTTGATCGTGCCGCACCCGGCCGCCTGGTATCGCCGCTTTGTATTGGTGCCGCTGTCGGAAATCGCTCCCGATTTGCTTCATCCGGTCAAGCTCGTCACGATCACCGAGTTACTCAGACTGACGGAGATCACGCCCTACACTATTCACCTGATCGGTTCATCCGCTGACCTGGAACTGGCTCGAGCCGCCGCCGCACCCTTTCCTCAGATCACCATCAGGCAGATCACGTCGCTGGCGGATGTCAGGGCACCACACTCCATTTCGATTTACATTCGACCGACCGAAATGATCACGTTCGAAGAGTGCCCGCTGCTCACGCGAATCTCACTCGCGGAGACAGAAGCGAAGCAATTGCAGCAGACAATACGGGACCTTTTTACCGCGGCGCTCGGTGACGTGGTCTGTATCGAACCGGCGGAAGAGCAATCTGAACAGGGCTTTTGACTAAAGGCTGCCGCTACGAAGCACGCCGTAAATCAGCCAGAGTCCGAGCAGGCTGGACGCCACGAAGACGATACCGCTGACCCACGCGAGATCTCCCCCCGCCCGGATCAGCAGCGCCGACGCGAGAATCATCGACGACATCACCATCCCGATCGCCAGCCGGTTACTCGACCGGTCGACTTCGCGAATGAGCGTGTCCACCTCGCCGTGCTCAAGTTTGACACGAAGATCGTCCTCACTCAGTTTCTTGAGGATCGTCGTCACGTGATACGGCGTCTTATGCGCCATGGAAAGCAGACGTCGCGACTCTTCCAGGAATGCGCGTCCCATTCGGACGGGGTTGTAACGTTCGCGGACGATATCGGTGACGAACGGAGCGAGCGCCGCCGCCATATTGAAATCCGGATCGAGTTCCCGTCCCATGCCTTCGAGGGTGACAAAAGCACGAATGAGCAACATCAGGTTGCTCGGGCATTTGAGATTGTGGGTCGACATCAGGGCGACAAAATCGGTCAACATCGGCCCCACCCGCAGCTTGTCGAGTGGAATGCCATAGTACGCGTCGATCATGTCCCGCACATCCGCCTTCAGCAACGTCTGATCGACTTCGCCGCGACACTCACCCAAATCGAGCAGAAGCGCGACGACCGTCGCATGGTCCTGCCGCGATACGGCATAGAAGAGATCGGCGAGTTGATCGCGAAGTTCATCATCGAGATACCCAACCATCCCATAGTCGAGCAGACAGATCGTTCCATCCTTCAGGATGCGCACGTTACCCGGGTGAGGATCTCCGTGAAAAATGCCCAGTTCAAACGCCATCCGCATATAAATGTGAGCCCCGTTATTAGCGACTTGCTCACTCGTCGCCGTTCCCGCGCCATCACCGCAGGCTTGTGTTGTCTCCTGACGTCCGAGGAACTCTCGTAATGTTTCTCCTTCGATGAATTCCATCGTGAGGATGCTCTCGGTGCACAGGTCCGGATAGACCGTTGGCACGTAGAGTGTCGCGTCATTGCGGAACAAGCGGGCGAATTCGAGCATCGTCTTGGCTTCGCGTTGAAAGTTCATTTCGCGGCGAATCGTCCGGGCAAAGTGAGCCACCAGTCCGCAGGGATCGAACATCTGCGCTTCCGGGATGTGCTTGTCGACGAGCGCCGCCAGTTGGGCCATCAGCGCAAGGTCACTTTCGACTTCGTTCACCACGTGAGGGCGGCGAATTTTTACCGCAACATCTTTGCCCGCCTTCGTGCGTGCCCGGTAGACCTGTCCCAGCGACCCGGCCGCCAGCGGTTCTTCCGGGAAATAAGCGAAGAATTCCTCTACGGGCGCGCCGAGTTCGCGTTCGATGATGCAACGGGCTTCGCCGGTCGGGAAGTGTGGCAGTGCTTCCTGCAATTTGGTCAGTTCGACGATGACATCCGCGGGGACCAGGTCGGGGCGGGTGCTGATCACCTGGCCGAACTTGACGTAGGTCGCTCCCAGATCTTCCAGCACAAGGCGGATCCGTTGGGGCGTGGTCACGGCAGGTGGTAGTTCCACAGTGCGTGTCTTACGCCAACTCAGCATCCGTCGTCCCAGACGAATAAACCGCCCCAGTCCGATGCGTTCGACCATGTCCCCGAAGCCGTACTTCAAGAGGACCGAGACGATCTGTCGGCTGCGGTTAAGGTTTTTCAGGAACAGAAAAGGATGCGTTTCCACGCGGTCACTCCATTACCGGCACTAATTGTTCGGCGTTGTATCTCGGCGGGTCTATCAACGTTCATCTGGCGACATCGCTCGGGATGCAAAGATGCCAGAGCCAACCGGGGAGAGGGACCGGTAACTTTCTATCCTTCATCGTAACGGCTCGACGGATTGGGCACAGCCTGCAAATCAAATTCTGCAGATGGGATTCCCGACAGCTGTGGCAATGCGTCCCCAGTTTCCTGCCTGACCGGAAATCCGAATCGGTCGCCGAACCACGTTCCCAATCAAAGCCGCCCGGCTTCGGAGGGGCAAGTATTACATCACAGAGAAGTAGTTGGAGACGGCGAAATCAAAGCCCTTCGGAGTCAGTTTTTTCGGTTGCTTGTGATAGACACAGTGGTTTTTCACCTGCAGCAACAGGTCGCGCGGCTGACAGGCGCGGAAGGGGCGGTTTACTTCCTTGTAATGTGTATTGATGAGGTAGTCGACTGCTTTTCGCGCTTCCGAGTCATAGGTGAAGCCCATCATCGGCGCCATCAGTTCAAGGAGTGCCCGGAACTGATCTTCGGTCGGATCCGGAGCTTCGATCTTATACGGAATACGTCGCAGGAATGCCCCGTCGACGAGGTCTTTAGGTTCTAGGTTCGTCGAGAAAATAATGAGCTGATCGAACGGAACCTGGATTTTCTTCCCGCTCGGCAGGTTCAAGAAGTCGTATCGTTTTTCCAGTGGCACGATCCAGCGGTTGAGCAATTCGTCCACCGGCATGCGCTGACGACCAAAGTCGTCGATAACGAGCGTTCCGCAGTTGCTTTTCAGCTGAAGCGGCGCTTCGCAAATCTTGGTAAGCGGGTTCTGAGAAACTTCGAGTTCGGACATCGTGAGCTCCCCCCCGGCGATGACGGTGGGACGAGTCACCTGAACCCAGCGCTGATCCACACCCGAAAGGTTGAGCAGACTTTTTTCTTCCTTATCGCTCACGAGTTCGTGTACGCCCGGGTCAAAGAGGCGAATGATGTCGCCATCAATCCCCAGTGCGCGCGGAATCCAGATCGTGGAACCGAAGCAGCCGGTAACGCGCTCGGCGATACTGGTTTTTCCGTTACCCGGTTCACCGAACAGGAACATCCCGCGGCCCGAGTTAATCGCCGGTCCCAGGCGGGCAAACATGTCTTCACTGATGATGAGATCGGAGAAGGCGCGCTTCAGGTCGTCTTCGCAGACCTCCTGGCGGGCAATGCTCTGCGCTTCCATCGCCTTGAGGTAATCCTCCAACGTCACTGGAGCGGCGCCGAAGTAAGAGCATTCTTCCGCATAACGTTTAGCGCGGTCGCGACCGAAGTCGGTGATGACGAACTCGTAGTCCCCCATCTCCGCGGCCCCTTTATAGGCCAGCAGCTGATCCTGTTTGAGTTGTTGCAGAATCGGGTCGACGATCTGGAATGACAAACAGACCTGACGACTGATATTTCGTCCCGAGGCCGAGCCTTTCGCCAACAGAAATTTCAGCACGAGGCGTTCAATTTCTTCGTATGAAAGACCCGTTTTGGCCAGGTTTTCGGGAGCGAGGGGGCGGAAAGGACCTTTTTTGGTTTCGTGTCCGCCAAGTAAATGATTCACGCGATGAAACAGTTCTCCGAGCGGCGAATCGGATTCGACACACTCCGGCTCCGGATAAAGCCCCTCTTTGGATAAGACCTGTTCGGCGTCAGCTTCCGCTGCCTGCGGGGCTGGTGGGTCCGTGTGCGGCTGTTCCGCTTCGTCCTGCGAAAGTTCGTCGAAGTTGATATCCAGTTCATCCAGATTTTCAACCTCAGAATGGACGTCGCCCTCAGGAGCGCGGAGCGTCCCCTTGATATGCTGAAGGTATTCAGCTGGTGACATTTTGGAAGGTGAATCTGACATGGAAGTTGACTCAGTTGCCGGAGGCGCGCAGAACGTGGGGGATATGTTTTAAGTTGCTGTCTTCGTTAAGTCTTGTTCGGCCCGGAAGGCGCGAATCGATCCTCCAACGAGAAACAAATCACACCTTCACTCACCCTGATACTAGTTCACAAATTCACCCCAAGCGGAAACCGGCCAATTTTAGTGTCGTCAAAATGCAACATTGGTTCGGATGAATCCGGCTGGAAACAAGATCGCGGATGCTCCGGCCTTGCGGCCTGTGTCGATTAAATGGCCCCGCCAGTTCCACCTGCGCAGGTAGTCCACGAACGAGGGGCTTCACATGAGGTTTCCAACGCCGGGGCTCCCCCCTCTGATTCCCGGCCCGGGGAGATCGACTTTCTTGAAATTCCTTATCTGGTCGCGCCGCGCGAGCGTTCGCAACCGGACCTCAAATCGATTATCCTGCATGGACTTAACCCAATCTGACGCTGTAGCGCGAGCCTCTAAAAAGTCGCCTCACCGCACAGCATCGACACGTCTCTCTTTATAACCGCTCACAAAAAAGCCCTTTTCGCCTGTGGGTTTTATCAGCCAACAGGCGTTGTCCGCCGGGAGTTCAAGCCTCATGTCGACCCCCATCGCCCTCGGTCTCGATTTTGGAACCGAATCTGTCCGCGCCCTCTTTGTTGATCTCAAAGGAAACGAAGTCGCATCGGCTGTCGCCGCCTATCCGCATGGACAGATCATCGATACGCTTCCCGGAACGGGTGAAAAGATTCCGGCGAATTACGCGTTCCAGCACCCGGGCGACTGGATCGAATGTTCGGCACAGGCTGTCCGTGACGGTTTGAAGGCCGGCGGCTTGAAAGAGGATCAGATCATCGGCATCGGTGTCGACTTCACAAGTTGCACGATGCTCCCCGCCCTGAAAGATGGCACCCCGCTCTGCCTTGTCGAGCAGTACGCGGCGAACATGTTCAGCTGGCCGAAACTGTGGAAACATCATGGCGCCCAGAAACAGACCGACCGCATCAACGAACTCGCGCACGCACGCAACGAGTCCTTCCTGCCTCGCTATGGGGGAATCATCGGCCTCGAATGGTTCTTCCCCAAGGTCTACGAGACGCTCGAAAAAGCGCCCGAAATCTATCGCGCGACCGAGGTCTGGCTGGAAGCGGGAGACTGGTATGTCTGGCAACTCGTCGGAGGCGATGCGACATCGCTTCCCCGCTCGACCTGCCAGGCGGGATACAAAGGAATGTGGCACTCACAGGATGGCTACCCGAGTAAAGAGTTCCTCAAGGAACTTCATCCGGAACTCGAAAACATCGTAGCCGAAAAAATGCCGGGGCAATTGCTCGCTCCAGGTAAATCAGCGGGCGGCTTGACCACGGAGATGGCAGAGAAATTCGGACTCAAAGCGGGCACTCCCGTCAGCGCGGCAATCATCGATGCCCACGCGGGTGTCCCGGGTGCAGGCGCCGCCGGCGCCGGAGTCATGGTGCTGGTGATGGGAACGTCGAGCTGTCACATGCTCAATGCCGATTCCGAACAGACCGTCCCCGGTGTCGCCGGCATCGTTGAGGGAGGGATCCTCCCCGGTTACTTCGGTTACGAAACAGGACAGGCGGCTGTCGGCGATGCTTTCGACTGGTTACGCCGCACACTCAATCAGCCAAACTTCGACGAACTGACGAAGGGCGCCGCCGCACTCCCGCCGGGCTCGGAAGGTGTCCTGTGCGTCGACTGGATGAACGGGTGCCGCACGCCACTGATGGATGGTTCCGTCAAAGGAGCCTTCCTGGGTCTGACCTTGAGCCACGGTCCCGCGCACATGTATCGCGCTCTGATGGAGGGTTCCGCCTTCGGTGTCCGCTGGATCGCTGATATCCTCATCGAAAACAATGTCCCCGTCGACTCGTTCGTCGCTACCGGGGGCCTGCCGCATCACAACCCGCTGCTCGTCCAGATCTACGCCGACGTTCTCGGTAAACCGATCCTGATACACCCCTCCAAACAGGGCCCCGCGCTCGGCGCGGCTATCCTGGGGGTATTGGCGGCCGATACCGACCAGCAGTATTTCCAGTCAACCACCGAAGCGATCAACACCATGGCGGGCGTCGATGCGAATGTTCCGGGGCGCGAAGGGAGACTGGTCGAACCGAACGCCGAGAATCACGCCCGCTACAACGAAATCTACCGACGGTATCGCGATGCGGCCGACTGGATCAGCGGGAAGAAATGAACGGAGGCAGTACTACCGCCCCGCCACGAAGTCGGTGCGGTGACAGGCCCGGATGTTTGACAAACAGGCCCTGCGGTCGGGACAATCCCCCGTAGACAGGCAGGGCCGCCAGAACTCTCATTTTCTCCGTTTCGTCGCCCGTTCTCGTTCAACGCTGTTCACTCCACACACATCCTAAACAATACCGTTTTTATACAGAGCACCATCATGTCGAAATACACGCTTCCCACGGTTACCAAGCGTCCCAAACTGAAGAAGAAACAAGCCTACCTGCTCGCCAGCGGTGACCTCCGACTTTCGGCGAATCAGATGTGCTGGGACGCGCAGGCTGAGATGGAGAAGAACCTGACAGCGGCGATCGAAGCGGCGGGTTATTCCGTGGTCCGCGCGCACGCTTACAAAGAAGACGAAAAACATGGTTTCATCGCTTCCCAGACCGAGGGGATGTCGATCTTCGCCGAACTCGATCCACATGCTCCGCTGATCGTCGCGGAAGCAGTCTGGCAATACTCGCATCACGTACTGTCCGGCCTCATCACGCATGAAGGTCCAATTTTGACGGCGGCCAACTGGTCGGGTACCTGGCCGGGTCTCGTCGGGATGTTGAACCTGAACGGCTCACTTACGAAAGCGGGCGTCGAATACTCGACCCTGTGGTCGGAAGACTTCACCGACGACTATTTCCAGAGCCGCCTGAAGAAGTGGCTCGAAACGGGCAAATGCAAACACAGCGTGAAACACGCGGTGCCGTTGTCCAAAATCAAAGTCGAAAAGTCGGTTCGCAAACTGGCCGAAGCCCTCGCTACGCAGCTGAAAACCGAAAAAGCGATCATGGGCGTTTTCGACGAAGGATGCATGGGAATGTTCAACGCGATCATCCCCGATCACCTTCTGAACCCGACCGGCGTCTACAAGGAACGCCTCAGCCAGTCGGCCCTCTACGCGGAAATGCTCAAAGTCAGCGAGGCGGAAGCGAAAGCGGTCTACGACTGGTTTATCAAAAAGGGAATGACCTTCCACACCGGCAAGACACACGAAACAGACCTCACCGAAGAACAGATTCTGCTCCAGTGCAAAATGTATATTGCCGCGGTGCGAATCGCCGATGACTTCGGTTGCCACACGATCGGTATCCAGTACCAGCAGGGTTTGAAGGACATCGCACCGGCCTCCGACCTCGTCGAAGGTACCCTCAACAACCAGGACCGCCCCCCGGTTAAAAGCCGTGACGGCAAGCGGGAACTCTTCGCCGGGGAAGCGATTCCCCACTTCAATGAAGTCGATGAATGTGCCGGTCTCGATGGACTGCTTACCTACCGCGTCCACAAGGCGATGGGCCAACCGGTCGAAAACACGCTGCACGACATCCGCTGGGGTGACGCCGATCAGTCCGGCACGGTCGACGATTATGTCTGGGTCTTCCTGATCAGCGGCGCGGCTCCGCCGGCGCACTTCATCAATGGCTGGAAAGGGGCGGAGGGGATGCGGCAGGTGCCGATGTACTTCCCCGCCGGAGGTTCGACTCTGCGCGGCATTTCCAAACCGGGCGAGATCGTCTGGTCGCGCGTCTTCATTGAAGATGACAAACTGAAAATGGACCTCGGCCGCGCCGGCGTGGTGGAACTTCCCCAGGAAGAAACGGAGCGCCGCTGGAAAGAGACCACCGTGCAGTGGCCGATCATGCACGCCGTCACCTATGGTGTTTCGCGCGATCAGCTGATGGCCAAGCACAAATCGAACCACATTCAGGTCGCGTACGCCAACAGTGCGGAAGAAGCCGACGCAGCGATGCTCGCCAAGGCTGCCCTGGCGGCCGAACTTGGCCTCGAGGTCAAAATCTGCGGCACTCGCAAGAACGACAAATCCTGGCCCGCCGCCTGAGCGGACAGTTTGGAATAGAGTCTGAGACGGGTGGCCCGGACAACGCGAAGCGATCGTCCGGGCTATCCAATTTTTGAGAGGCGGCACCCTGCCCCGGTCCGGAGGACCTTTTCGAAATTTAAGGACAAATCGCGGTATGAACGACAGCCTCACCGACATTCCGGAACTGGTGAACTATCGGTCGGGACGGGGGCTGGTGCGGATACCGATGGAACAGGATGTTCCCTTCACGCCCCGTGTCCGGGCGCTCGTGGATACCGCGGAGTTTCAGCGGCTCCGTCAGATCACGCAATTGGGGCTCGCCTCGAAAATCTATCCCGGTGCAACGCACACTCGCTTTGAACACGCCCTGGGGGTATTTCACAATGCCGTCCGGTATCTGATCCAGTTGGCCCACGATCCCCGATTCGTCTCCATCGTCGACCGGCATCACGCGGAAGTCCTGATGGTTTCCGCATTGCTGCATGATCTCGGTCACTGGCCTTACTGCCATCCGATTGAGGACCTCAATCTCCCCAACATGCCACAGCATGAGGAGTTCGCCGATTCCTTTCTGCCACCCGATTCAGAACTGACGAAGGTGCTGCAGACAAAATGGGGGATCGAACCCGCGGAAGTCCTCGACGTCCTCGTCGCCCGGACGGATTCGCCGCAATTGAGGATGCTGCGATCGATCCTCTCCGGTCCGATCGATATCGACAAAATGGATTACCTCGACCGAGACAGTCTGCACGCCGGCGTTCCCTACGGACGGAATTTCGACCGTAATCGGTTGATCCAGTCATTGATGGTGAACGAGGCGGGCGATGGACTGGCAGTGAGTGAGAAAGGAAAAACAGCCACCGAGCTGATGGTCTTCGCCCGTTATGTGATGTTCAGCGAGGTCTACTGGCACCACGCCGTCCGCTCGGCAACCTGCATGTTCGGGCGCGCTTTCCAGGAGTTGTACCAGACATGGGATCTGAACTGGCTCTTCCATCAGGGAGAGGCGGACATGGTGAATGTGATGCGGACCGCCGCGGAAGGGTCACCTGTTTCCAAACTGCTGGAGGGCATCTTCGGCAGTAAACGGACCATTTATAAACGTGTCGGAGAATACAATCTCGTCCAGTCATCGGAACTTTACAGGGAGCTCTCCGGGAAACCCCACGACTACCTGGCGGGTCTCGTGGAAAGACTCGCGAGTGAACTCAGTTCGCGGACGGGCGAGAACTTCGACAAGTTCGACCTGATCATCGACGCGCCTCCGGCCAGCCGCGAAGTCGAATTCAAGGTACAGATTTACTACGCGAAAGAAGATGTCTACCGCTACCTGCACGATGTCTCGCCCGTCACGGAGTCGCTCGCGCAGCGACAATTCGACGACTATGTCAAACGTGTCCGCATCTTTGTGCATCCGTCCAAACGATCGGTCGTTCCCACGCCACCGGAACTGTCCCAAATTCTGCTCGATCTACTCTGAGCCGAAAAACTTCCGGTAAATTTTCGACAGGCGTAGTCGGGCTCGTTAGTATAGACGATGATTCCGTCACCCGTTCTACGTATATAGAAATGCACGCCACTCCCCGAAGGACGTGCCCGTCAGTAATCTCGACTGTGCGTTCTCGAAAGATTCCGATGAAGATGTCGCTCCTGCTCAGCAGAAATCTCCTGTTTCCCCTGGTTTTTCTATGCGCCGTCCCGTTCGCAGTCGCGGGTTGCGGTGGCAGTGAAGAAGAATCAGGCCCCGCCGTCGTCGACCAGAAGACCCTGCGTAGAGAAGCGGAAGAGCGTCGCCGACAACAGGCGGCGGAACCGCGCGAGAAGAAGCAGAAGAAAGAGTCAAAGCCCGCCCCCCAGCAGGCAACCATGCGAGCATCCAAACCCAAGCCGGCCGAGTCCACCGTGAGCCCGGTGGACCGCTTTAACATCGTCGCGGCTCCCTCGTTTGCCGCCTCACTGGTTCGCAATGATAACGAACTCGTTCAGCGGGACAGCTTCGTGATCGTCTCCACTCCTGCTGAGGGGATCGATTCCAGTAATGTCCTCCTCACACCATCTTCCGAGAAGAAACCGGAGACGAAAAAGGGAGATTTTAAACTGCCCGAAGGCTTCGAAGAGATCGAGACGGCAGGGTACACGGAAACGGGTTGGCCGCAACGGATTCGTTGCCTCGCAGATAACAGCGAAATGGTTTATCAGGCGGGAGGACCTGCCCGCCTGGGTTCGGATACCGGTCCACCGGAGACGCAACCCATGCTCAAGGTCGTCGTGCCGCCATTTTACATCGACGTGACCGAAGTCACTCTGGAACAGTACAACACCTTCCGGGAGAAGCGGCGGGAAGAAGGCGTTCGCATCAAAGAAGCTCCGAACGATGGCGATGACCCGCGATATCCGGTCCTCGGATTGCCGTACACCCAGGCGCGGGTTTATTGCATCTGGGCGGGAAAGACTCTCCCTTCGGAAGTGCAGTGGGAGTTCGCGGCCCGTGGAAACGACGGAGCCCAATATCCCTGGCGGGAGGGACATCCCATCCGCGTTCGAGATCACGAGGAAACGATCTTTCCGGTCGGAACGGACCGCTTCGATCAGACCCCCGAAGGGGTGATGGACCTCGGCGGTAACGCATTGGAATGGTGCAACGACTGGTACTACGCGGAAACCTTCGCACAGGCCGCGGACAGGCTCGAGCAACCGCTGCGGGATTTCACCGGTCCCGGCCGATCTCCGGAAGATAATGCTCGTGTCGTCAAAGGGGGCAACGATTTTTCCGGCTGGAATCGCCGGGGTGTTCCGCAGCTCGACAATAATCAGAAGATCGGGTTCCGCGGGGTGTTGTCACTCACGCCGAATGAATAGTCGGAATCGCTGAAGCAACAGCGCCACGCTTACGCGAACCCACTCAGTTCTCGTGATCTTCGCGTCGGAAGGGAGCATAGATCACGGAGCGGGAACGGCTTGGGGGTTGCGGCGACGTGCTGGTCCCCCGGTAGCTGACGTTCCGCGGGCGGTTCTCCGTTCCTTCCTGATCGTCGTCAAAGTTAGGCGGATCCTGATGGTGGAGATGCGGTCGGAAAACCACGAGCAACAATAAAGGCAGATACCACAGGATATAAACGCCCCCCTGCTGCGGATACCAGAACTGCGTTCCGACAATCAACGCGGCCGAGTTGGCGATCAAATGTTCGAGTTTTTTATTGATCGGCCAGAGCGTCAGGGAAGCCACCGCCACCAGGTATACCGCGATCACGGGGATGCGATAGGCCGATTCATACATCGACCAGAAGCCGTTGTTGTTCTGCGGATCGAAGGAGAGGCTGCTCCAGTTCACGGCAGAGACCGTCTGACGGAAGAAGGAGGTCGAATCAGTCGAGACGAGCATGAGACTCATCAGGACCAAGGCGAGAACCCCCGCCCAAGCGCCGAGGAATCGCTTCGCGCCGCGCCAGCCATAAAAGGTAGCCCACAGCGGCACGAGGAAGATCGGGAAGAAGACCATTCCACAGGCAAAGCCAATCATACCACCCGACGCGATCGGGTTTCGATAGAGGGCGATCGACCACAGAATGAGCGCCGCCGGGATGACTTGGTTGATCTCGCCGACATGAATCGCCGTGCACGGCAGAAGCAGATACAGGACTGCCATAGCGACCCCGAGGTGCAGGTCGGCGAATCGCCTGTAGCCGATGTAGATCAAGCCAGCGATGATCGCCAGGTGAGCGCAAATGACCATAATCCGCGCGGTGATTTCGATCTGCTCTTCCGGCGAAACCGGGCGGTCCGCTCCGGTCTTCGCGACAGCTTTCGATATGACACCGACGGGCGCGGTAATGATCGCGGTCGCTGGCCCGGTATCGTCGTCGTCCAGTTGTTCGCCTGAGTTGTCA
>PABD01000124.1 GCA_002702685.1 Planctomyces sp.
CAAACCTGGGTGTGTTATTAATAATACCATCCGGACCGAATACCAGCAGATCCTGGTACGTGGTACGGGTTCCATACCCCAAAGCCCGGAGCGCTTCGACTTCATCCTGAAGAATAAACGTCCGGCAGCTGGCCAGTTCGTCGAGAAACGAATCCGGCGAAATTGAAAGATGATAAACCTGTGGACGGATCGGCGAGCGGGAACCGTAGTCGAGCTGATAACCGATCTGCATCTCGGGAAGATTTGCAGGCCGGACGAACAGCTCCATCCGCGATTCATTCTTCACTGATATCGGGCGGTCAATCGTCAGCACCTGGCGAATCGCCAGTTGAGGTTCGATGCCGGCGGATAGCAGTGGCTCGGTGAAGATCAGGCTGGACCCGTCTCCACCGGGCAACTCGACTCCGTTCACTTCGACCAGACAGTTATCGACCTGCAACCCAGCCAGGGCAGCGAGAACATGTTCAGTCAGTTCGATCGCACAGTCGCCGTTCGCAAGCGCTGTGCGTCGTTCACGGGGAATGCAGTACTCGATGAGCGCGGGAATTGGCGGGAGTCCCGCTTTGTCAGTGCGCTGAAAGATGATTCCCGTGTTCGCTTCGGCAGGATGAAAGTGGACCTCGATTTCCGCACCGGTGATAAATCCGATACCTCGGCAGGAGACAGACTTTTTGATGGTCTGTTGTTGGCGAGTCACTGATCGACGGCGTGCGGTCACGTGGTCCTACTCTCAGATTAAAGCGGCAGTGAAGTATGTTCGCCATACGTCACTGCCGGGTTTCCTGTCTTACAAGTTTTTATGCGGCAAAACGATGTCGTTTAACCGGTAGTTCTAGCGGCGAGTGCCGGAGCTCGGTGCAGTTGCGCCTCCCGCTCCGCCAGCCGCTTCTTTGTATTTATTGTTCATGTAATCAAGAACATTAGCGGTAATGTCGTTACCCTGTTCGTGATACACAACCAGGCTGCTCATTTTCTGCATGACTTCCTGGGGGCCATCTTCTGCTTCAACAGTTTCGTTGCTGTAGCGCAGGATGAGGGTGTAGTTGTAAGCCTGAGCGTACTTGCCGATGATCGTGGTCACTTCGAGGTAAGTCCGCTTGTAGAGGTCGGCCTCTTTCATCACCAGTTCGCGTTTAATGCGGCTGGCATCGGCTTTGAATCCGGCGACAGCAGCGGCATATTCTTTTTCCGCGGCGCTGAATTCAGGTGAGGTCGGATTCATTGCTTTGAGGGCTTCCTGCAGCCGGGCAATTTTCTCACCCTGACCTTTGGCTTCCTCGGACTTCACCTGGAGTTCTTCTTCGATCAGTTTCCGTTCGGCGATGAACTTGTCGTAGTTCTTAAAGATGTAGGCCATGTCGATCAGGCCGATCTTGTGCGGTTTGGCGGCCTGCGTGGCATTCTGAGCGGTCGCCACTGAGCAGGTTGAAAGAACGGTCCCCATGACAGCAATGGCGGTGATTGACAAAACTAGGTTTTTCACTGCTTTAGCACTCCTTTGCTTCACCCTGGCCCCTTGCTTTGAGCCATGACGAACGTGACTGATGATTCCGAATTGTGAACGAGGTGATTTTTTACCGGGGGTTATCCTTTAACCCCTTCTGAAATTCTCACGCAACCGCTCTCGCTCGTTCCCTGAGAGAGAGTTTTCAAGGGTGGGTGGAGAATTTTCCTGCAGAGAATCGCTCGGTATTTTGCACAACCCCGAAATTACGTCAATATGATTCCTCGGAAATCGTCAGAGCACTGGAAAAAAAGGGGTAAAACGTTCGTTGCCGTTCTGCTCAAGGGAGACGCACAATTACCGGATTTGCGTTGGAATCCGGAGATATCCTCACCGGCTCGCCGCTTCCCGGAGACTGCCCGCTCGGTTGACGTCTGCGACGCGGATTCGTGTTGTCTGCCGTTAGAAATGTCCTGACCAGTTTAATCGTCACATTCGGACTGATTGCTTGAACTCACCCACTTGCCGCACCGCCATTTCAGGTAGATCGCTCCCGTTCCCAGCCTGCAAGGCTTCAACGGGATGGTGCTCTCGACGGGTCTCTTCAGTGGGAGAGTGACAAATCGGACAAATCGACAGGATTCGCTCGAAATAATTCTGACTGGGGCGATCAGGCAACCTAAGTTTTCGAAGGAACGTTTGCGCTTCAATCCGTTTGTAGATGCGAGAGTCGAAGATCTTCAAACGAAAACCGCTGGCCGTGCCAATGGTTACCGATTGTCAAGAAAAAATTTCCGATTGAGACAAGGCTACTGAATCCTTATTGGGCAGAAGTTTGTAAAAACCTCCAATTTTTACGAATTTCTCTAAATAGCCTAAACTCACATGTCGATGAGTCTGCAAGATGGCCCGTCGATAGCGGGTGAAGGTATGGAAATGCGCTTCATGAGGAAGGCATTTCCGACAACGGACGCGGAAGCCTGTTCGAAGGGATGAGGAGAATCATCTCGGTGGGGAATACTCGCGGCTGTCCATCATAGGGAACAAGGAGTCCGAAAATCTCTCGGTTGCGTTGTCGCAAACGACAGGAATTCCCTCGGGCAAGGAAGGCATACTAGGATTTGCACAATGATCCTCTGTTTCCCGGATGTGACTCAAGAGGGTCGCACAAACGGTCGTAAGAAAGGCCTTAACACATGACAAGAATTAACACTAACGTTGCCTCACTGCGAGGTCTGCGTAGCTTGAACAAAGCGAACGATCTGTTGGGCACGTCGCTGACGCGGCTGTCAACAGGTTTGCAGATCAACTCGGGTAAGGACAACCCGGCGGGCTTGATCGCCGGTGAAACCCTCCGTGCTCAGATCACCACGATCGAGCAGTCGATCAAAAACTCGAACCGTGCCAACAACGTGCTCTCGACGGCCGACTCGGCCATCGGCGAGATCAGCGGCCTGCTCAACCAGGTTCGTGGTCTGGTTCAGGAAGGTTTGAACGCAGGGGCTCTGTCGGACGAAGAGATCGCCGCTAACCAGCTGCAGATCGACGCCGCCCTCTCCGCTATTAACCGTATCTCCGCCAACACCACATTCGCCGGTGCCAAACTGATCGACGGAAGCAAAGGCTTCACCACCCAGCAGACCTCTGCTGACGCCGCTGAACTCACAGACTTCCAAATCAACGAAGCCGTTTTCGGATCCAGTTCCACCGTCGAAGTTGTCGCCGAAGTCAACACGATCGCTGAAAAAGGCGAACTGCACTTCAATGGTGGTACGCTCTCCAGCAAAACGACCTTCGAGATCTCCGGTTCTCGTGGTAGCCAGGTGCTCTTCTTTGACTCCGCCTCTACCGTCGCGAACATCGCTGACGCGGTGAACGCCGCTACCGGCGTAACCGGCGTGACCGCGGTCGCTTCGAACGGTTCGGTCGGAAACCTGGCCGTCAACACGACCGTCAACGCTGTTGCCGGTACGGTGACTCTCGATTCGACGAACACCAACGCGGACGTCACCTTTACCGACGCTCGCGCCACCACCTCACAGGGTGTGTTCACGAACAAAATCAGCGTCGTCTTCGCTGACCCGGGTGGTAACAGCCAGGCTCTCGGTATTTCTTCGATCGCCGGTAATGTGATCACTGTGTCGCTCGCCACCAACGGGAACGGCACGATCACTTCGACCGCCACGGATATTGAGACGTTGATCAACGGAAACGGCACCGCGAACGCCCTCGTCACCGCTTCTGCGGAAGGGGACGGATCGGGTGTTGCCGAAGCTATCGCTTCCACTCAGGTGGGCGACGGTATCGATGGTCAGTCTGCCGGGCTTGTCTTCTCGGACGCTCGCGGCAGCGCGACTGGACAGAGTCTGTTCACGAACAAGATTTCCGTTCAGCTGGCCAACGGCGGTAACAACCAGACTCTGGGCGCCACCGTCACCACCGAAACCAACGGTCAGGAAACGATCGTCATCAACCTGGCGACGAACGCGACCGGTTATGTCACCTCAACCGCTGACGATGTCGAAGCCTTCATCAACGGCAACGCGACTCTGAACGCACTGGTGACCGCGACCGACAACGGAAACGGAACCGACACGCTGGCTGCCGCGAGTGCGACTCTGGTCGGCGACGGAACGAACGCGTCGATCGTCTTCACCAGCGAACAGTACGGTGAGAAAGAATTCGTTGATATCAACGTTCTGAACGGTTCGTTCGCCACGACGCTGGACGACGACACGACGGTTGCAACTCGCGACACGGGTGTTGATATCGGCGTGACGATCAACGGTCAGACCGCTCAGACAGATGGTCTCAAAGCCTCTGTGAAAACGGCTAACCTCGACGTCGCCCTGACACTGGCGGAAGCCAGCAACCTGACGACGACTTCTTCCACGATCACGATCACCGGGGGCGGTTCGCTCTTCCAGATCGGTCAGGAAGTGTCTTCACAGGGTCAGATCGGTATCGGTATCGACGCGATCAACACCGCTCGTCTCGGTGGATCCTCTGGTAAACTGTACGAACTTGGTTCCGGTGCCGGTAAGAGCTTGCTCGACGTCGGTCCTTCTGTTCCGGGTTCGACTCTGGTCGACATCGTCGACGAAGCGATCTCTCGCGTGAACACGCTCCGCGGTCGTATCGGTGCTCTCCAGAAGAACGTTATCGAGACGAACATCTCGACGCTCTCGGTTGCTCTCGAGAACATCAGCGAAGCCCGTTCGAGTATCGTCGACGCCGACTTCGCTATCGAAACCGCGAACCTGACCCGTGCTCAGATTCTGAGCCAGGCGGGTACCTCGGTGCTCTCGATCGCGAACCAGACCCCGTCACAGGTGCTCTCGCTCCTCGGGTAATCTGATTAAGCTCATCACTTCCCGGGTATTGTTTCCGATCAGGTGACAAGTAGGGTGCCCGGAAAGAGATGTGAACATACAGAAACGCTGGCTATCGGAAACGGTAGCCAGCGTTTTTTTGTTTGAATCTGGTGGTGTCGTCGCCGGGCCGGTTTACGTTCTCGGCGCCAACACGGGCACGGTCGGCTCGACTCTCGCCTCGAGTTTCGCGTGAATCAGGACGCTGGTCAGTTCTGTCGACGCGGCCGCTTTAAATTTTCCGCGGACAACGATGTCTGCCGGATCGGTCGCTGCATCAAATTGGATCGGCGCCTGCCAAGTCACCTTCTCTGTATGGTATTCCAAGGCTACCTCGGTAAAGTCGTAAAGTCTTATTTCCGGCTGACGTTCAGGTTTGAAGTTTGATGTGGAGAACGATTCCTGCGGATGGAGCGAGATTGTCGTAGGGATATACGTTTCCTGAGTAATCGAGTGGATGAACCATCCCTCTTCTATCGAGGCGGTGACGAACAGGATCCCGGTATCTCCACCGGTCAGCATGATCCGACTGGAAACCTGAACCGGCTCTTTGGGTTCTGTCGTCTCCGACTCCGTACCAACCTGCTGACGAGAAATCTGCGGGGCCGCGATCGACAGGATACCGATCCCCAAAACCCAGGAGCAGAGCAGAATCGCGTTGAACATGAGGCTACGGCGGCAGGTCAAGGGAGTCATTAGATCGCTCCATTAAATAAGGGATCATGCCGCCCGCAACCGGAGGGAGGTGGGAGCCTGCGGCAACGGATCTGTCGCTGCTGGTGTTGACGATACCCGAATTCCGGGCAAATCGACAATCTGATTTTGTAACCAGGCATGTTGCTCGATCCGAAACCCGCTCTGTTGGAAGAATATGAGGTTCGCCTGCGCGGAAGTGTTGATGAGGAATGCACTTGAGCTTCCCGGACGCCCGGCTGGGCAACGATTTGACCGTAAAAGTCAAAAGAGGGTCAAAACAGAGCGAACATCGAGCTTCGAGACTGCCTCTAAGTTGCCCAGAGTGCGGGGAAAAAATGTTTTTCCCTTCTGTTTTCGTGGTAAGGATCGCTTGCAAGGACTGCCCGGAACGCTATAGTGTTCAGCTTGCAGCTCAGCAGCAACTAATCTGCTAGCGTAGCTCAATTGGCAGAGCTCCGGTTTTGTAAACCGGTGGTTGTGGGTTCAAGTCCCTCCGCTAGCTCCATTGTGATGTCGGGCGAGGGTCGGTTTCGGCCTTAACGTCTTCACAGCTCTCTGCTTAGAATGCCGGTAGGCAGTCTCTCCCGTCCCTGACTCAGGGGTGCCGAATGGAGTTGGCTCCTGGTGGTTTTTCTCCGGGTGGGGAAAATAGATTTGCTCTCGGTGCGTTGCCTTCGGGTGTCATCGGGAGTGTTATTCAGGGGGGAATACCCGAGTGGCCAAAGGGGCCAGACTGTAAATCTGGTGGCTCAGCCTTCGCAGGTTCGAATCCTGCTTCCCCCACTCCTGTCCGGCTCGCCGGTGACAGGTTCTTTCCCCGGTTCTTCCGCTGTTTGTTCTGTCCTGTGTGGCGGTCCATTCAGAGTGTGTTCCGGGCTCCATCTGCCTCCTGTTCGGGGGTGGGTTCGGTCGGTCCGCGGGAAAGCGGGTCGCCGGAGGTTGTTGTTTCAACTGGTTACGTGATAATCTGAGGTCATGCGGGTCGTCTTCGGTCGCGCGCTGGGTCAGTTTCATGCGGGTGTAGCTCAATGGCAGAGCCCCAGCCTTCCAAGCTGGTTGTGAGGGTTCGATTCCCTTCACCCGCTCTTTGTTACGCATTTTAATTGTGTTACGCCTTGATGGTGGGTGCCCACTCACAGGTCTGATGTTGCTCACGGGGCGACTTCTCTCGGCAAGCTGGCGGTCTCCAAATACCTGCCGGAGTAGAGAGGGTGCCGTCGCGGGCGGGCATTCTCAGGCAGGTTTACAGGTTTCTTTTTTTGCTGCTGTAGCTCAGTCGGTAGAGCGCGTCCTTGGTAAGGACGAGGTCAGGGGTTCAAGTCCCCTCAGCAGCTTTTGCCTGTTCTCCGGGTCTGACCTGGGAAATTGTGGGTCGTACATTCCTTCCTTGAGAGGTGCGAAGTTACTTTAACTCGTTCGATGAGACGCCGATCCGGCTCTCGTCACTACAGTGTCACAGGGAGACCTATCAGAAATGGCTAAGGAAGTTTTTGAGCGAACTAAGCCGCACGTTAACGTTGGTACCATCGGTCACATCGACCACGGAAAAACCACTCTCACTGCTTCTCTCCTCGCCGTACAGGCTGCGAAAGGTCTGGCCAACTTCAAAAGTTACGCCGACATCGCTAAAGGGGGAACCGTTCGTGACGAAACCAAAACCGTTACGATCGCGGTCAGCCACGTTGAATACGAATCACCGACCCGTCACTACGCCCACATCGACTGTCCGGGCCACGCTGACTACGTCAAAAACATGATTACCGGTGCCGCCCAGATGGACGGTGCGATCCTCGTCGTTTCCGCCGCGGACGGCCCGATGCCGCAGACTCGCGAGCACATCCTGCTCGCCCGTCAGGTCAACGTGCCGAGACTGGTTGTCTTCCTCAACAAATGTGACCTCGTCGACGACGAAGAACTGCTCGAGCTCGTCGAGATGGAAGTTCGTGACCTCCTGAATAAATACGATTTCCCCGGCGATGACATCACCATCATTCGTGGAAACGCCAAAGGCGCTCTCGATAATCCTTCTGACGAAAAATACTCGCAGTGCATCACCGACCTGGTGGCTGCTCTCGACTCCGACATTCCCGAACCCGCTCGTGAAGCCGACAAGCCGTTCCTGATGGCTGTTGAAGACGTCTTCTCGATCGCTGGTCGTGGTACCGTCGTCACCGGTCGTATCGAGCAGGGTGTCGTTAAAGTGGGTGAGAAGATCGCTATCATCGGTCTGAAAGACACCGCTGAAACCACCTGTACCGGCGTTGAAATGTTCAACAAAACCTTGAACGAAGGTATGGCTGGCGACAACGTCGGTATCCTTCTGCGTGGTACCAAGAAAGAAGACGTCGAGCGTGGCCAGGTTCTGGCGGCTCCCGGCTCGATCACTCCGCACACGAAATTCGAAGGCGAAGTTTACGTGCTGAGCAAAGAAGAGGGTGGTCGTCACACCCCGTTCTTCTCGGGTTACCGTCCCCAGTTCTACTTCCGTACTACTGACGTGACCGGCTCCACCAACCTGCTCGATGGCGTGGAAATGTGTATGCCCGGCGACAACGTCAAAGTCGAAGTTGAGCTCGGAAAACCGGTCGCTCTGACCCAGGGAAGCCGTTTCGCTATTCGTGAAGGTGGTCGTACCGTCGGTTCCGGCGTTGTGACCAAAATCCTGGTCTGATCAACGGACTCAATCGATTGCCGATTGCCGCTCTCACGCGGTAATCGGCAATTCTTATCTAAAGACCTTTCTCTTTGAGGCTCAGGTCTTGGATGTTTTCTCCGGAAAGAGGCGCCATTTTGAAGGCCACGCTCGATCCGGGGATCAATGTTTGAAAATCAATACAAAGTAATTGCATCAATAAGCGAGATGAATCATGGCCCGCGAATATGTCTGGCTGGAATGTACTGAATCTGGCATGCGGAACTACCGTGTTTCCAAAGAGACCCGGGGAACTGAGCGGCTGGAGCTGAAAAAGTATTGTCCGAAGCTGCGCAAGCACACGATTCACAAAGAATCTCGTAAGAAATAAACCCCGCAGGGTGTTCTCCAGGGAATACTCTGCAATTACGGGTGTAGCTCAATTGGCAGAGCACCGGATTCCAAATCCGGCGGTTGGGGGTTCAAGTCCCTCCGCCCGTGTTTCACCCGATGGACTGCTTTCAAAACGGAAACCGTTAGCAATCTGGCGACCCCCTCCCGGGCTCGAGATTGAGTGAGATCGATGTCAAAAGCCGAAAAAAACACCAACTTTTTGTCCATTCTGGCTGGGTTTGGTCATTACAAGCGAAATCAGGGCCGCTGGACGCGACTCGTGACGAGTTGGGCGGTGGTGCTGATTCTGTTCGCGGGGGCCTGGACGCTTTCGCTGCAGTTCGATCTGCCTCAAGCTCAACAGGCGATGATCGCCTTCGCCTTGCTG
>PABD01000125.1 GCA_002702685.1 Planctomyces sp.
CGAGAACGATCCGGCGGAATTCTGCACGAGCGTTCGCGACCACTGCACGAACGAAGATCGCACCAGTTCCTTCGGGCAGATGCTGACCGCGCACAGTTCCCCGCGCATGCGGTTGACAATCTGCAATACGACTCCTTTCGATGTGGGATTGAAACATGACTATCGCAATCTTACTGGCGGCCGGAGGTTCGGAACGACTCGGTCAGCCGAAACAACTGATCGACTGGAACGGCCAACCACTCGTGGTCCATACGGCGCTCGAACTTGCTTCCGCGGGATGTTCGGACATCGTAGTAGTGACGGGAGCATACGGGGAAAAGGTGCGAGCGGCTTTCGATCGGGTGACGCTGTCATCCGACATCCATTTTGCCGACAACCCGGACTGGTCGCAGGGACAGGCAACGAGCCTCCATTGCGGCGTCAACCATGTTCTGCGCGCGTGCGTGGGTGAGGCACCGGTGCTCATCTCGCTGTGTGATCAGCCACTGATCGGTGCCAGCTACTTTCACCGACTGGTCGACGTGGTGAACGACTCCGATATCGACGTCGCCGCCACCCGGTACGATCGGGGGGCGGGCGTCCCCGCCTGCTTCCGTCGCACGGCCTTGCGAACGCTTTCCGTCCAGCGGGGCGACATCGGCGCGTGCAAATGGATCCGTCAGCTTCCAGCGGATCGCGTGCGACTCTTCACCCATCCGGACGCCCTGCTCGATATCGACACCCCCGCCGACTACGAGGCCCTGTCCGAAGCCCGAGCCACCCACCGTTAAGAGAATTTCCTGACCGCACCTGAATACTCTGATTTGCCGCGCCAAAAAACCGAAAATTCTTCGGACGGTTCTCGGGTGAATATTCAATCGCGACAGCATGACTCCCCCGCCGGATCGATCTCCCTGAACATCGCATGCATATGCGGTTAGGAGTTCGCACGAAGGTGAACGAACTCTCGGCCCCTGAACAATTAACAAGAGTCTTAAACGACTGTATTGGCTATCCACCAGCATCTGTTCATAATTTAGCATTCGCTGCTTGACTACCCGCCTTACAATGGGTGTAATCACCCCATACTGACTATTCGCCACATTCTCGCCCCCATCAATTTCCGGGCCTGCTTGCTTCCGTCTAATGAGATCGCGTCCTCTCATCAGAGGGACGGGGTCGCTCCCCTGCCCCATAGATTTCTGAACCCGTGGAAACCCCGGACGCCGCTCTCGATGAAACTCTCTTCCTGGCTTGTCCCCCTGTTCCCCGCGGCTCCCCCCGACGGCTGATAGCCTCTTCGCCAACTGGAACGAGGAACAGGAACCGTTGTTGATCTGAATCGAAGGGGAGTCATGATCATTTCCGGAGGTTAAACAGTTGCATAAGTGCTGAATGAATCCCATTTCTGAAGTTTAACGCGATTAAACTGTTGAAGGGTCGGTTTTCTTTCCGTAACGGTTCAGGGCTCTCTCGCTTCTTCGGCTCTGGATGGAGTAGTTCTAACTTTCTTACTCCATTCTTTCTCGTCCGCAGAGGCCCCATCGTATCGAAGTTTGGCTAGTTTTTCGCACAAACCTCCTCTTCACGAAATGGGCCAGATTATGCCTTTCAACCTCTCGTGGACCACACTGTCGAACAGATTGATGCAATCCCGCTGTATTCGCCGCTCGAATCGCCGAGATCACGGTGCCGCTCCATTGCTGGAATGCCTGGAAGAGAGAGTGCTGCTTTCGGCCGAGGGGTTTGTCTACGAAGCCGGAACTTACACCGACCGGGATTTCGTTCCACAACTGGACGCTTACGATGTAGCCACCGACGCCGAGGGCAATACGTACGCCCTGATTAATAATCCTGGCAACCAATTCGTCGATTTCGATCCGGGTCCCGACGTCGTCGAACAGCCGCCCCAGTTTTTCCAGCATCTCGTAAAGATCGATCCTGAAGGTAACTTTCTCTGGATACGGAGCCATGTTAGGCCCCCCGGCTATTGGACGAAACCGTTATTTAAATCGCTTGCCGTGGACGATAGCGGATTCGCGTACGTCAACTTTTATTCAACAGACGAGCAGGTTTTAAAATACGATGGCGACGGAAATCTTGTGGATACCTTTCAGTTCTATGGTCATCCCACGGATTACGACTATCCGCGCGGCTTATCATTCCATGGCCATGACATGATCGTCGATTCCGAAGGGAATATCTTTCTGAGTGCGGACTTTTCTGGCATATGGCTTGTACAGCAGAATGGGGAAGAGGTCGTTTATGAAACTGCTTCCGATACGGGTTATGATGGCGTCGTCGTCAAATTAAATAGCAGCGGCGAGGTGCAGTGGGTAAAGCAATTTCCGATTTCTGAAAACCTCTCCGGAGGCAGCGCTCACCCCGTTGATATCTCCCTGGCCTTTGGTAAAGACGAGGAACTGATCCTGTTTGGTAACTACCAGGGATCCATCGACTTTCAAGTCGAAAACGGGGGCGATATACGGTCTGGTGTAGAACGGCGAGATATGTTCCTGGCGAAGCTGAGCGGGGACGGCGTCCTTGAGTGGGGTCGCACACTGAACGGTACAAATCAAGAATACGCGACCGATGTCGCCGTAAACGATGAAGGCGACATTTTTGTCAGCGGTTCTTTCAAGGGGAATCTCGATCTCGATCCCTCAACCAGCACGTGGATGCTGACAACGGCTCAGCCGGATGATAGAGCGGGGTTTATTGCAAGATATTCTTCGGACGGAGAATTGGTTTGGGGAGGATCGATTAATGATGTTGAGGGCTTCACCACGATTGAAAGTCTCGATCTGACCGCAGAGGGGAACGTCGTCGTTGCGGCGAATTTGTGGGGCTCAGCGGACCTGGATATTGGGCCCGGAACGGATCTGTTCCAGATTAACGACCGGGAGACAGCCATTATTTCATACGACCCCGATGGCAACCTGCTGTGGCGGGGAAAACTCGAAGATACCGTAAAACTGTGGTCTCCCCGAACAGTTAATTCGGCCAATACACTCGTGGCAAATCCTGATGGGTCGATCACGGTGGGGGGAACATTCCGTGGTTGGGCAGATTTCGATATCGGCCCCGGCAGAAACATTGTTTCAACCGACCTTCCCACTGGACATGCTTCGCATAACGCGTACGTCTGGAACATCAGCGCCGACGACATTCGCGGTCTCGAACGAAACCAGTCCTATGCAGCCGATTTTGATTTCGGTCTCCCCTCGACATTGAATTTCACGAACGTCACGGCGACCTCGATCGTCACCCATCAGGGCGAAAAACAGTTGCAGTTCAACAACTCGGGCAACACGGGGCTGAGTGCCGCGCTCTGGAATTCGAACGAACCGCTTCCTTCCACCTTCGAACTCTCCGCCGAAGTGACCTCCCTGAGCGGTCCCAACCGCTGGCAGGATGGTTTTCTGATTTTCGACTACAAAAACGAAAACGATTTCAAATACGCTGGGATGTTCACCGGGCAGAATCAGTGGGTAATTGGTCATTACCAGGGGCACTTTGGAAGCCGGCTCGCACAAGTGGACTGGGACGATACCGGACGAATGATCCACTCCGACATGGCCTACACTCTGCATGCGCGCATTGACGGCAATAGAGTTTACCTCTCGGTGGACGGGGAATTCATCGCAGCGGCTGACTTTTCCGGCCCTCTCAATAACGGCGCAGTTGGTATGGCCGCCGCGCATGCCGTAACGACGTTCGACAACTTCCTCGCAGGTGAGAAAGTGGACCAAGGCGCACCGTCGAGCCTCCCGTATCACGAGGACTTTCAGGACGGTATCGCGAATCAGCTTCAGTTTCACCAGCCTCAGTTGTGGTCGGTACAAAGTAACGGCTCCGCGAACTACCTTCAGATCGATGCCGCCGGTAATAAAGGACTCGGTCTCGCCACAGTCGACGCCGAATGGCCGATGCCGAACAATTATGAGATGTCAGCTGTCGTAACATCGATCAGTGGAGCCAATCGGTGGTTCGATGGTTTTCTGATCTTCGATTACGAAAGCGAAAACGATTTCAAATACGCCGGCATGTTCACCGGTCAAAATCAATGGGTCATCGGTCACTTCCAGGGAGACTGGGGAAATCGTTTTGCTCAGGAGGATCTCGATGATGTCGGTCTGAAAATCAATGCAAACACTCCCAACCTGTTGCATCTCACGATAAACGACAACGTCGCCGAGTTGCGGGTTGATGGCATTCTTACAGTGGCCGCCGCTTTTCCCGACGGGATCCACAACGGCACGGTCGGGGTTGCCGCCCTCAATGCCGTCACCAGTTTCGATAACCTGAAGGTGGACGTGGAGATTCCTCACGGAAAGCCCTTGCCACTTCCTCACGATGATAGCTTCAACGAAGGGACCGCGGATCAGTTCCATTATACGAAAGCTGACCGGTGGGCGGTCGTTAACCCCATGGGAGCGCATTTGCTCCGCGTGAATACCTCGAACGGCGGAGGTAACGGGATTGCTTATCTGCCGATCGACAATCCCGAGAGTAAAGAAATCGTCATCTCCGCCGATGTCCGGTCGAATCCAACCACTAACGGTTGGAACAATGGCCTGCTGATCTTCGACTACAAAAACGAACAGGACTTTAAATACGCCGGTTTTTTTACCGGCCAGAACCAGTGGGTGATGGGCCACTATCAAGGGGACTGGAACAGCCACTCGAACGTCGTTGATTGGGACGAATCCGGGCGAAGCATCGAATTCAAGCAGTTCTATCATCTCGAACTGCGTCTCAAAGGACATGCTGCGATGCTATCTGTGGATGGAGAACAGGTTCTGGTGTCGGGCTTTCATCGGAATATTCCCAAAGGCCCTGTCGGCCTCGCCGCCGCGAATGCCTTCACCTGGTTCGACAACTTCCAGGTCGCCTTTGCCGAACCCCTAAGCGCTCCGACAGCTGATGGCCTGTTCGCCAACTGGGACGAGGAACAGGAACCGCTGTTGATCTGAATCGAAAGTGGGCCCAGATTAAAGTCGACTCACACGCGATCCAGCCACAGGATCTGATACGGCTCCAGCTCGATGGGCTCGGAAGTCGCGTACTCCTCGTCGGCGATCACGTCTTTGAAGAAATGCCCGAGTCCCGCTGTACGGATGATGTTCCCATCGACCGCCTGCGGATCCTCCGAGAAGTTCGCCAGTACGATCATCCGGTTTCCATCGTGAAACCGCACGTAGCCGAGTACATGTTCGTTCGCCGTCCGGATCAGGTCCATGTCCTGACCGGCGAGTGCCGGGCGTGATTTCCGGAGGCGAATCAGCTTCTGCGTCGAGCGGAAGATCCGCTTGCGGATCGAGCCGGTTCCGGATTCGATATGATCGTCGAGATCCGCGAGGTACTCCCAGCGCATCTTGGGGCGGTGAATCCAACGGCTGTCTCCCGCCTTAACGGGGTCTTTCACAAAGTCGTAGTCGTTGAGCATCCCCCACTCTTCACCGAGATACAACAGGGGAATTCCGCCGATGCTGAGTGAGACGCCATGCAGCAGCAGCATGCGGCGAATGGCGAGTTCCTTTTTCTCTTCGTTTCCTTCTTCAATCGCCTGTTCGAGCCCCGCGAGCGACGCCATGGTTCCCGAGATGCGCATGTCGCCCGTTTGCAGGTTCTCCTGAAAGGGGACTCCCCGCGCGAACGACCCGCGAAACTGCCCCGTATAGAAGGCGTTCAGAAACTGCCGGTGATCATAAGCATTGATGCCGATCGCCGCGGCGTCCTGATCGTCGAAGGACCAGCCAATGTCATCGTGACAGCGCAGGTAATTCACCCAGGCCGTATTCGGCGGCAGGCGATAACGATGACTGAGCGATTGCACGAGCAGTCCGACTTTGCGCGTCGCCAGCGACTCCCATAAGAGCGCCATCAGCATGGGGTTATAAGAGATTTGACACTCTTCTTCCCCGACATAACGGATGACTTCATCGGGATGTACGATCGCTTCCGACTTGAAGAGCAGACTCGGTGTCGCAATCCGGGTGAGCAGGTTGAAGGCCTGAATGACCATGTGTGCTTCGTCGAGGTTCTCGCAGTTGGTTCCCATCCGTTTCCAGATGAACGCCACCGCATCGAGGCGCAGAATATCCACACCCGTATTGGCGATAAAATACATTTCCTCCAGCATCGCGCGCAGCACAGCCGGGTTCGAATAGTTGAGGTCCCACTGGAAACTGTTGAACGTGGTCCAAACCCACTGCTGCATCCCGTCGTGCCAGGTGAAGTTTCCCCGGCGCACGGTCGGGAAGATCTCGCGCAAGGTGCGTTCGTACTGATCGGGGAGCGTGCGATCCGGAAAGATGTAATAGAACTCCTGGTACTCGCGACTTCCCGATTGCGCCAATCGCGACCATTCGTGATCGTCGGACGTGTGGTTGAACACGAAGTCGAGCACCAGCGAGATACCCGCTTCGCGCAGCGCGTCGACAAGCAGACGCAAGTCATCGATCGTCCCCAGTCGAGGATCGACCGAGCGGTAATTACTGATGGCGTAACCACCATCATTGTTGCCGGGCCGGACGGCGAACAGGGGCATGAGGTGCAGGTAGGTCAGGCCGAGACTTTTGAAGTAGTCGACATACTCGCGCAGCTTGGCGAGGTTCTCTCCGAACAAGTCGACGTACAGTGCCCCACCGCAGATCCTCTCCGACTGAAACCAGGTCGGGTCGTTCACCCGTTTCCGATCCAGCTGGCAGAGAGATTCCGCGCGATCAGACCAGCCCTGAGCGGCTGTCAGTACAATCTGCTCGCAGTGATAGAAGAAGTCGTAACGTTCGCTGTACAGGTAATACAGGATGCGGAACAGGGGACGCCAGTACTCTTGTAAGCGGAGTTCAAACTCGTGAGCTTTGGCTTCGGTAACCTCATTTCGCTGCCAGACTTCCGCAAGGCGAGCTTGCAGTCGCTTCAGGGTCAGATCGGCCTTGAAGTTGATATCATCCTTCGTTGTGCTCATTCGTTTTTGTCATTGGGGATAATGATGTTGTCCAGAAAGTTGTAGTACTCGATCCCCTCAAGGATCCCGCCGGCGTGCTCGGCTTTCGCAAAGTAGATTCGGGGCCGATTGCGTAACCGGCGAAGTTCACGACTGTGATTACCGACGACAACCCCCAACGTCCGGCCGAGCAGCATGCCAGCGTCATTTCCCGAATCGCCCGAAACCAGTACGCGTTCGGACGAAAACCCCCACTTCCAGAGGACGTGTCGTATGGACAGGTCGCTACCGCCGCGTACCGGGATCACGTCCATATACATACCGAGCGACAAGACAACCTTAGCACGCAATCCCGCCTCGCGCAGCGTTTTTTTAATGGCGGTAACTTTAGGACAGGTCCGGGTGTCAAGTTCGTAACTGATCTTATATTCCGACTGATTTTCTTCCGACTGCAGGTTCAAGCCGGGCAAAGTTTCCAGGACTTTCCGGATCTCATCAGGATTCCACGCATAACCGATCGATTTCCGCCAGCTGCTGTCGACCGTCAGGTTTTCGCCGTAGTGCAGCTTCGTGCCACAATCGGTGTCGATGAGATCCGGCTGTGGCAGACCGAGTTGGCTGATCAGTTCCATTGCGCTGTCGAGCCGTCGCCCGGTCGCGATGCCGAAGCCGACATTGTCGTTTTCATTGAGCATCTCTTTGAATCGTTCGAGCGATTCATCATCACCGGTCAGCGTATTGTCGAGGTCGGTGATGATCAACCGGTCGAAATCGGGGAGACGCCGTTTGGCGATCGTCTTCTTGAGCACCGGCGGCGGCGAATGTTCGAGAATATCGTCGAGGTCACGCAGGTAGCGATTCGCATGATTCGACCACGAATAATATTCGCGCGTTCCGGAAATCCCGTTCTTCGACCATTCCTCCCACTGCTCGTGGTCGGTCAGTGCCCGCATCAAGGCTTGTTCGATCTCCGAATGATTCAGCGGATCAATCAGCAATCCATTCTTGCAGTTGGCGATAATATCGCGTGGGCCGCCATCGTTGGTCGCGACGATCGGCAGGCCGGTCGCCCCCGCTTCCAGCAAGGTCAAACCAAACGGTTCTGTAAGAGCCGGATTGACGAACACACCTTTCTTTGACGCGGCGAGGCGATACAGTTCCGGCACATCCGCAGAGGCGTGCGATTTGGGATACGCGACCTTTCCGTAGAGATCGTATTTGTCGATCAGGTAGAGGACATTCTTAATGACCATCCGCTGCCCTTTGGGCATCTCACGGTAATCTTCGCGCGCCCCCATCACGACGACCAGATTTGCCACTTCCTGCAGTTGCTCGCTTTCTCCATAAACGGTCACGAGCGTTTCCAGGTTCTTACGTTCGTCCGGTCGCGCCATGGCGAGAATCATTGGTTTGTCCGGTTCCCGCAGAAAGCGATTGAGCTTTTCCGCATACGACGGCGTCTGCCACTTATCGTCGATCGGCATGAACGAAGTCAGGTCAACTCCCGGAGGAATGACCTCCATTCGCTCAGGCTGATAGTGGTCATACAGCTGATACTGTTCTTCAACTTCCTGGTTCGTACTCGTCACAACCATGGCTGCCGTCTCGAGCGCGAACTCCTCCGCTTCGATGCGAGTACGGAAATGATACTTGCGGTCGAGCTTGTCAATGTCGACGTTGTCGCCCATCGACAACCGTTGCCGTTTCACCCGACCGAGCGAGTGGCTGGTGAAGACATAGGGAATGTGCAGCAACCGCGCGAGCTGCGCGCCGGCCGCCCCGGCATCCGCGTAGTGACCATGAATAATGTCGGGCAAACCCGTTCGCCGGAAATGCTGCAAGGTCTGATCGATGAACAGCTCGAGATAGGGCCAGAGCGATTCCTTCCGGACATATCGTTTCGGTCCGAAGGGAATACGAACGATACGGGCGTTCTCGGCGATTTCCTCCTCGAGTTGAGCGTAATCGTCGGAAACGCGCGGATCGATAATCTGACGCGTCAGCAATTCCACTTCTCTGACATGCGAATGGGCCGCCAGTTCGCGGGCCAGTTCCAGCAGATATTTAATCTGTCCCCCGGTATCAGCGTCACGTCCCAGTTCCGGTTCATTCGCCCGGATCAAGCCGTGCAGGCTGATTAACGTAATCTTCAAATCGTCAGTTTTTTTCATTTACGAACCTGTGTCTGTGCCAGCTCTGCAGGAACAGTTGTCTGTCTCCCGTAACCACTGCAAACCAGGCTTGGTTTTGATCTATATAAACGTGGGCATCAGTTTCACGCTAACTTTCAGTGCCGTAATGACGGTGCGCGCGCGGGGCCTGTTGGCCGTTCACAGGGCAAAACAGGGCCCTGATGCTCGTCAATGTGGCATTTTTATAATGTGGTGGAGGGGAAGGAGTTGGAGGAGGTGCAGCAGGAGGGGGGAACGCGATTTAATTATAGCAGAGAGGCTCTCGATTTTCACTCCCGAAGAGAATTGTCCGCAGGCCCGGCAGTTTCCGTCGATTTTTCCGCATCCGAAAGCTCGTCTTCTTCATCGCGCTCATGCAGAATAACCTGCTGCTGATGTTCGACCGCCTTGTGGTGTTCCCAGTTGCCCATCGCTCCCTGCCGTCGTTCGTCCAGATTCTTGAGAACCTGGGCCTGACCATAGAGCAGCAGGTTGTCATTCACATGCATGAGCGTATCACCGCGCGGCGCGCCGATGTAATGGCCATCCGCCCGCTCGATTCCGAGGACCAGCACTCCTTCGTCTGTCAGCTTGAGACGGGAAAGCGGTCGCTCGGCAAGCCAGTCCCCGTCGCGGACGACCATCTCCACGACGATGTAATCATCCGTCAGATGCAGCAGCCCCGCATAATCGCGGAGTTCAAGATCGGTCCAGCGCTGCAGTGCCCATTGAATAAACTGCGAGATGTGGCGATCGACCCACGCGCTGTGCGCGACGATCCAGATGATAACCAGGCTGAAAACCAGCACCGAGACCTTGGTCCAGAAGAGCGTCTCTTCATTGCGATCGATGAACGAAAGAATGAGCGACGAAACCGCCGTGACGATCCCGGCGTTCCCGAACAGCATCAGCATCATGATGATCCGGCGACGAACCGGATGCCGCATGACCTTTTCCGTTTCACTCGATGTAAACCCTGTACTGGTGAAGGCCGAGCGGGCCTGAAACCGGGCGAGTTCCGACGAGAGACCGGTTAACGTCAACGCCACCGTCGCCACGCGGACAACGATGAGCGAGATGATGACAATGATGACGAGTGAAATAATCGCGAACATGAATTGCAGACCAGACTGAGATCAAAGACTTCTCGTAGATCAGGAATCGCGCGGGGGGGCCTCTTCGTGATCGTCAATAGGAGGTTGAATAACGGGTTCTCCGGTCACATCAATATCGACCTCCACCCCTTCCAGACGGGAAAAGTCGGGATCTGTCTCGTCATCGTTATCAAAACGCAACGGGCGAACCGTCGCCGGTTTGAATGCGGTTTGAAACGTCTTCCAGAGAGAATACAGAATGAACATCGACAGGATGAGCGACATCGCCATCATGAGCGGCACAATGTTTTGCGTAGGATGGGGCGCCGCGCCGCTGATTAACGTCGGCGGTGCCGCGGCAATCATCAGGGTCGTGCGCAGTCCTCCCTGCGCCGAATAGCCCTCGCGTTTATAGACCGTGCCAATGATGCGTAGCGGAACGTCCAGGCTCTCGCCCGTCGGACAATCTACAGGAAGCCCGGCCGTCACCACGTGCAGTGGCATCGCTCCCGAACCGCTGGTAGTGACCCAGAGATCGTAGCGCCGATTGGATTCACCCTCCTCTGCCGCGCGCGAGACAATCCTTTTGGCATTCGCTTCAAACTCGATCAATTCACCGCGCCACACGTCCGTCTCGGCCATCCAGACCTGATACGCGCCCTCGCGGTTTGCGTTCAGCTGGAGCACACCTCGATCCGTATCGGCAAGTTGCGTGACCACGCGCTGGAAGAGTGCTTGCTCCTCCTGTTTCAAACCGAGGTAGTCGTCCGTGATCTGTTTTTTATCTTCCTCGTTCAGCAACGGTGACAGTTCGGTACTGAGCGATTGCTTCCCGTCGGACGCCCCGCTTGCTTCGTCGGTCGGCTTTCCTTCGAGCGTGATGACGACCTGATCCTCCTCCGCGGCCACAGGACCATCCGCATTCTCGGGCGGGATCAACCAGTTCCACGATTCCGGCTGAGAGACCTTGCGCATGGCCACAATCACGAACAACAGCGCGACGCAGAGCATGACAAGCCGGAACTGTTCCTTCCGGTTGAAGCGGGGAGCTCGATTGTCTGGAGTTGGAAATCTCATCGGCCGGGCCGGTGCTTTCTGTCAGGTGTTCGCAGGTCATTACAGCGGATATCCCGGCGAATCGGGACGACTACTGGAAAAAGAGAGGCTTTCGGCGACATGGGTGTTTGATAATTGGACCCGGACTTCGTTATCTGTAATGGAAACTGTCCGTTCCCCTTCAGCCAGTATAACTGAACACTTCTGAACACGAAGTCGCGTCCGGTCTCCGCCGGGGCAAAAACAGGGAGCCGCCCCGGACAGTATCCAGCCACTTCATTTTATCCCGTCTTACACATTCGCGTCGATCCACTTGAATCCACGCGGTGTTAAATCTGAACAGGAAGCGATTTCACGCTCCGCCTATTCATTCTTCCCGCGCGCGTTCTTATAATGAAAGACTCGCACGGATTCCATTCGGGCCCGTCTCAGCATCATCTCCTCCGAACTCACTGACCTCTCCCTACGGGAAGAATCGTCGCGTGCCTATGAATTTCCGCATGGTGAATTTCCGCCCGGCCCGAATGCTGCCCGTTTTCCTCCTCCTGCTCTGCGTGGGATGGGGAACGGTTCGCGTGCCCACGCTCGCCGCCGCCGAAGAACCGCTCCGATTCCTGGAAGGCCTGCGCGAACGGGAATACTTCGACACTGCCCTCTTCTATCTGGAACAGCAACAACAGCGAACCGATCTCGATCCCGAACTGGCCGACCGTCTCGAATATGAACGTGCCGCACTGCTCCTCGATTCGGCCAGCCAGATTCGCAATCCCACCCGTCGACAGGAGCGGCTCGACGAAGCCGCCGCCGCCCTTGCCCGGTTTGTGAACGAACACCCCGACCATCCCCAGGTCGGCGCCGCCAATCGCGAACTCGCGAAGGTTCATCTCAACAACGCCCGCGTCGCTCTCTGGGAGGCAGAGTCTTCCGGTGATGAACAGGAACGGAACGATCTTCGCAAAACGGCGCGAGCAGAAATCAATCAGGCGCGAGAAATCTTCCGGACCGCGCTCCCTCAGTTGACTCAGGAATACGGGAAGTTCCCGCCCCACGTCGATCCCGAAGAAAACGAAACGCAATACCGGGAAAAGAAACAACTCGAACAGAGTATCATCAACAGTCGACTCGAACTGGCGAAATGTACGTACGAAGAAGCGCAGTCCTACCCTGAGAACTCTCCAGAATTCCGCGAACACCTCAGCCGCGCCATCGATGAATTCGAATTGCTGCACTTCGAATTCCGCAGCCAGACCGGCGGCCATTACGCGCGACTGTGGCAGGGGAAATGTTACGAGGAACTCGGTGAACTGACGAAAGCCCTCGGCATCTACGCCGAGATCATGGCGCAACCGCAGTCGTCCCCGGCGGTCGAACGGTTGCAGGATCTCGCGGAAGAGTTTCGACTGATCTGTCTCAACCATTCCAAACAGGCACAATACGAACTCGTCATCGAAGAGGCGAACTACTGGCTCAACCAGAATCGCAAACGCCGTTACTCCACCGCGGGGATCGGTATCCTCTGGCAGCGCGCGGTGGCCTATGAAAAGCTCGCGCTCAATCAACCCGAAGGAAGTTCCCGGCGCAATAATCTGCGACAGGCCCTGAACGACGCCGAAGAGGTTCAACGGTATCCCGGTCGCAATAAGGGCAAGGCGACTCAGCTCGCCCGCCGGTTGAGCCAGCAGCTGCGCGGCGAAGAATCCGCCCCCGAAGATTTCGCGTCCGCACTCGATCAGGCCCAGCAACTGATGAATCAGCTGCAGGACATCAAAGCCGACTGGGACGCCGCTCGCGCGGAAAACGCCGCGAACCTGAATGAACAGCAGGCGATCTATGAAGACCATCTCGCGCGTACCCGCGCCGCCCTCGAAGCGGCGGAGAACCTGCGAGATAACAGTGCCGAGCCCGCCAAACTGGCCCAGCTCTTCTACTATCGAGCCTTTATCGATTACCTCACCCGCAACAGCTACGCCGCCGCCGTCCGCGCCGAATATGTCGCCCACCGGTTCGCGCCGGTCGATTCGGAGATGGCCCAGCGTGCCGCCCTTCTCGCCACCGCCAGTTTCTCACAGGCACTCAGTAGCTCCACTGGTGCCGCCCGCGCGGCGAATATCCGCATGATGGAAAAAGCGGCGAACTATGCCCTCAAAGTCTGGCCGAAGAGTGACATGGCCGCCAATTGTTGCCAGCTGATGGGACAGGCACTCACCGAGGAGAAAGAATACGATCAAGCCGCCGAATGGTACTTCCGCACGCCGTCGGGCAGCAGTCGTCAAGCGCATAACCAGGTACTCGGTGGTCAGGCCCTTTGGCAGGCTTATTTGAAATCGCGCCGCGAACAGGGAGCAACGCCCCCGACGGAAGCCGAACAGAAACAACTCACCGCCGCGCGGCAAGCGCTGCTCGCCGGTGTCAACGCTCTGGAAGACCAGTCATCGAACCCGCCCTTGGAACTCATCACCGGCAAGGCGACGCTGGCAGAGATGTATTCCCGCGAGAATGAATCTGCAAAAACAATTGAACTGTTGACCGCCGAACCCGCCTCCGTCACCGGGGCGATCGCCGATGTCATGCGGGGTGAAAGTGATCTTCCCCTGTCTCCCACTTTCTCCGGATCTGTCTACCGATTACTGCTCAAGGCATACGTCACCGCCCGCGATATCGAATCTGCGCTGACGACGATGAAGAAAGTCGAAGAGCTGAATCAGCAGAATGACCAGACATCGACCGTCAGCATCTACGTGCAACTGGGTAAGGAACTCGAACGGGAGCTGAACGATCTGGAAGCCGCCGGCGAAAAAGCACAAACAGCGCAGATGCGACAGAACTTTCAACAGTTTCTCGAGGGTCTCTACGCTCAGCAGGAAGGGCAGTCGTTTTCGTCTCTCTTCTGGATTGCCGAAACCTACGCGAGCCTCGCCAACAGCCTGCCCGACAAAGATTCCCAAGAGGGAGTCGAGTACTTCAACCGCGCCAAATCGGCCTACGAATCGATTCTCAATCGCGACACGACCGATCCTGACTTCATTACTGATGAACAACAGACCGGCATCAAACTGCGGTTGGCCGCGGCTCAGCGGGAACTGGGCGAATTCGACGCCGCACTCGCAGCCATGACCGAGGTCGTCGAAGCGAATCCGAATTCAGTTGTGGCGCAATTCGAAGCTGCCAGCCTGCTGCAGGCGAAAGGGATGGCGGACACCCCCGACGCCAGCAAAGCGCTCGAACAGGCGATTCAGGGGACCGATGTCATCTGGGGTTGGACGAATATCATCCGCCGGTTGCAACAGATGAAAACCACCGGCAAGTTGAGCGACGAATTGATTCAGCAGTATTACGAGTCGCGTCTGAAATCTGTCCGCTGTCGACAGCGACTTGCCGAACTGGCGCCGAATCCCGCCGATAAGGTGAAACTGTTCGCGGGCGCGGAACAGGAAATCGTGACGTTCTTCAGCATCAGTGGCTCCGTTCCGGACGAGTGGTACCTGAAGTTCAATCAACTTTATGTCGACCTGCGGTCCGCGCAACAGAAACCGCCGGAGAACATCGCCGACCGGTTACAACTCGCGAATGCCCCCACCATCGACACTCAGCCGACGAACGAAATCAATGAGAACGTCAACGCCGGTAATCCTGCCGTTCCGGTGGAAGACACGAGTGAATCGAAAGCCCTCTCTCCGGAATTAATGATTGGCCTGGTGGCGGCAACCGGGGCGCTCCTTTTCCTCGTCATCCTCTTTTTCGGTTCTCGCAAAAGCACCCGGAAACGAAAACAGAGCCGCCGACGTCAGTCTCTCCCCGAGGAAGCTCCGCAGTTGCCGAACGGGCCGGCCCAGCGCAGCGCAACGGCACGGACCGGGACCACCACCCGTCCTCGCCCGACCAGCGGTACCCGACCCGCGGCACCCCGTAAGAAACCTCAATCCTGATACACAGCGAATCCATATCAATGGCAATCAAACTCATGTCGATCTCACGCAACTGGAAACAATCCCCGATCTGGTTCACCGTCATGCTGGCCCTCGGTCATTTGATCGCGGGAGGGACGACCGCCGTGGCGCAGGACCGCGTCACGAAAGTCGGCACGGAGAAACCCATCATCGGTGAGATCACGGGCATGACGAACCTCGATATCACGCTCTCTACGAACCGCGATGGCATGGTCAAGATTACACCGAACGAAGTCCAGGAGATCAAATGGGGCAAAGAGCCCGCGCGATTTTCCGCCGGGCGGACTTTTGACCAGAAGGGGTTCTTCCCGCGCGCGTTCGAGGCCTATCAGGAGGCACTACAGAATCTCGAACCGAATCAGCCGATGATCAAAACCGATATCGAGTATCACCTCCTCAAACTCAAAGCGAAGATGGCGATGTCCGGCGCCGCGCTCCCCGACGATCAGACGGCGGATGCGTTGTTGAAAGAATTCAAGACCTATCTCGACCAACATAAAAATACGTATGTTTATTATCCCGGCATGATGATCCTGGGTCGGCTCGCGCATCAGCAGGGCAAAACGGAAGCGACTGACTACTTCGCCGAACTTCAGAACACCCCGTGGAACGATTACAAAATCTGGGGTTACACGGCCGAGGGCTACAAGCAACTCGCCGCGGGTGAAGTGGATCCGGCCCTTGCCACCTTCGAGGAAGCACTTGCTCTCCCCTACTCCAACAAGTCCGACGAACTCGCCCGCGCGGAAGCGACTCTGGGCAAAGTCAGCGTACTCGTCGAAAAGCAACAGGGGGAACAGGCACTGCCGCTGGTCAACGAATTGATCGACGCGATCCCCGCCGATGCCACGGAAACCCAGGCGCGGATTTATCTTGCCCAGGGAAAACTCTATCAGCAGCTCGGCCGCAATGAAGAAGCGGTCGTCGCGCTCTTACATGTCGATATTCTTTACCCGCAGTCAGCCCCCGAACATGCCGAAGCGCTGTATCATCTGAACAAACTCTGGGCCGCGCTCGGTCAGCCCGACCGGGCCGCGACCGTCAGTACCCAACTCAACAACGATTACCCAGAAAGCCGCTGGACAGCGGAGCTCAATAAGAACTGACAGATCCTCCGGCACTCGCATCCCATCTGATTATCGGTTACAAACAAACGCAACTCTTCTGTTCCTCCTGATGACAAGTCTTCATCAACCCGTCCAACTCGATTGCTTTCCCCTGGTGGCAGACACCGTTATCGAACGGAACCCATTCTGAAGACCTGTTGATCATCCTCCGTTGGAGCGTCATTCATGATTTCCGCTGTGAACTCTTCCTCCCGCTCAACCCGGTTTGCCGGGGGCTGGTTACTCATCTGCGTCTGTCTGCTGCTCCCGCTCCCGTCTCTGTTCGGACAGGAAGAAGGGAATGCCGACGCCGGAGCAAATGTCTCGGCCCCACCGGCCGCCAATCCGGCGAACCAGACCGCGCCCGCGCCCACTCCC
>PABD01000126.1 GCA_002702685.1 Planctomyces sp.
GCATGTGGACCTTCGCGAGAGTCGGGGTGCAGACCAGCGCCATCGAGTCCCCTTTTTTGTCCTCCTGGTACTTCTCGAAGATGCTGCTGAGGTCACTCAGCAGACTGTTCGCTTCATCCGCTTGGGCGTCTCCGCCGAGGCCGATCACCTTGACTGCCTTCGACCAATTCGCCAACCATTCGTCCCGATCCTGTTCCGCTTGCGCCAGTTCGGACTCCGCCTCCTCGAGCCCGGTTTCCAGTTTTCCGAGTTCTTCGCGCCATTGCGCGAGTTGACTGATTCTACGTTCGTTCTCATCGAGCGAGTCATTGGCCGCTGAAATCAGTTCCTCGAGTGTCGCCGCTCTGCTTATGGACTGGGAATCGATTTCCGTCAGCAGATTCGCGAGTTTTTCGCGATGAGTATCGATCTGATTCTGAACACGATCGGCGTCTCGCTGTTTTGCCTCAAGGTGGCCCACGAGGGCGGCAATCTCCTGTCGCGCCCGTAGCCATTCCTTCATCTCTGCCGGGGTTCCCGGCGCGATATTGAGCGGTTCCCACACCAAGTTCCACTCTTCTTCGCAATCACGGCGAACCTCGCGCGCCTTCTCCAGTTGATCGTGCAAGCTGGCAAGCTGTCGCTCGGATCGCATGCGTTCGGCAATCAGTTTCTGTTTGTTTGCAACCTGTTCCGCACCGGCACGCAATTGATCGGCGATCTGGTCGGCTTCGTCGACATAACTGCGGTAGGCAGTTTCCAGATCTTCCGCCGATTCGCGCTGCTTAATATAAGCCTCGATCTCCTCTTCCGTCGCCTTGCCTTCTCTCCAGGCTTGAATGATCAACTCAAACCCTGCCTCGCGAAGCGAACGAGTCTGTTCGAGTTCCTCCAATGTCGGAATCCGGTGGGTGGCCTCCAACGACTGCAGATCGATCTCGAGTTGCTCGTACTCGCGTTCTGTCTTTGCGATCTCCTTTTCGAGTTGGCGAATCGCAGATTCCTGGTCTTTGAAGCGATCCTGATATTGATCCACCGTAGCAGGAAAGGGGACCTCCATCCGGGCAATTTCTGACAACGGCCCGTCCCAGAACGGAAGCTGGGTCAGACAAGTCGCCGCCTGCTGTTCGAGTTCCGCGATTTCATCCAGCAGAGCTTCCAGTTGTTCTTCCAGGTCGCCTTTGGACATTGCGTCGCGAACCGCGTGACGCAAGCGGTCGAGTTCAGGCGGAACGGTCGTTTCGGCGATTTTCTTTTCGACGCGTGCGTGCTCTCGACGAAGACGCTCGCACTCTTTTTGATGCACCTTCGGCTGCGACAGTATGAATTCCTGCTGATTGCCCAGTTTCTGTATTCGCTCCTGCTGCATTTTGGGAACGCGTAGCTGATCCAATTTACTGACGTCCGGTTCCCGTCCTAGTTTCTTCAGAATCTCGATGATCTCATGCTCATTGAACTCCACGGTCTGAATTAAACGGGGTTGATCGCGCAGTGCCTTGCGGTGGGCCCCCAGCGACTCCACTAACTGTTTGATCTCATCCGCTCGGCAAAGTAGTTCTTCCGTGACGGAGAGTCCGGCAAGCTCTGCTTTCAATTCTTTCAGTTTTTGCGAGGCGGCAGAATGCCGCTGCTCATCCACTCGCAGGTCTTGCAGACGCTTTTGGCTCCGCTCCGCGAAATCGCCAGTCAGAATCGGCGCGTCGCCCAGATACTTCAATTCATCCGACAACGCTCTCCAGCGACCGATGAGCGGAATGGCATCGCCCAACCGTTGGAGACGATTCTGTTGAGTCCGTACTTTCTTGATCGCCTCATCGAGGTTCGCCTTACGCGTTTCGCAGGCGTCGCGGGCGGCGGTCAATGATTTCCAGGTGTCGACCGATACCTGCAGGTCACGCAGTTCGGCTCTATAGACGCCATAGGTCTTGATCTGCTCGGCAATTTCACCGCTTCTTCCGGGAGGGGGTTTCAGAAGTCGATCCGACTGTTCAACGAGTTCACCCTGCAGCGTGCGCAGGTTCGTGAGACCGGCGCCCGCGGAGAACAGCAGTTCTCCGATGTCCCCTTTTCCCTGGACAATCTCCTCTCCCCCCGCGCGCAACCGTTCATGATCGATGCCGAACATCGAGACGAAGAGGTCCCTGTTGACATTTCCGAGAAACCGATCGAGTGCATCGTCCGGATAGCTTTCCGATTCGTCCGGAGATTGCAGGGAATTTTTGTTCTTCTTGAGCCGTACAAAATCAAACGGCTTTCCCTTGGAATCCAGAATCCGGGCGCCGAGTTTCAGTTTGGCATACGGATGGACGAAGTCCTCCTTCGACCGGGCATGGATCCCGAAGAGCAAATCGGTAATCGCACGCAGCGAAGAGCTTTTACCCGCTTCATTGGGACCATAGACAATCTGCAGTCCAGGACCTTGCTGCGAGAATTCAAGCGACTCGTCGGTGAAGGGTCCGAAGGCAATCAGATCGAGGCGTTGAATTCTCATACGTCTTCCTCCGCCTGATAGAGTTTACCCATCAACAGAGATTCCGCATCCGTAACGACTGATTCCAACCACTCCGGATCGTCAGGCGAACAGAGTTGTTTGAGCTCCTCGGGAAGTTTGCGAAAGACATCCTCGAAATCGAATCCGTACTCCAAGAGTTTGTCATTACCCCCACGCACACTCTCGAACAGTTTTCGAATTTCCCCCACAGCTCCTTCGGGCACGACGAGCGTTGTTGATCGGGCAGGGAGGCTCGTTCGCAGCTTGACTTTTTCAATCCAGAGATTTCCGCCACCGGCATCGATCCCCCGCGCCTGGATTTCGCGAATCAACTGGTTTCGCTCGGAATGCAACTTCTGATGCAGGTCCGTCTGTCCGGTTAGCTCGACACGTACGGCGAGCGCGAGATCGCCTGCCTCGCGCATCAGTTTTTCAAAACTGTCCCCAAACAGATCAAGTACATCCGCTGTTCCTTCGGTGGAACTGACATCAACCGCCGCCACCTCCCAGCGCAAGACATCGAGCGGTCGGAAGTCGAGCGTCAGAGAGCGGCTGGCATCGACCGTCACGAGGTAACATCCTTTCGCACCCGTCTCCCGTGCGTGACGCCCCTGGATATTGCCGGGGAAGACAATGTATGGACTTTCACACAATACCTCGCGCGTATGGACATGCCCGAGCGCCCAGTAGTCGTACCCCTTGGCAGTCAGACCCTCGATTGTGCAGGGGGCGTAAGGTTCGTGTCCTTCACGACCCGTGCAGCTCGTATGCAGCAACCCGATGTTGAGATAACCGCTGCGAGCCGCCGGATATTGCTTGGAGAGATCTTCTGTGACAGCGGCCTGTTGAAAGCTCTGGCCATGCAGGGCGACTTCCAGTTCGTCGATGACGACTGTATCGGAAGTCGTGGCCGGGAACAGGTGCACATTCTCGGGGAGCCTAAGCGAACGGGTCATCTTGTTCGCGGCATCGTGATTCCCCGCGATCAGGAACAGCGGAATGCCCGCCTCGCGCAAGCGGGACGCCTGTTTGATAAAGAAGAAGCCGGTCTGAAAATCGCGCCAGTCCCCGTCGTACAGATCTCCCGAGATCAGCACGAATTTGACTTCTTCATCGATGGCGAGTCGGACCAGGTTCTCGAGCGCGCGTCGGGCTGCATTGCGGATCTCGGCCACCGGCGCTCCCTCGTACCTTTCAAGGCCCTTCAGCGGGCTATCCAGATGAATGTCTGCAGCATGGATGAATTTAAACATAAACTCGCCCGACACGGTCGGTCCCGAAAATGAAAATCTAATACGCGTGGCCATCCCGGCCAGAACAGGTATACCAACATTCAGTCCCATTTGCAATCAGGCGAATTGTTGCTGGCTGACTTCACACGCAGGCATTCTTGTTGGACACACCGCGCGTTGTCGCATGCTGCCGCACCGGGTAATATTCACCCCCCAGCGATAACACATCATTCATGGAACAGACAAGCCACGGACAGGAAGACTTCACGCTGATGCCGCACAAACTGAGTTGGAAAAAACTACTCTCACCGGAACGAGTCCCGCGTTCGGCCTCTTCTGGGTCTGGCCCTTCAGAATCAGCGACGGTCGGGACAGGGGATATCAAGAAGCCGGATGTCTCGCAGGATGCGCGAACGCCGTTCGAACAGGATTACGATCGGATTGTGTTTTCCCCCCCCTTCCGTCGGCTCGCGCGGAAGACGCAGGTCCATCCGATGGCGAGCAATGATCATATTCATAACCGGCTAACGCATTCGATTGAAGTCTCCAGCGTCGGTCGATCCTTCGCGGGCCGCGTTGCGGAACTCGCGCATCGGCGAAGCGACCTGACTGCGGATGATTTTCCGAAGCTTCCCTGGATCCTGCAGTCCGCCTGCCTGATTCATGATCTGGGAAATCCCCCCTTCGGTCACGCCGGTGAGGAAGTCATCCGCGATTGGACGAACGAGCATTCAGAGTGGTTGTTTCCCGAGGCCCGCTTTACATCCTCTGAGGAACGGGAAAAGTGCCGACTCGACTGGCTCAACTTTGAAGGGAATGCTCAGGGTTTCCGGTTGGCGGCGCGGCGCGACAATCCGATGCCCGGTTACCTCCGTTTGACCTACGCCTCATTGAGTTCCGCGATCAAATATCCGTGGCCCTCTTTCGATCCGCGTGCGACCGAAAAACGAAAACATAATGTCTACAGCAGCGAATTTGAACTCTTTGAAATCATGTCCGCGGAACTCGGTTTGACTAGCGCTGATGGCCGGTGGTGTCGACACCCGCTTTCCTTTCTGACGGAAGCGGCGGACGATATCTGCTACCGCATCATTGACCCGGAAGACGCCGTAGAAATGGGGATCTGCAGCCACGATCAGGTCCACGAACTGTTCCTGCGAATCGCCCGCAAGCCCGACTACCATTGGATGTCACTATCTCAACTGAGGGGCCAGGCCATTGCGAGCCTGATGGATCAGTTCTGGGAGGTCTTCGAAAACGACTTCGATGCTCTCATGAACGGGGAACGAATGGTGGACCTGAAATCTTCGCTCCATGATGAATGCCAGGAGCAACTGGAAGAAGTGAGCCGCATGTACGATTCGATCTTCGGACATCGCAAAAAGATCGCCACGGAACTCGGTGCTTATCATGTGCTCGATCGCATTCTCAAGGCGATGATCAAAACAGCCCAATCCATTCACGACGCGAACACCTACGACGATATCCATTTCCTGTCCAAACGGACGCTGGAACTGACATGGAAACAGCCGTACGTCGAAAAGAACCTCGCGAAACCGTACTCGTGGTGGCTGTCGCAAGTGATGGATTTTGTCAGTGGCATGACCGACGATTACGCCACGCGACTCTCGCGCGAAATCTGGGGGCTGTCGAGCGACGGAATGTGAAGCCTGTCGGCGCGTGCTCTGAAACAAATTCCAGACAACCGTAGCGTGTTCTAGCGGCGTAGCCTGCTACTTTCAAGGGCTTTTCGGGTACGATAGCCGCCACACCTATCCTAGACAGGATCTGAAACATTCCAAATGAAGCTTTCTTCGGCTGATCGCTCCGCGCCCCGTACAACGCTTACGTGATTGTCCGGTCGACCCGTTTGAAATGATTGCCAATAACGTCGAGCAATGCCGCCGAGCAATGCCATTGAAAAAAGCGGGCTCGATTCATCGCAGAATCGAGCCCGCTTTTATCTATGCGTCCATTACCGTCCGGTTTATGCGAGGCCGGTGAGAATGCCTTCACTACAGAAGTCGGGATTGCCGAAGGACTCGACCGGGTGTCCCATCGCGTCGCAGAAGCTCATCAGCAGGCGATTGTGGGGGACCTTCTTGTAGTCATAGGCCATGCCGGTCTTCCATCCGAGACCACCACCGATCATGACGAACGGGATATTGTGGCGGGTGTGTGAGTTCCCTTTGCCGAGTTCGTTTGTCCAGACGATGGTGGTGTTATCAAGCATTGAACCATCCGCGCCCGGTTCAGGCGTTTCGGCGAGTCGTTTGGCGAGGTAGGCAACCTGCTCGCAATACCAGGTATTAATCTTGATGAGTTTTTCGTACGACTCCTCATTCGAGTCCGGCTCGTGAGACAGGGTATGGTGACCTTCGTCGATGCCGAGCCATTTCATTCGCGGTTGGCCTACGCTGTTCGTGATCTGGAAGGTCCCCACGCGAGCAAAGTCAGCCGCGAAGCTGTTCACGAGAAGATCAATCTGCATCTTCGTCAGGAGCGGCATGTTGTCGTTCTGCTCTTCAACATTCGCAGGCAATGTCGGCACGGCATGTCCGACGCTGTCGCCTGATTCAGCGCCATCCCGTTTGCCAGCGGAAAGTTCGACCTGCAGATCTTTCTCGAGTTGCCGCGTCATTTCGAGGTGCTCTTCGAGCATCGCGCGATCTTCCGAGCTGATCATCGTCGAGAGGCGTTTGTAGTCATCCTGAAGACCGTCGAGCACGCTCGCCAACATCTCACGGTTCTTCTGCTGTCCGTACAGTTTGTCGAACATCTGGTACGGGTCATCGATGGGCGCCATTGGCTGGTTCGGACCACCGTAAGAGAGTCGCGTCCAGGTATCGGCCCGTTCGGGAACCATCACGCCGAATTCGAGTGAACCGAACCGGGTCTGGGTCGCGGGATTCGCTTGCAGTTGGTTTTTGAGATACTGGTCCACCGAGATCCCCATCGACCAACCGGCCGGAGTATCCGAGCCCCCCTGAATGTCGCCGGGGAAAAGTTCAATGCCGGTGAGCAGACAGCCAATGCCGCGCATGTGACCGTCACCGTCGCCACGGATCAGGTTGCAGACACCTTTCATGGTGATTGTCTGATCTTGGAAAGGAGCGAGCGGTTCGAGGATTCGTTTCAACTGGAAATCGGCCCCGACCGTATCGGGCCAGAAGTGATCCGGAATGACACCATTCGGGCTGAAGACGAAAATCAATCGCTGCTTGCGATTCTTCGGTGTCACATCCGAAGAGGCGAAGCTCGGCAGTCCCATCGCCAGATGGATTCCCAGCGCACTGAGCCCGGTGTTCCGGAGAAAATCACGACGTGAGTAGTAGTGAGTCATCGGTGCTGTTCCTGTATTCTGCAGGCTTCCCGGATCAGGCGGGGTGTTTTCTATTCGGATACCAGGAGCCGGATTTGAGGGCGGGCTAATTCGACGTGGTCGAATCAGGGGAGGGCGAGGCGGGGGGGAGTGGATTGAGGTAGGTTGGATTGGCCGCAACAACGGCGACGTCCACCACCAGTTTGCGGAGATCGAATTGATCACTCCGAAACTCGTTTATCAATTCGTCCATCGCTGCGGGGTTGTAGGCCGCTGCGGGCTGTTTGACGAAATGCTGAAACGCACGGTGAACGAATGCTCGGTGAGCATCATCACTGCCTGCCATATATTCTGCCACATCTTTGGCATTATTGAAAGAGATTGTTTGCCCATTTCGATCGATATAAGATCCGTGTGAATTAATGGGTTTCTCCCCTTCCATCTCTCGAAATCGGCCAACGGCATCGAATCCCTCCAGTGTAAAACCGAGTCCGTTAATCTTCGAATGACAAACCTGGCACGATTCCTCTCCCGTCTGCAGAGCCACCCGTTCCCGGGTCGTCAATTCGGGGTGTAAATCCGCGCTCAAGGGGGTGAAGGCGGCGTTCGGAGGTCGTAGCGTGCGACCGAGCATGTAGCGAATCAGAAAGACCCCCCGGTGAATCGGCGAGGAGGTGTCATTGTAGGCGAGTCCGCTCATCAGGTAGGGATGCGACAGGATGCCGCGATTATACGGGGGACTTGCTTCCGATTTGACAAAACTGTTCACGGGGAGCAGACCATAGTAATCTTCGGACGCTCGATGCGGTGGACGCTCCGCAAACGCGGGCGAGTCGGAAGAAGATTCTTTGACTTCCATTTTCACCGCCTCCGGCTCAGTTGCAGGAGAAGTCCAGTTGTCACCGTAGAAGTCCGCCAGGCGGGAATTCGTATAGAGCCAGTTGGCATCAAAGAGTTGTCGAAAGTCACTCTCCCCATCGATAACCGCCTCGTCGAGTGTCAGCTTGAGGGAGGTGCGAAGATCGGCGACCAGCTCTTTATTGAAGTTGGGAAACTGTTCGCTGTCTTTCGCGATATTGCCGATGTGACTCAGGTTCAACCACTCGAACAACATTTCGTGCATTTTGCCTTCGCAGCGGTAGTCATTGACCATGCGCTCCGCCATCTGGCGAATCTGTTCGTCGGTCTCCAGTTCGTTTTTACTGACGGCATCGAGCAGCACCTTGTCCGACGGCAATGAGTCAAACAGCACCAGAGCCAGCCTGTTAGCGACGCGTTGACTGACCGATCGATCCCGGTCGAGTTCCGGATACAGAAACCGGGGCGACTTCAGAATCGTGAGGAGGCACCGCTGAATGGCGAGTGTGTCGTCTTTGGTCGCGTCGATCTGATCGTCGACATAGAACTTTTTCTCGTCGTCACTCAAGGGGCCGCGAAAAGCCGTCTCAGCGAGAATCGCCACAAACGCACGTAGCTTCGCGCGGTTTTCGTCAGGGTCCTCGTTGTGACTGCGCTGATAGTCGGGCCAGAGTTCAGAAATAGCGACGGACGCGAACTCGGCCGCCGCCAGAGTCGTCGATTCATCCCAGCTGCGATCCACAGCCAACCCACGATCGTACCCGTAACTGCGGTCGTCCGGGGGAAGCTTCGTCTGCAGGGCGAATGTCGGTGGCGGCGACACAGGAATCAGGTTCCGCTCCGGAATGACTTCTTCAATCCCATGCGGAGCCACCCACGACAGCCTGGCACTTACCGGCGGCTGCTCGGTTTTTCGTTTACGCTGGTAGAGATCAATTTTCACCGGATATACGCGTCCCGCAAGCAGGTTGACTGTTTTGCGGAATTCCGATTTGTCCCCGGACTGCACATGGTTGTCGATAAAGAGGCGTCCGAATCGGCCGAAGTCCATCTTGAACGCCGCAGTCGAACGCATGATGATTTCATACTGCCCCGATTCCTCAACTTTGAGCCCACCCTGCCAATACACATAGAACGCATCTTTGGAGATCCCGTTTCCAGGTCCCCACGTCCCCCAGTCAAAATTGACCACGGGGTCGATACGCTCCATCTTCAGATTGTTTTTATTACGACTGGAACCGTTGTAGTATTCGGCGCGGAGCCCGCGCTGTTCTTCTAACGGCATGTTCCCGTGAAACCGGCCGTAAAGATCGGCGAGGCTCTGCTGCAATTGATTCGATGTCAAGTGGGTCAGTGTAATGCGTGGCGGCCGATTGCGTAGACGCGCGGCCTCGCTGTAAAAGGCTTCGTGGATCCAGGTCGCCACCGCCACGGCATCGTCACCCTGACATTCTTCCGGCGCGCCCTCTGGCATGGTTCGATCAATCAGCTCCGCCAATTGTCCCACGGTCTCGTCGCCGGCGAGCGCTTTGTCGTACAACTGTTCGACACCTTCGCCGTTAGCACCGTGGCACTCCGCGCATTTCATTTTCCAGATCGACTCCCCTTGCGACAGAAGCACTTCGCGGTCGGAAGGCACCGTGGCCGCGGCGGGGTTTTCGTCAGCGCGTGCATGTGGTACCGACGCGCACAGGAGATAGAGCAGGGACGCCAGCACAATGATGCGGCTGTTCAAGAAGGAACATGGCATAAATGATTTACCAGGCAGGTGGGATAACTTTGGCGGGAATCGACGACCGGTGTGGAAACCGGGCCGATCGAGGGGGGAGGAATCGCAGAGCCGAAATTGCTTCGGATACTCGAATGTATTTCTCTAACTCCAGATACGTCAAGCTCTTTCAGAGATTTGCATCCAGTTTCCATGCGAAATGGAGATGCTTTGCTCGATTGGAGGAGAAAGTCCCTATTGTTTCGCAATCCGGGCCATTTCAATGAGTCCACCCGCGAGCAGAATGTCGACTTGTCGCGGAGTGAAATCATGTCTGGCGATGATCGTCTCGCCCGACGACAACCGTTCGAGCGCGACCTCCTGCTTATCCCGCATGCCATGCAGCCCCGTCGCTCGGATCACGTCGCCTTGGCCGATTTTCTCGTAGTCTTCCGAATCCCGAAACGTCAGTGGAAGGATGCCAAAATTAATGAGATTCGATTTGTGAATTCGCGCGAACCCCTTCGTGAGCACGATTCGCAAGCCGAGATAACGCGGTGCCAGCGCGGCGTGTTCGCGACTCGATCCCTGACCGTAATTGTCGCCCCCCACTACCATGTGCCCCGCGTAGTCCTCATTATCTTTCGCGCGCCGGACGTACGATTCATCGATGACGTCGAACGTGAATTCAGCGATGCGGGGAATGTTACTGCGATAGGGAAGAACTCGCGTTCCGGCAGGCAATATCTCGTCGGTCGATATGTCGTCCCCGACCTTCAACAGCACAGGCAGTTCCAGCTCGTCCGGAAGTTCATCAAATCTGGGTAGCGATTTGATATTCGGACCGTAAGCCAACTCGACTTTTCGAGCTTCTTCGATCGGCAAAGGGGGTTCGAGCAACTGTTTGTCAGTTCGATGTTTGATCACCGGTTCCTTCGCGACCCGCGGATATGTGACTCCGAGCGTTCGCGGATCGGTGATTTCGCCCTTCAATGCAGAGGCGGCGGCCGTCTCCGGACTGACCAGACAGACCAGATCGTCGCGTGTACCCGAACGACCGGGGAAATTGCGCGGGACAGTGCGCACGCTGTACTTGCCATACGCCGGAGCCTGTCCCATCCCGATGCAACCGTTGCAGCCCGCCTGGTGCATCCTCGCGCCGACCTCCGTGAACGTCGTCATCGAGCCATCCGACATCAATTGCAGCAGCAATTCGCGCGAGGTCGGGTTGATATCGAACGAGACATCCGGCGGGATCGTTCGTCCTTCCACGATCTTCGCAGTGATGGCGAAGTCGCGATAGCCGGGGTTCGCCGAGGAACCGACATACGATTGATAAATTTCCTGCCCGGCGACTTCGCGCACCGGTCGGACCTTTCCCGGGCTGGATGGCATCGCGATCAGCGGTTCCAATTCGGAAAGATCAATGGCCTCTTCGCGGTCATATTGAGCTCCGGCATCGGCGATCCATTCGCTCCAGTCTTCTTCACGACCACGCTCTTTCAGAAACCGGCGGACTTCTTCGTCGGACGGAAATACCGTCGTCGTCGCGCCAAGTTCTGTTCCCATATTCGCGATGACATGGCGATCCATGGCGGAGAGCTGTGCCAGGCCGGGGCCGTGGAATTCCAAGACGCAACCGATCGCGCCGTCGACATCGTGACGTCGCAGCATCTCGAGTATCACATCCTTGGCGCTTACCCAGTCGGGGAGCTCTCCCGTCAATTCGATGCCCCAGACTTCCGGCATCGTGATGATGTAAGGTTCTCCCGCCATCGCCATCGCCACATCGAGTCCTCCCGCCCCAAATGCGAGCATGCCGATCGCACCGGCGGCGGGTGTATGACTGTCGGAACCAAGTAACGTTTTCCCCGGTTTGCCGAAATGCTGTTGATGCACCGGGTGGCTGACACCATTGCCCGGCCGTGAATACCAAAGCCCAAAGCGGCGACAGGCTGATTCGAGGAATAGGTGGTCATCCGGATTTCGGAAATCCTGCTGGATCATATTGTGATCGACATATTGCGCCGACAGTTCCGTTTGCACCCGGTCGAGATCCATCGCCTCGAGTTCCAGCATCACCAGCGTACCGGTGGCATCCTGTGTCAGCGTCTGATCAATTCGCAGCCCGATTTCGCTGCCGCGTTGTAACGTTCCTTCCACCAGGTGAGCTTCAATTAACTTCTCAGTAACGGTCAATGGCATCCTGTTTCTCCTCGGGTTGTTTCTTGTCCAGCTGACTTCACTTCGAGTGCTATCCATGAATAGAGAGCTATCAGTAAGGTTAGCGCCGTCGAGGAAAGTCTTCCCATCAGCAATTCCCCCAGTGAATTTCTCAGGGGATTTCCCAGCGGTGGAAACGTTTTGCGCTTATCGTCACCAACGGCCCGCCAGAACTAGAATGACGAAATGTGAGAAACACTTCATACGTATCTCGCAAAACATGATTCTTCACGGCGACGCTGACTTCATAAGCTCTCAACACAGGTGTTCCCTGACAGCGCCGTCTCGTAAGTTCCAGAAAGGATAAACGAATGCAATCCGTCAGTCGAAACCAGACACGGCAGATGATGGACGAGAAGAATGACCTTGTCGTAATCGAAGCGCTCTCCGAAGAGAGTTTTAACGACTTTCATCTTCCGAACGCGGTGAACGTCCCGCTGAACGACGACTTCGCTGAGGAGATTCAGCAGACGATCCCCGACAAAGAAACTCCCGTCCTCGTGTACTGCATGGACGCGGAATGCCATGCTTCCGAAAAAGCGGGACAGAAGATGGAGGAGCTCGGTTACGCGAACGTCTTCGATTACGAGGCGGGGAAAATGGACTGGAAAGAAGCAGGATTACCTATTTCGTCCTGATCCATCGCCGCGCACTTTCGCTTTGCCAAGAATGATCAGGGCGAAGAAGTGACAAGACAGGTGGGGCTTCTTCAGGTCGTACCCACTATCCTGAAGCAGGCCGCACTTTCAAGCCATTTCCTTTTCTGCGGATCAGCACGTAGAGGGGGGAATGGCTGTTTTATGTCCTGCCACTCTTATTTCCGACCATTGAAGGATTGAAACTGATTGAGACTTCTCTCAGGAGCGTTCCAACACCCATTGCACGGCGTGCTGCGTCAGTTCCGTGGCGTTGGAGAGATGCAGCTTATGCTTGATGTTCTCCCGATAAGTCTCCACGGTTTTCGGGCTGAGGTGCAGTTTCTCAGCGACCTGACGCGTGGTCACACCCTGGCCGATCTGCTCGAAGACCTCCAACTCGCGATCGGATAACGTCTCAATCGCGGACTTCTCCGGTTCCTTACCAACACCAGCCTGACGACAGAGCAGACGCGCCGTCATTTCATTGCTGAAATAGACATGTCCTTCAGCGACTTTGCGAATCGCCTCGATCAGTTTATCCGTCGCTTCTTCCTTATTGATGAAGCCACGGGCACCGGCACGCAGGGCGCGTTCAGCGAAGAGAGACTCTTCGTGCATAGAACAGACCAGAATTTTCAAATCTTCGTTCTGGTAGATCAGCTCTTTGACCAGTTCCAGACCGCTGCCGTTTTCAAGCGAGATATCGGCAATGACCACCTGCGGGCGTTCGTCGGCGTATAAGCGAAGCGCTTCGGTCATTCCGCTGGCTTCCGCGCAGACTCGCAGGTCCGCTTCGCCGTCAATCATCATTCTCAATCCCTGTCTCACAACAGGGTGGTCATCCACGATCAGAATCCGTGTGACCTGGCCGTCCGTTTTTTCTTCGCTAGTGGTTACCCCTACCATCTGGGCACATCCTTCCTCCAGTTATGCAACGCGAGCGAGGTACGTAATCAGCACTTTAGCCCGCGGTTGACGAGATTTCTGCAAATATCTGGAGGGGTGACTATCTCTTCAGGTTACCGGCTGATGACCGATTCGCCTATGGATTTATGCCGGATCGACACCTGTTTTTCCGGAAAACCGCTTTCTGATCCGAAAGATGACACACGTGCCGCCCGATGCGGGTGTCTCGATAGAAAACTCTCCACCGATCAGATTCGCGCGGTATTGCATCGTCTTAAGTCCCATACCATCCGCCAGCTTATCGCGCGTATGCAGAAAACCATTTCCATCATCTTCGATAGTAAGTTGATGAAAAATTTTATTTTCAGTCAGCGAAATCTGGATTCGATTTGCTTCCGCGTGTCGCATTGCATTGGCCACCGCTTCCCGCGCGATCTGATACAGATGATTCGCGATCGTCGGATCGCTGATCGTCGATGATTGACCATGAAATTCACACTGCAGAGCCGATGACTGCGAGGACTGGTGGGCAAGATGGGCGAGTGCCGCCGGTAATCCCCCCGCGCCGATGTTGACGGGCGCCATGCCGCGGGAGATCTGCCGCACCTGTTGCAGCGTCCTTTTTAATCCGTCGAGAACCTGCTCTGCGTGGACGATGTCGAGAGGCTTTCCCTGACGGAGCAAATGAAGTTGCTGCTGGCACATCATCGTGAGGCCGGTCAATTCCTGTCCGACGCTGTCATGCAGATCGTGGCTGATACGTTGCTGCTCGCGTGTTGTGGCTTCGGCAATGAGCATCTCGACTTCGCGACGCTCGGTGATATCTTCGATGACCCCGTAATAGTTCGTAATATTTCCACACGTGTCGTGCGCGGGTGCCGCAACTTCGTGCAGCCAGCGAACGCCGTCGTCGGACCTCACAATGCGGAAGAGTACATCGTATTCCGACCACGGTCCCTTAAAATCAAATTCAGACCTGATTCGCTCCCGGTCCTCGGGATGAATGAACCGATGTCGAAAATGCGCCCATGATTCATCTGGCTCCGGATCGGCCCCGACAATCCGATTCCATGCGGGGCTGATGTAGTGATACTCTTCGGTAGCGCCATCCCGAATCCAGAACACCTGGTCCACGCTCTCCGCGAGGCAGCGATATCGCTCCTCGCTCTTCCTCAGGGCTCGCTCACTTTCGATTCGTTCGATCGTCCGTTCCAGGTGAATACTCATGTCGGCCAGCCACTGCGACAACCGATCGGGCTCTTCTGTACCCCGGCGACTGTAAAATGCGAGCAACAGTTCAACTCGATCATATACGCGAACCGGCACATAGATGATCGATCGCATACCATGAGCACATTCTCCGTCCAGGGGTGTCTGCGAAAATTGATGGGCGAGAGGATCCGCCGTCAATTCGCACGTCGACTGGCTCTCACATATCGTGATCAATAATTCCCGCCGCTCGCGATCCAGATGCCACTCCGCGTCGGCGACCAGTTCCTGAATCAAGTCGGCGCAGTCCTGCCGTGCCACATGGGCTGGTTTGTGGCAGGTCAGCGGTTGATCCGCAGACAAGGGGATTTGCCAAGCGACGCCGATCTCCCAGTTGTTGACCCGGGCGATGCTGGTCAGCATGTGCTGTATCGCCTCTTCGCGATCCTGCACGCCATGCATATGAGATGCGGTCGCGAGCAACGCCTCCATCATCCGACTGCGGCGTTCGATCAGACGGTTGATATCCTGTTCCAGCAGGGAATTCTGATCTTCGAGATGCCGCAAGCGGAGCGCGACATCCTGACATCGGATCGCTTTCCCAAGTAGTTCGGTCATCGCCACCACGAAAGTTTCGGCCGACTCACTCTCGGCGATCGAGTCGCCTGTGACTCTCACCACTCCCCAGACAGACTCTGCCGCATTGATGTTAACAGCGATCTCATTCTCCTGGGTGGCAGTGAGATCGGTAATATGCGGATTTAACAGAAAGCGACCTGACGAAAGGCGCTGATCCCCCCCTCCAGAAATTGACGGCGATGAGCAGGCGCCACGTCGGTTGAACTCCGCAATCAACCGCGCGGCCGAATTTGCTTCGCCGCGGGAGGGTTCGTACTGGTACACCTCACACGTAACCTCTCCGAGCGCCTCGGCCGTCAGACGGGCAAACTGACTTAAAATAGAGGGAAGAGGATGCTCGTCGGCATCGAAGCGGCAAAACTCCCAGAGAGCCATCAGCAGCTGTTGCCGTCGCGTAAGTTCAGACGTCATTTGGCTTCATGTCTTATGCGGTTCGAGATTTCTGCGGCTGGTGCTGTCTCAGAATCAGGAATGGCACCAATCCGCTTTCATCTTTGAAGAATTCAGGATTAAATCAGAAATCAGCCTGATATAATTTTAAGGGAAGGGGCATAAGAATGTCCAATTCTTATCCCCGGTGAAACTTCTCACACCAGTTGAAGGGTGGCTAACGACTGAGGGAATCCCCGATGACACCCATACGGGTTCTTCCGATATGGCCGTGGCTTAGCGAGGGGAACAATGCACACATCCCTCCTTTGAATTTAACCATCCTCACTGATAACCGGCTTAGATCATTGGAGATAGAATAATGGACCTGTTAACGCGTAAGGATTTTCAGGAGTTAGCTCAGGCTGAACACGAACGTAGCGTTTCGATCTACATTCCAACTTTCAGAGCGGGTCGCGATACGGATCAGAATCCGATTCGACTCAAAAACGCGCTGCAGAAAGTAAAGAATCAGCTGGAAGAGCAGGGTGTCGATTCGTCAGAAATTCGCAAATTGCTGCAGCCTGCGCAGAATCTGGTGGAAGACTATGATTTCTGGCAACATCAGCGAGACGGACTCGCCCTGTTTCTCGCGGACGGAAAATTCCACTGGTTCCGACTTCCGGGTAAGTTTCAGGAAACGGTTCGGCTCGATGACCATTTCTATGTGACTCCACTCGTGTCGCAATTTCAGGGGAAAGGCAAGTTCTTCGTTCTTGCGGTCAGCCAGAACGACTGTCGTCTCCTCTGTGGCGACCATGATCACCTGGAGGAAGTCAGTGAGGCGAAACTTCCCGCCGATATGAAATCGGCTTTGGGCTACTGGCGGCAGTCGAATCTCAATTTCCATTCGATGCAGGCCCGTCCGCAATCCCGAGCGGGAGGCGAAACCGCGATGTATCACGGGCATTATGTGGATCAGACCGAAACCGATCTTAAACACTACTTCCGCAAGATTGATGAGGGCGTCGCCGAGGCCCTGCACGGTGAGACCGCTCCGCTGCTGTTTGCCGGGGTTGAATATCTCTTCCCGGTTTACAAGGAAGTGAACAGCTATCCTCATCTTCATGGTGAGGCCGTCACCGGCAATCAGGATGCTTCCAGCGAAAAAGAATTGCATTCCGCCGCCTGGAAGATCGCTGCACCTCTATTCCGTACCCGGGAGGAAGAAATTCTCAACCGCTACCACGAACTCGAGTCCCAGGGAATGGCGACCGCCGATCTCAACACGATCGATGCCGCCGCTCGTGAAGGGCTCGTGGATACCCTGATCATTCCCTCAAACGCGAGCCTGTGGGGCCAGTTTGATGATAAGACTGGACAGTTGATCGACACCGCACCACAGAAAGACGATCAGCATACCGAAGATCTCTTCGACCGCGATGTCATGTTCACTCTGCAGAATTCGGGGCAGGTCCTGACCGTGGAGGGCGATGCCCTGAAAGAGAATGAGCTGGCCCTCGCCATTTTGCGAGCTCCTAAGAGCGCAGTCGCGACAGCGGGCAAATAGCGCAAATAAGCACGTCACGTTTTCAACGCTCATCGCCAGCGCGGCGCAGGAACACTTGCCTCAGACGGAATGACGGCGAACATCAGCAGCACCATTCCGAGGATCAAACTGTTCTGCGCCGCCGGCGGCGCGTCGCCGAAACCAAGGTAGTAAGCGAAACCGACAAGCCAGAATCCGATGGCGATATTCATCAGATGAATTTTGCGGCACGATTGAACGTACGAGAGCAGGCTGAAGACGATGACGGCGGAGCCGCAGGCATAGTCGCTCGCCCAGATCATCGTTTGAGAATCATCATACCGGAAGATAAACGGAGACATCAGTAACCAGAGTCCCAGCATCATCTCGACTACACGGCTCCACATCGATTGTTTCCTTCTACTTGCTCGGTGTTGACTTACGCTTGGGGCTTTCCTTGGGCATGCGAATAAATTCCTCCGCCACACGATCCGCTTCGGAAGTCCGCAGTCCCCAGAACGTTTTCCACATGATCTTTTTGCTTTTCGTTTCTTTCCACACCTTCCGCAGATACAGGAGGCAGGACCAGACTTCGTCGTACGCCATGTAAACCAGTATGAGCGAAATGACTGCGGTGACCAGACAGAGAAAACACCACGAACCGACAATGGTCCCCTGCAACACGACCAGAACCACGCTCACAATACCGAGCGGTATGACGTCGATGCCGAATACGATCACCATCCAGGGGCGATATTGCCACCGCCGCGTGGAGCCCGCGAGCCCGAAGATGGCATCCCCCAGATAAGCGACTGCGCCGAAGATGGCGTCCGGCACCAGAAACCACCGTCGCATCTTCTCGGAGACGCCGGAATCCAGGACTTTTTCCGTCTGATCTCCAAATATGGGATCCCACGCGCTGTCAACGAGACGCCATTGGTAAAGCCCCATATAGCTCGCAATAAAAAAAGCAATCATCGCCAGGATGCAGATCGGGATACGCTGATCCCACGCGGACGGATTATAGTCCCAGGGTTGTGGGATGGCATCCATCTGGTGAAGCAGGGAATCCTCTATCACGGACTCTTCTTCGGCTACCATGCGGTCGACCATGACAAACTGTTTCTGCGTTAGAGGCTCAATAACGATGTCTGTTCGGTTACATGGAGGGAAGAGACTCGAGCGGCGAATTCAGCGTTCGCCCAGACTGCAGGACTGATAATTTAATTCTGCTGGGGTGTTACGTCTCACTGTGTTATGTCTCACTGCGGAATATTCTAGAACGGAAAGCCCGCTTAAGAATCAGTCATGACCCGATGCCCGCATCGGGAATCCCCCTACACATTCCGTTTGTAGTCGACTGAAGTCAGCAACCGCACGGGTGGCAACAATAGTGATCAATGAGATTGATAAGCGTTTCAGGGGATAGTCCTGCGACAGGCATCCCGTACAATTCAAGCGTAGCTCTCGTCAGCTCCTCCGACTGTCTCACTCATCCGAAATCATCTCTCGAGCTCTCGCACAGGGCCCGACGACGAAATAACCAGAAAGTGTCAACATGTCAGAGCCCATCAATGAAACCGGAGCGAATAAGGAGACCATTATCATCACCGGAGTCAGCGGCCTGATTGGTTCCCATGTCACGCAGCATCTGAGTGATTCTTACAACCTGGTGGGGCTCGACATCACGCCACCTTCACAACAGGACACGCGCACGTTCTTCATCGAAACAGACCTCACGGAGGCCAACAGTATTCAGAAGTCGCTCAGTCAAATTAAAGGAGAGTTCGGTAACAGAATCGCGAGTGTGATCCATCTGGCTGCTTATTACGACTTCACGGGGAAATCGAGCCCCCTGTACGACAAACTGACGGTTGAGGGGACACGCAAACTGCTTCAGGCGCTGAAGACGGAAGGGCTTGAGGTGGAGCAGTTCATTTTCTCCAGCAGTATTCTCGTCATGAAACCGACCGACGAAGACGAAAAGCTGGATCACTACGACGAACTCCGGGCCGAATGGGACTATCCCAAGTCAAAGTTGCAGGCAGAGGAAGTCATTCTGGTCGAACATGGCGATATCCCGGTCGTCATCCATCGCATCGCCGGAGTCTACGACGAAAAATGTCACTCACTCCCGGTCTCACAACAGATTGCCCGCATCTACGAAAAGCAGTTGGAAAGTTACGTCTTTCCCGGTGATGCGTCGCATGGTCAGGCGGTGATTCATCTTGATGACCTCGCGGAATGTTTCAAACAGACCATCATTCATCGCAAAGATCTTGCTGAGGATGAGCTCTTTCTTATTTCTGAACCCGATGCGATGTCTTATGGCGAATTGCAGGAGAAACTGGGCGAACTGATACATGGAAAAGAATGGCCCACCATTCGAATCCCGAAAGTCGTCGCGAAAGCAGGGGCGTTCTTCAAGAACAAAATGGCCGGCGAAGACGAAGCGATGTTCATTAAACCCTGGATGATCGACCTGGCGGATGACCACTATGTCGCCTGTATCGCGCACGCGCGGCAGAAACTCAACTGGGCTCCTCAGCATCGGTTTCGAGATACGCTACCGCAGATCGTGGAATTCCTGAAATCCAATCCCGAGGACTTCTATAAAGAGAACAAGCTCCCTGTCCCGGATACGATCAAGTCGGAATAGTCATCCGAGCCTGAGTCAGGCTGTTCGTCTTCAATGAGATCACGACCATCTTGCACAGCAAACGGCTGGAAGGAGTGGGTAATTCACTATGGAGAATCTCTACGTACTCCTCGTGATCCTGCTGGTGGCGCGTGCCTTCGGAGCTCTCGCGGCTGGCATGAATAAGCGGGACAGTATTGGTATCGGCACCGCCATGAGCGCGGGGGGTGCGGTCGAACTGATCATCGCGGATATCGCTCTTCAGGCCGGGCTGTTCTCCAAACCAACCCCCGTACCCGCAGTCATCGATTCATGTTCTCATCGATTGTCCTGATGGCGATTGTCACGACCATCGCGACGCCGTCAACCTCACCGACTGCTTCAATATCTCACTCCCAAACTGTACTTGAAGGACGTATCCGCCGTTTCCCGTCTGGACGTCATTCGCGAGTTGTCCGCCCTCGCGGCGCAAGAGTACGGTCTGGATAGCGCCACGATTGAGCGAAAGGCGTGGGAACGCGAACTCATTGCGGCAACCGGTATCGGACATAGCGTCGCCATTCCCCACGCGCGTTTGAAGGATCTCAAGGAACCGATCGTGGCTGTCGGCACCTCGGAGGCGGGGATTCCCTTTGACGCACCGGATGGACTGCCCGCGCACATCGTCTTCCTGTTGATCACCCCTCAGTCGCAGCCGGAAGCTCAACTGGAACTTTCGGCGGATATCGCGCATACCTTTCGCGAACCCCGCTGCCAGGAACAGATCCTCCGGGCCTCGACCTACACGGAACTCGTGGCGGCCCTCAAAACGCTTTCTTCTAAGTAATCGAACCCGCTTCGCGTGCCTGCGCGGGTTGTATAACACAGAGGGACGTATGTTCGGGTAACGGCCTGACAGCCCCGTTGACAACCCATGGCCTGCGCTGCGACCGATGATGGACATTCAAGCGGACGGATGAACGTCGAGAAAGGGAAACGGTCGCCACACTCCACGGCACATTCCACGTCGAATCCATCACCTCCCGAGCCGGCCCACACACGGTTTACGATCTGGAAGTTCAGTTGGACCATGTGTATCATGTGCGTACCAGCGGGGTGCTGGTGCACCATGCGTAAGCGAATTCGTCCACCGGCGTTCCGGTCCCAGCCTGACACAGTACGAACGGAATCTGCTCATCCGTAAATCGTGACTTATTCATGGCCATTATCTCCTCGAAACGATGGCCAGATTGTACCCGACTTTTTCACATTTTGGATTGGTTCGGTTTTCGGGTAGCAGGTCAGCTTTCATAGATACTCATAAAACGTGGTGCAGAAAACGGGTAGCAGGTCACTGGACACCGCGAATCTCAGTCTTTGAAATGTAGGAATACCATCAACAGGCCAAACTGTACAGTAAACCAACGGTTTTTAAACTGGCTCTATACGACTTCACTTTTATTCCAATAGTTCCCTAAAGTCTATAAGATCAATTTCGATTCGCGAACCGTCACCAAGATCACACCTCGTCAAGGACAATTGTAAGTCAGACTCGGGATCGGGGTTGAGCACCGTTGGTAACCGTAAAAACCAGATTATATCTTGTTGCGGTAACCAGAAGATCGCTGTGCGTATGGCGGGAGGCGCCATGGGTTGGGATAGTTGAGAAATTACCTCAGACGCCGATGTCATAATCAGCCAGCTATTATCTGAAAAACGTCGAACAAGCCAAACAATGCGTCCTTTTTTAATCTCAGCATCGTGAATTATCGCTTCGCCTAAACCCTTAAGCTGTACGGCGTCCACCTTATTACTTTCAAAATTGTAAAAGATGGCTTTCGTATGCTCCCGGCCGGTGACTTGATCGGAAGCACCGTTGTGTGGAACAGCAATCAAGTGAGACAAATCCTCGGTCAAGATTACACTAGAGGGCGTCTCAAAACCAGAAATCAACTGAACAGTTTGGCCCAGTTGTTGCATCCAGAAGGCTCCTGAAA
>PABD01000127.1 GCA_002702685.1 Planctomyces sp.
CGCCTGCCCATGCGGTAGGTGCCCATTTCGCAGTCGAAGACTTCATCCCGGGAAATTAATCCACGATCGAGCGCGCTCGCTGCGATCAGAGGTTTGAAGGTCGATCCCGGTTCATAGATCGCCGAGATCGCACAGTTCTTCCACGCGGCCGGGGGCACATTCTCGGGGTAGTTCGGATTGAAGTTCGGACGCGACGCCATCGCGAGGATCTCGCCGGTGCGCGGATCCATCACAATCGCGCAGCAAGACTTCGGGGACCATTCTTTCACAAGTTCATTGAGCGCCTGTTCGACATGAAACTGAATCACCATATCGAGCGACAGTACAATCGAGCGTCCCGGTCGCGGTGGAACGAACTCGGAATCCTCCGGCAGAAAAATGCGGCCACGCGCATCGCGAAAGAGGGTTTGCGAACCGGGTGTTCCCTGGATGACGTCGTCGAAAGCTTCTTCGATCCCGCCACGACCGTGGCCATCAATATCACGCAGCCCCAGCAGATGCGCGGCCAGTTCTCCCTGCGGATAGCTGCGGAAATATTCTTTTCGGAATCCCCACGCCCCCTCCTGCAAACCGAGCGCGTAGATGGCGTTTGCTTCGACATCGGACAGGCGTCGTTTGATCCAGAGAAATCGTTTCTCGGCATGTTTCGTGATGTTCGCGACAATATCACCCGGGTCGAGGACCAGCACCGTGCAGATCGCATCTGCGAAGGCTTTGGGATCATCCATGCGAGACGGATCGACGTACAGGCTGTAGGTCGTGATCGTCGTCGCGAGGACTTTGCCATTGCGATCAAGGATCTCTCCGGGACGTGCCGAGATGGATTCCTTGTAAGAGTGTTGCCGATTGGCGTGAATCGACAGCGTGGCCTGCTCAACATGCTGTAACTGCACGAGCCGCGTGGATAGAGCACCGAACGCACTGAGAAAGACAAGCGCAAGAAAGGCAAGCCGATAGTTCACGGATTGTCCTGGCACGGTCGATCTCATAGGGGCGCTGTCTCGTTCAGTGTGGGAAGAACTCATTGCACGACCGGCGGCGACGCTGAGGACTGCGAAGCGGTTTGGCCCGGAGAGAATGCCCGCCAGCGCAACAGGGGAAGTTCAGAAGCGTTTTCGAGCCGGATATGTTCCGTCCCCGAATCGTCCTGGGCAGGCTCGGAGAATTCGCCCATCAGTCGGGAAGTCGCGCCGAGTTGCTGTGTTTTCAAACGCAGTCGCGCATGGGCTTCCAGCAGTTCCTCCGACTGCGCATGCTGACGGCTCAATTCGCGTCGCAGGTCGAGATTCCGTTTTTCAATGGCGATACCGATCAGGCAAATCAGCACGATCAGCACGATTGCGGCGCCAAAACGGAAAAACATGATCAGCTCACCCGGCGAAGACAGGAAGAAAGGGGCGCCGTCAATTCTTCCCTGAAGCGGCGTAATATCCGAACGCGCGTGCGTCCGGGCACGCGGCTATTTACTTCCTATCGGATTCAAAGCTGTCGGACGTCAGCACAACAGTCCGGGCATCCGCCGGCAATCGCAGAACGGTTCCGGGTTTGAGGGATTTCGGGTCTTTGATTTCTGTTTTGTTCAGTGCGACGATCTGAATCCAGCGCGATGCCCGTCCCAGGTGACGATAGGCGATTTCCGTCAAGGTGTCGTTCGACTGCACTTTGTAGAACGGTTCCCCCGTTTCCTCATTGACGAAGAACCCGGATTTCTGTGCGAACGGATCATTCGTGTTCCGGCTTCCATCCAGCAAAGTGACATTCGAATTGCTGGCGGTCATGTATTGCTTCAGCACATTCGTTGTTGGGGTTTTGAGTCGCATCCCCGGTCGCAGTTTGGTCGCGTCAGGTAAAGTCTGACGGTTGTGTTGCGCCAGTGCCTCGGCATAGGTCCCCGAGCCATAAATATTGTTGGCGATTCGCCACAGGTTGTCACCCGACTGCACGACGTATTCTTCACCCTTCGCGGCGAACGGATCGGGGCGACCTGTATTCGCAGTGGGTTTCGGCTGCGTCGCGACTTCGGCGTTTTCGGGTTCGTCGAACGGCGAGGCGTTGATGTGCTCCGCGAGGTCGAGTTCGTTCGGTTCCGATAGATCGAAGGCGTCTCCGGTTTCTTCTTCCGCAAACGGAGTTTCACCGAGGTCGTTCTGATCCGCAAAAACTTCCGCTTCTTCCTCTGCGAAGGGCTGCGGCGGGTTCTGTGAAAACTCGGACGGAGCTGAGGTCTCTTCGAAAACTTCGCCGTTTCCCGCGAAGGTATCGTCGGCGGGTTCGCTCTGGTTCAGATTGAACGTCGGTTCTTCGTTATTGGTGAACGCATCCCCTTCGGGTTCGGCGAAGGTCTCCTCAAGCGGAGCTTCTTCGGAGAAGGCTTCCTCGCTTTCGTTCGTAAAGACGTCTGCGTCGTTCGTCGCGACTTCCGGTTCCACCGCCGGTTCGGTGAACGCATCGGGTTCCGAAAAGTCAGCGGGAACATCTTCATTGAACGCATTCAGATCTTCGGGGGCTGGTTCAGCGAATTGATCGACCTCCGGTTGTTCCATCGGGAAGGGGTCATCAAGACCTCCGTTCGCACCAGAATTTGATGCCGCAACTTCGGGATCACCGAAATCAGGTTCGGCTTCGGGTTCATTGAACGGTTCAAAGTTTGGGCTGGTGCCACCGTTGCCGGGGGCAGGTTCGCTCAAGTCGGAGCCAAAGGCGTCTTCCGCGGCGAATGCATTCGGTTGGGGCGGGCTGTTATTTGCGGGAACACTATTGTTTGCGGGTGACGAGGGCGTTGCCGGTTCGGGCTCGCCGAACGGGTTATCATCAGCGAACTGGTTGCTGAATTCATTGCTGTCATTGCCGCCAAAATCGGGTTCCTCGTTTGCGACCGGGGGGCCGGTTTGTTCTGGTTCATTGAAGGGGGTCGCATCATCGGCGGCGAAAATATCCGTGTTATTATTTGATGCGAATTCCGCCGGTGTCCCGCTGTTGCCCTGTTGATCGGCGGGGAAAGGATCGGAGAGCTCTGTCGCTGCCGCGGGCGTAATCTGGCTACCACTTTCGGCAGGTGCCGCCGCATTTGCCGTCGCGAACGGATCGTCAGGATTGGCTTCCCCCGTCCCTTCTTCGGCGACTTCTTCCGCGTCCGGGTCACCTCCCGCAGCGATGATCGCGCGGCGTTCCTCCCACTTTTCGTAGACGACGTACCCGAAGACGCCCAGCAAAATCACGATGGTCAACAAACCGAACTTGGTTTCCGTTTTCATGATCCTTTACTCCGGATTGGCAGTCCCTGCCATCAATTTCGTCTGTCGCGGCCTCTGGCGCGAGGAGGGGGTTAACTCGGGCGTAAGGGGATAATCTGACTCACATCTGGTACGCAGGGCGCAAAGTAACCCGAGAATTCGACGGAGTTTTAGTCGATTTGCCGATTTCGCGAAATACCGATTTCGATCAACGCCTGATCAGGTTTCCAACCCGGTCTCGATAGCGGCGTTGCGGCGTCCGATGCGGATTTTAGCCGAGCGGCTGCGTGGATTCACTTTCTGTTCGACGGTGGTGGGTTCGATCGGTTTGGAAGTCAGATTCGTCCAGATTTCACTGTCGCGAAAGGCGTTCTTCACCATTCGATCCTCCAGGGAGTGGAACGTGATGATAACCGCCAGCCCGTCGGTGCAGAGAAATCGCGGCAGAACCTCGTTCAGCATAATTTCCAGTTGCCGCAGTTCTTCATTCACCGCGATCCGCAGGGCTTGAAAGACGCGCGTCGCGGGATGTTTGCGTGCGTCACGGGTCACTTTGCCGGGAACAGCCGCGAGCACGATGTCGACCAACTGGTCGGCGGTTTCAATCGGTCTCCGGTTGCGGGCGGTGATCAACTCCCGGGCAATCGGACGGCTGAATTTCTCCTCTCCCCAAGTCTCGAGGATGTCGATGAGTTCTTCCTCCGTCCATTCGTTGAGCCATTCGGAGGCCGGTTTGCCTGCGGTGGGGTCGAATCGGAGATCCAGCGGGCCAGTCGCATTGAAACTGAACCCTCGGTTTTCGTCGGCAAGTTGATCGGAGGACAACCCCAGGTCCAGCAGGACGCGGTCCACGTGGTCGAGACTCAGTCGCTCCAGAAACTCAGGCAGCAGGGCGTAGCTTCCCTGGCAGAGTTCGAAGTCGCTGTCGCTCTTGACGCCTTCCAGAGTTGCGCGGGCGTGCTCCAGCATCATCGGATCGCGGTCGGTACCGATCAGTTTTCCTCCCGGAGCGATGCGGGGAAGGACGTGCTGGCTGTGTCCGCCGGCCCCGACGGTTCCGTCGACGACCACCAATCCCGGTTCAAGGTCCAACCCGCGGAGGACTTCGCGGAGCATCACAGGCTGGTGCACGGCCGGAGAGGAACCAGGACGCGGGTGGGATTCAGACGGCATGGATGAGGGCGATTCAGCGAACGGATAGAAGAGCGGGTGAGCGGTCAATCGTCCCCGTTGTACTGGCTCACTGCCGGGCATAAAAGAGAAAAACTCTTCATCTCGTCAAGAATCCTTTCTCGACTTCAACGAGATGAAGAGCTTTTGTTCGATCTGTGTCCAGATCAGGCTACCGGAAATCTCGTCCCTGAAATCCCCGTATTCGCAAAGCCCGGTAAGCAATTGCGATGAATCGTTTTGTATTTTGATGAATCGTAATGGGTTTCGTCGCGGCCGATGATCAAGGGATACCCGTATGGGCGCCTCCGGAAATCTACTCGAATGCCTGAGTCGCCATGTCATCGAAGCTCGCGGCGTGCTTCGACAGGAATTCTGTCCACAGGTCACGATCCCACACTTCGCAGCGATCGTGGACTCCCAACAGCATCAGCTCTCCTTTCGGCTTCAGATGGGCAAACTCAACCAGTCGGTCAGGCAGGCGTACACGTCCTTGAGAATCGAGCGTCAGATGTTCAGCCTGCGAGTAGAAGATGCGGAGGTAAATCAATGTCTCTCGCCGATTGGTCGGCTTCTCGCTCAATTTCTGTCCGATCCGTTCGAATTCCGGCAGAGAATAGATGGCGAGAGAAGTTTCCGTCCCAGGTGCGATCACGATTTCGGCGTCAGCGGGGCAGAGTTGCTCGCGGAACTTCTTGGGCAGGGCGAACCGATGTTTTTCATCGAGCGACCTGCCGTAACTCCCAGTGAGCGACATGTTTATCAAAAATCCCCACTATTCACCAATTCTCCCCACAACAGGGCTCAATTTAATCAATTGGACCTTTCCGTCAATAGCCGCCCCCCCAAAATCAGCGCGCCGGTTTTCTGAATTGGACGTAGGTCGCTAACTGGAAACGGATTGCGATTTTCCCGAATTTTGGAACGACGCTCCGTGTTGGTCCGCTCCCCTTCGCGATTACTGCTCCGCGAGGACGACCGCTTCCCAGTTTGCCACGGTCGCTTCCCACGTAAACTCTTTGCTGACATGCTCATAAGCCGCCTCGGCCAGTTTCTCTCGTTCCGTGGGGGATTCCAGTAATTCCTGAACAGCACGGCGAAACGCGTCCATATCACCTATGGGGACGCGTTTTCCAAACTGGCCATCCCGGAGAAGCTCTCCCGTTCCCTCGGCAGCGGTGCAGACGATCGGGAGTCGGGCGGCCATTGCCTCGAGAACAACGTTCGGGGCCCCCTCCCAGTGTGACGCATGCACAAGCAGGGTCGCTCCGCGCATCAGGCTGGGGACGTCCTGTCGGCGACCAGGGAGGCGGATTTGATCGTCGAGGCGTTCCATGTCGATCCGTTGTTCGAGTTCCCCTCGAAGTGGACCCTCACCGGCAAGCACAAGCCGAAGATCGGGGAGTTGCGTGAGAAGCGGGATAGTCGCCGTCAGCAGATCCTGCACCCCCTTCTGCTCATCGAGCCGACCGACATACAGCAGCACTCGGGCTCCGGGTGGGAATCCGAATTCAGACCAGTCGCAGGGGGGGGCTGCGTCAAAGCGGGTAACATCGACTCCGTTGGGGAGCACATGTAATTTCGAGATTGGCAGTCCGCCGGTCTCATGAGAGAAGGTCGCGACATCCTGACTGACGCAAAAATGCCTGGTGACCAGGAAGTCCGTGGCGCGATCCATCCAGAAGCGAGTGCGGGAACGCTTTTCCGCGACGCGAATCCCCGAGAAGACCCTCGGTCGGGGGCGGACAGTCGCCGCCGCGAGCCTGCCAATCATGTTGGCGTGATACAGGTACGTACAGACAAGTTCCGGCTGGAACTGATTCAGTTGCCGTCGCACATGGCGGACGGCGCGTGGTGAGTCGCGAAATGAAGTCGCGCCAAGTCCCTTTACCGGAATGCCTGCCTTTCGCAGCGGTTCCATCAACTCACCTTCCCCTTGCAGACAGACCACCGTCGGCGCCCAGCGAGTGCGGTCGAGCCTCGTGACCAACTCCACGAGCGCCCGTTCCGCTCCACCCGGATCAAGGTCGGTGATCAGAAAGAGGACCCTTTTGGGAGTATTGGTGGGAGGATCGTCGTCAACGGTCACGGGAATCAGGTGTCTCCGATGTTACTGTTGGGAATGACTGGCTGAACAAGGTGCCGCCAGCTGAAGAATCAGGGACGTGAAGGTTTTCACGCGGAGCGGCTTGGGCTTTCTGCCCTGGTCGTGTATCGTACCGCGAGGCCATTTCTTTTGCATTAAATGTCATAAAACTCAACAGATCACGACATCGCATCCGGATCTTTCGACCGAGCTGCGGAGGTGCTGTTTCGACTCTGACTCACCATATTGATTCAATCGTAATTCATGGAAACCATCAGCGACTACGACTATACCCTGCCGGAACGGTTGATCGCCGCGGCCCCTCCGGAGGATCGCACCGCGGCTCGGCTCATGGTCATCCGCCGCGAGACCGGTGCGATTGAGCATCGGGGCATTCGCGATTTGCCGCAATTGCTCACTCCGGGCGATTGTCTAGTGCTGAATAACACACGCGTTATCCCGGCGAAGCTGCATGGATATCGAACTTCCACTGGTGGAAAGTGGGAAGGTCTCTATCTGGGTCAGGCGGAGGGAGGAGACTGGCGCGTGATCGGGCAGACGCGAGGGAAACTGCAACCAGGGGAAACGATCAGCCTTGTTCCCGGTGATATCGAAGGCGTTGACGACACAACAGCGATACCACCTCTCGAACTCGAGTTGATCGAACGACGTCCCGAGGAGGGGAGTTGGGTCATGCGTCCGCGGAGTGACCGCGGCTTCCTGGAACTGCTGGACGAATACGGTTCCGTTCCGCTTCCCCCGTATATCAAACGCGATGAAGAAAAGTCGTTTGATCGCGAGCGTTATCAGACCACCTACGCGAAACAGCCCGGTTCCGTCGCCGCCCCGACTGCAGGTTTGCATTTCACGCCGGAATTGCTTGAGGAATGCCGGGCGTGCGGAATCGCCGTCGGTTGGGTGACGTTGCACGTCGGTCTCGGAACGTTCCGGCCGGTGAAAGTCGAACAGCTCAGCGATCATCAGATGCACGCCGAATGGTGCGAGGTTCCCGAGGAAACGGTTTCAATGATCCGTCGCACAAAAGAGTCGGACGGCAACGTAGTCGCCATCGGGACGACCACCGTTCGTACCCTGGAGTCAGCCTCGCAATCCGGTTCTCTGCAACCGTGGGCGGGGGAAACCGATCTCTTTATCCGACCACCCTATCGATTCAAGACGGTCGATCAGTTAGTGACGAATTTCCATTTACCGAAGTCGACGTTGCTCGTTCTCGTCAGTACGCTTGCCGGCCATGAATTGATCCGCCGCGCCTATGCCCAAGCGATGGAGCAGGAATATCGATTCTTCAGCTACGGCGATGCGATGCTGATCCTGTGATGCAGGCCCGGTAAGCCTTCTATGACCGCAGTCATCCTATTCCGGATTTTCGGGGGGTGTGTCCGGCGCAGGGGGTTCGGGGGGAGGCGGTTCCGGCGCTGTCGGTGGCTCGGGCGGTTTTGTTTGCCGTTGCTGGTACTGCCGGTGGGCCTGACGCAGGGAATCAAGCAATCGCCGCGCGGTGGGGATCGCCATGTGGATGCGACTGGCGACCGAGGAACGGGGGAAGAACGTCGTAATAAAGTCGAACGAAATTTCGTTCGCGGAGTGACCAATCAAAACGGCGTTGGCGTATTGTCCCGACATTACCTCGGGAGTGATCTTGAGCTCCGCGTACAGTTCTTCAATCTGCTGTGTCTGGTCCCCTTGGTTCGGGGGTTGAACTTTCGCATCCGGATGCGGATTCACGATCGATTCCGAACTTCCGGGAGGACCTGACGCCACTGCGTGCGACGCGCTCGCGGGCGGGTTTTCCGCAGTCGTGTTGGGCGCGGTTTCACTCGCAGATTGTTGGAGCTTTTCGGGGTGAAACTGGCGGTCATAAGAGTCCAGGTTCGATTGCAGCGCGCGCAGAATGCTGGGAATCACCGAGGGAGCCAGAACGATCCGCGCGACAAGTTGATGCGGTTTGCCCAGCCGCATCATGAAATCGACCACAAATTCATGTGCCCCCTGAAACACCATGGCCCCCGTGCTATAGACACCGGTGGCGATGTGTTCGGGAACAAGGGCGGAGGCCTGGCTGTGACGAATTTCGTGCGCGGTTGGTTCGAATGAACCTGAATCCTGCGGTTCACGCTCCGGAGAAGGGGATTCGTCTTGCATGATTGAGTTCCGTGTTCCTGGTTCCCTGCTGACAGAGTTCCATTATCTTGTCATGGACTGAAACAATATTAACTGGCGTTGCGTCCGCTGATGCGAATTCAGACCGGTCTACAAAAAAAGCAGCCCACAGACGCGGGCTGCCTGAGCCTGAAATTCAGGTGGTCTGGAGCACCACTTATTTCTGCGGTGCGTCTTTAACGCGTTTGCGGACGTCGGTTTCCAGAACACCAAATGCCGTCTCATGACGCTGCACGGCAGCGCCGAG
>PABD01000128.1 GCA_002702685.1 Planctomyces sp.
CGGAATTCGGCTGAATTTGTTGCCCGTTTCCGAGGGAAAGTGGTAAGGTTGCCCGAATGAGGGGAGGGGGGTACGATTGCCCTGCTGATCGCTCTCACCACCCTCGCGATACTCTCTCACAATCCGATTGCTCAAATCGAATTCTGGATAATACGATGATTGAACGCCTGGAACTTTTCCCGCACGTTATTGAGATGAACTATCAGGGACGTCGCCGACTGGGATGTTGTGTCTATCTCGTCTTCGACGAAAACGACTGGGCTCTCATCGACATCGGGTATGAGGACACCACCGACGAAATCATCGAGATGATCCGGAAGCTCGATTTCCCGCTCGCCAACTGTCGTTATCTCGTGGCGACCCATGCTGACGTCGATCACATCCAGGGATTGAAACGGGCGAAAGAACTCCTCCCCAATGCGAAAATCGTCGGTCACCCCGATACCGCCACCGCGCTCGCCAAGGGGGACCGGATCATTACCTACGCCGAGATTGAAGCGCAGGGGATATCCATTGATCTGCCGACGATCAAGATCGACGAGAAAATCAACGAAGGAGACACACTGAAACTCGGTTCGCTCGAGCTTGAAGTCTGGCATACGCCGGGGCATACCAACGGTCAGCTCGCGTTCCGCATGGGCAATCTCCTTTTCTCGGGAGACAATATCTATCGCGATGGCTGCGTCGGCAATATCGACGCCCACCACGGATCGGACATCCCCGACTTCATCGAGTCGCTCAAGCGAATCAAGGCGAGCGACGTCGAGTTCCTGCTTCCCAGCCATGGCCCCGTCTTCCGCAAAGATGACGAACAGCTGCAGAAAACCATTGACCGGTTGACAGAATATCAGCATATGGCCGACTTCGGGACGTGTGCCGTCGACTGGCCGCTGCTCGAAGAATGGGACGAAGAACTGCTGCAGGGATTCGACCCCAATAAGGCCTGAGACGGCCCGCAGGTTGCCGAAAGCTCCCCATTTACCGCTCCGGAGCGTCACTTCAGCAGGAATTTTCCCTCTCGACGCGCGTCCGACAGGGGGAAAGAATGTTTTGACTTTGCAATATTTTCCACGTTCGGCAACAATACCTTTCTCCGCGGAGCAGGCGAATAATTCGCCCGTCTTAACGATATCCGCATCTTTTTCAGCAAAGTAAGGACTGCATACTGCTGAATCATCGCTTCTTGAAGTTCGAAAAGCTCATGTGATATGGAGATCCGTTGCCGGCTTTTCAGCACTGTCTCGTGCTCCGCCACGCAGCTCCGCACTTGAAGACTTCGCCCATACTCGATTCCGCAGGATGCGATGAGTTTCCAACTTTGCGAAGTTCTGTTTCCATTCACTGGTTCCAGACAGGACCAGTTGAGAAGCCTCAACTGCAATACGCTGACAACATCTTCAACGACGAACAGAGAACCCTCTCCCTTCCATGAGATCGGACTGGGAGTTCGATTTCAAAACTACCGCGCTACGACAGGATAAGATTGAATGTCGCATTTTTTCGATAAACGTGATCAGTGGGGTAATGGATTTTCCCTGTGGATTATTCTCGCAATGGTCCTTTTCGTACCGCTGATCGGTCTGTCGCTGAAACATATTGAACTGGAAAACGACGTCGCCGGCTGGCTTCCGGATGACGATCCTCAATCCCGCGTCCTTTCCTGGTACAGCAACCATTTCCCGATCAAGGATACGTTGCTGGTTTCGTGGGATCACTGTTCACTCGATGATCCTCGCATCAACCTTTTCGTACACAAGCTGCGCGGCATTCAGAAATCCACCGGCGAATGGTACGACGGCAACCCGTATGTCGCCGAAGTGCACACTCCGCTCGAAGCCCTCAGCAAGATTGCCGACCAGGGGGTCGAACCGACCGACGCTGTGGAGCGAATGACGGGACTCTTGGTCGGGCCGGGTCTGCTCCGCGTGAAACTGACCGAAGCGGGCCAAACCCACTTGAACCAGGTTCAGGAGGAGATCCGTTCCCGCGCGAAAGCGGAACTGGGTGTCGATCTCTACTTCGAGGGCGTCGATCAGAAGATCACTCAAGCGGAACTGGAACAGAAGGTCAGTCCGAAACTGCTCGCCCGCGCGCAGCATGGTTTTTCGGCGGGGGACTATCTCGACCTCAATCCGGAAGACGACTCGGAAGAGGAAAGCTCGGATCAGGAGATGGCCGAACTTCGCCCGGTCGAGGAATTCCTGAATCAGCAACCATACGACTTCCAGATCGGTTGGCCGCTGATGCACGTGCAGAAGGACTTGTCCAAACAGGTCGAAGAACTCGTCGCCACCATCAAGACCACGCAGTTCCCCAATGAAACCCCGATCAAAGACACGTTTTATTCTCCCGGTTCGCGCGCCGCGCTGTCGATCAATCTGTCGCATTACGCCAACCCGGAGTCAGACTCTTCCGAAGCGAAGAAAAATGCGATCGCCAGTCTGCGAGCCGATGCCGCAGCCTGTGCGATTCCGGCGGAGTCACTTCGCATCGGTGGAAGCCCCTACGCCGGCGCCGAACTGAGTGAGTTCGTCAGCAAAGCCCTCGACAACCCGGAAGCCCTCGAACGCGGCGAGTACGCCAAGGTCAGCCCGATCGGCATGTCGACGCTCGTCGCCGTGTTGCTCGCGTTCATCATGCTCCGCAGTTTTCGCCTCGCTTCGCTGGTGCTCATCGTCTCGCTCTATACCACTTTGCTCACGGTCTCCTTCGTCCCGGTCACGGGGGGCAGCCTCAATATGGTGCTGATCGTGATGCCGACGTTGCTGACCGTGTTGACCCTCTCGGCCGCGATTCACGTCGCCAACTACTGGAAACATGCCGCCCAGGAGGATATTCACACGGCAGTCGTGCAGGCGGTCCGCATGGCCTGGCAGCCTTGTGCGCTCGCCAGCATTACCACCGCCATCGGTCTGTTGTCACTGACGACGAGCCCGCTCAGCCCTGTTCGTGATTTTGGTATTTATTCGGCTGTCGGCTGTCTCGTTTCGCTGTTGATGGTCCTGTTCGGATTGCCGGCGCTGCTTCAGTACTGGCCCGCGCTGCCTCCCAAAATTCAGGAAGTCAACCGGTCGCCCTGGCGCAACCTGGCGAACGTACTCTACCGATATCGCACGCTCGTAACACTCGCCTGCCTGACCGTCATGGTCGCTTCGAGCTGGGGGCTGAACTACTTCACCACCGAGACCAAAGTCATTCGCTACTTCCCCGACGACGCGAGAATCGTCGAGGACTACAACTATCTCGAAGAGAATCTCGCCGGCATTATTCCGATTGATACTGTTCTCATCTTCAACAACGATGTTCAGGAAGACACGCTCTTCTCCGACCGCATGGAAATGGTCCGCCACGTCCAGAACGCCATCAAAACGCATCCGGAAATCAGCGGCACCGTTTCGCTCGCCACATTCCAGCCGGAATACAATCCACCTCCGGAATCGGAGGGATCCTTCAAACGTCGCAGTTACATCAAAAAGGCGAACTCGATTCGAAACTACATCCTCGAACCCACCGACGAAGAGGATGGCCAGCATGACGCGTTGAAATACTTCAATGTCGCTCACGAAGCGACGGAATTCAATCAGGCGGGGGACGAACTGTGGCGTGTTTCGGCGCAGGTCTCCATCATGTCGGATATGGACTACGGTCAGCTCACCGATGAATTGACCGCCAAAATCAACGAGGCGATCAAAGCGGACGAAAGCATCACGACTGACGTCCAGTTCAAAGTCACCGGCATGGTGCCGCTCTTCCTCCGCACTCAGCAGGCTGTACTCGAAAGTCTGATCAAAAGCTTCGGCCTCGCCTTCCTGCTGATTGGGGGGGTGATGATCATCCTGCTCAAGAATCCGCTCGCCGGTATTCTCTCCATGCTGCCGAACATCCTTCCCGTTGGAATGGTCTTCGGTTTGATCTCCTGGTACGGCATGCCGGTCGATATCGGGACGATGATCACCGCATCCGTCGCGCTCGGGATCGCTGTCGATGGCACGCTGCACCTCCTGACCTGGTTCCGCGAAGGGATCAGCGCCGGCAAAACACGGCAGGAATCGATTGTGCAGGCGCTCGAGCATTGTGGCCCGGCGATGTGGCACACGTCCGCTGTCGTCGGTGTCGGCCTCCTGATGCTCGCCCCGGCTGACTTGCTCCTCGTGTGCCGATTCGGATTGCTGATGGCGGCGCTCGTCGGGACGGCCCTCGTCGCCGATGTGATCTTCCTCCCCGCGCTGCTCGCCGGTCCCCTGGGTGCGCTTATCGAGCGAACCGTCCGCCGCGATCCGCTCTCCGGTAACAAGGGAGAAGGGGATCCGAAGACCTACAAACCCCGGTTCCGCATCGTCTCGACAACGGCAGAGCAATCCCGCACGGAAGAAGCGGGCTGATCCGGGTACGCTCGGTTTTGGACGACGATATCGCCACCGGTTGACCTCCCGCGTATAATGGGGAAGTTGTAAACCGAGGGACGCTTCGGCGCCCCCGCATGTATCGGGTCTTTGTATTGGCCAGGAGCCGTGTTGTGAGTGATTTTGTAGAACCTCTGGGAATGCGGATTCTGATCCGCAAAGATGAAGCCCGGCAGCAGACCAAGGGAGGCATTGTTCTTCCGGACGCCGCGGAGATTCCGACCATCACCGGTCGCGTCGTGGAGATCAGTCTGCAGATCGAACGGGACGAAGACTTCCCCGTCAATAAATACGACAAGGTTCTCTTCCATCCACGAAACGCCATCCCCGTCGACTTTGAACCCGACAACCTGCTGTATGTCGTCCCGATCGAGGACGTCGTTGCCGTCTTCCGTCGTTCCACCCAGACGATCTCGTCCCCGAAGCTCGACGAAGATCACACCGAAGACGACCTCAACGAGTAACATCCGCCCCCGCGAAACTCACATTCGCCTCAGGGGCGTTCCGACCCAGCTTGCACTCCCCCCGGGTGGCACTGCTGGCTCGCCAGTAGTGTGAGCGCACCTCGAACTTCTCTCGCTCCCCGATCGAGAAGTCTTCCTCACAGCGGCGCAATCGTCATCACTTCGCCGCGTGCAGCCGATTCATACGCCGCGTGAAATACCTGAACGACATGCGCGGCGAGTTCGACCGGCACATCGGACACCAAGCCCTGTTCGAGGAAGTCCAGGAAACAGGCCGCATCGGAACGCGGCGGCGTATCGACCGGAAGCCAGCTCTGTTTTGGTTTCACCCCCGCCTCGGAAACGGTGCTCGACCAGAATCCCATCGGGTCTTCAGGATGCGGTTCCTCCGGCGGACTCCATGCGGGTGCGTCGGAGTAAACTTCCAACCGGGGGGCATACGCGTCGAACGCCACCGTCTTTTTTGAGCCGACGAGATCGAGCTGATGAATCCCGTGGCTCGGATGGCTCGACCACCCCGTCCGTCCCACGGTGATCGTCGCGTGCACGCTATTCGCATACGTCAGTTGCAGCATCGAGAAATCTTCGACGTTGTTCCGCTGATGTTCGCGGAAGAAATAGTTGTTCGTCTGGGCATAAACGGAAATGGCTGGGGACTTCATCAACCATTCGAACAGCACGAGGGGATACAGCCCCACACAGTACAGCTCCCGTTTGGAATCGGGAAACGTGAATTGTCTTGGCCCGGCTGTTTCCCGTCGGGGCATCGACAGATCCGCCGTTCCCGCCCTCCCTTTGGCAAACATCAATTCGCAGTGCAGCCCGACGAGTTCCCCCAGGTTGGTTTGCTGTAATACGTCCGCCGCCTTCAGTGCGATGGGATGCCGAATCAGGCTGAACATCTGCGTGATCACCGGATTGGCTCGAACGGTCGCCAGCAGGTCTGCGGCCTCCTCGACCTGCGTGCAGAGCGGCTTGTCGATGTAGAGATGCTTCCCCGCCTCTGCCGACCGCTTCGCCACCTGCGCCCGACGTTCCGGTTCCACGCAAATGACGACCAGATCAACATCCGCGTGCGCGAGGGCTGCGTCGAGTTCTTTCCAGTACGGCAGTCGGAAATGATCGGCCAGCTGTTGATTCAGAGTCTGCTGACGCGGCGTGATGTCCGTTTCATCCGTTACCGCCAGAAGTCGACAACGCGGATCCCGGGCGAAGTCCTGCGCGTAGTTCTCGAGGTGGGACTGCATCCCACCCACCAGCAGTACTCCCCAAGGGCGCTCCGGCGAAGTCATCAACCGAGATCCAGAATACGAATCGCGTTACCTCGGAAGACTTTCTCTTCCACCTCTGGCGGCAGCTTCATCGCCTGCAGCGTCGCGAATTGCGGAACAGCCTGTCCGGGAGCAAGGAAGTCCGTGCCGAAACAGATGCGGTCCTGGCGTCGAATTAAAAACTCACGTCCGAATTCCATGTCCCGTGCAATCGCATTGTTGCCGGAACCGGCCGACAGGTCGCCATAAATGTTCGGGTACTGTTCCATCAGTCGATCAATCGCACCATCCGGAGCGACATCCCCCTTGGGGTATCCGCCAAGCGATTCCACATCTCCCGAGATCGACGCCCACCAACCGGGGCCATGACCGATGAAGGTCAAACTCGGAAAAGTCGCGAGGGCTTCTTCCAGGTTCGGCAGGCCAGGTTGATCCGTTCCGCGAATCGTGTCGAGGTGGAACAGGATCGGCAGACCGACTTCCTCGCAGGCGGCGTAGACACGCATCATCAGCGGATCGTTGAAGGGGAGTCCGACCTTGTGCTCGCCGAAGCCTTTCGCGCCCATATCCTTGTATCGTCTCAGGTGCCGCACCAGCGCTTCCGCGCCGACATGCTTTGCGTGCCGGGGATCATAACAGCAGAAGGGAATCAGCCTGTCGGGATACTCTTTCGCGGCGGCGAGCGCGAGCTCCGGCGGTTGCAGGAACAAGGTCGACTCGGGCGAAACGAGCGGCAGCACGACTGCTTTCTCGATGTAATGCGCGTCCATCCAGGCGACGAGTTCACTCGCCGGAAGGTTCTTCTCCGGATCCGTGTACTGACCGATGTGCGTATGCATGTCGATATACGGTACGCTCGGTTTGGCGATCTCTGTTTCGTCCTGCGCCTGCAATCGTGGCAGCGAGGAGAGGAGCGAACCGGTTACGCCAGCCAGCGCACCGGCGGCGAGTCGTCGATGGAAGTCACGTCGAGAAATCATAAACAGGCTTTCTTCTGTTAATTCGATTTTGTCAGCTTGAAAAGCGGTGTTGTTGGTTCCATTAGAAAAGATCGCCGTCGGAGCGTCAAATGCCCCCTTCGGCCAGCTCTGCTTTGAGTTGATCGACGAAGGACTGTTGTCGCAAGTGCTCGGGAAGTTTCCCCAGGTTCCGGACCGCGATCAACTCCGCAAGAATGCTGATGGCAATCTCGCTGACGGTTTGCGAACCGATGTCGAAACCGAGCGGCGCATAAACCCGGGAGAGTGCTTCGGGCGAGATCCCTTCCGCCAGAAGGTCTTCCATGATCAGTTTGATCTTCCGCCGGCTTCCGATCATCCCGAGATACCGGGCGGGCGAATTCACGAGATGAAAGAGCGCCTCTTCGTCGTGGTTGTGACCGCGGGTGACGATGATCGCGAAGGTGTCGGTATCGACTTCCAATCGCTTCAACGCGACATCAAATGGATCGACGATTAATCGTTTCGCGCTCGGAAATCGGGCGGGGTTACAATATTGTTCGCGATCGTCGAGGACCCAGACATCGAAGTCGACATCGTTGGCGAGTTCCGCCACTTTCTGACCAATGTGCCCGGCCCCGATGATCAAGAGCCGGCAGCGATTCAGGTGGGGGAGGTAGGCGACCTTCTTCAGAACATAGGGGCGCGGCCGATCAACAGACGGTTTGAGGTTTTCCACCGCCGACTGCGGTAACGGTGCTGATCCCCGCGAGGCGATCGCTGTTCCCAGATCGTCGAACAATGTGCGGTTACCACTCCGGCCGGTGGTACCTTCCCCGTCTTCCAGCAGGATCGCCTCGGTGAAGAACTCTCCCTGACGATGCAGCTGCAGCAGTTTCTCGAAGTAACCGAACTCTTCCGCGGACTCTCCGGGAAGGACCGGATCGATAAGCATCGTCATCCGCCCACCGCAGATCAGGCCGTCATCCCAGCCATAGTCGTTGTCGAGTTGAAAGGAGACCACTTCCCGCTGGCCCGTCTGCAGATTCTGCAACGCCTTCCGCTTGACCTCGGCCTCGACGCAGCCACCCCCCAGGGTGCCGACCTGTGAACCTTCACCGAAGACGAGCATCGTCGCCCCCGCTTTCTGGGGTGTGGATCCGCGCGTCTCGACGAGCGACGTCCAGACAACCGGAGTCTGCTGAGCATGAGCTTCGACTAACGCATTCAAACATTCGACCGACATAATGCTGACCGTGTGATTTCGGGGGAGGGGATTGGGGGAACTCGATTAACGGTGGCTCAATCTTTATCCTATCCGTGCGGGCCGGTTGTTGCCATCCTGTAAGTTTGAGACCATCTCGAAACGAGAGGGCACCCGGAATTCAGTACCACCAGCGTAAGGTGAAAATCAGTGAGGCTGTTCGTCGCGGAATACTTTACGAGCGGGCAATGTCCCGGCATCGAGCCCGAGAACTCGCTCTTTCGGGAAGGGTGGGGCATGTTGCGCGCCTTTCTGGAAGACGCGGTTCACGCGGCGGACAGCGACCGCTTTCCACTCGAATGCCAGACGCTGTTGGGGGGCGAACCCCTGGCTCCCTTGCCCCCCGGCATTGACCTCTTCCGGGCGACGTCGCCGCAGCAAGCGCAACAGCTGCTTCTGGAATTGGCCTCGGCCGCCGACCTGACCCTGATCATCGCGCCTGAAACCGAAGGCATTCTGCAGCAGCAGTACGACGCCGTACAGAGTGTCCGCGGGGACTGGATGGGCTGCGACCGCGCCGCCATCGAACTCTGCGGCGACAAGCTGCGGCTCGCGGAACGGTGGAACTCGATCGGCATACCGACACCCGCGACGGATTCACTCGCGCCGTTTGTGGCCGCCTTGTCACTTCCCGACTTCCCCGTGGTGATCAAACCCCGGGACGGCGCGGGGGGAGATCAAACCGGGTTATGCACTTCGTGCGAGGAATGGGAGCGGCTGTTGAACTACACCACGCCGGAAGAACGGGATTTGTACCTGGTCCAGCCATATGTCGAGGGAAAGGCCTGCTCGGTCAGCGTTCTGAGTCTGTCCGACCGCGACGAAATCTTTCCACCGGGCGAACAACGCATCGACTGGGAAGGCGGCTTTCGCTACCTGGGCGGAACGGTTCCGTGCGGAATGCCGGCAGCAGCTCGCGATCAGCTTCACGACTGCATTCATCAGACACGCGCGGCCATCCCGGGACTCGCCGGATACTGGGGGCTCGATTTTGTCTGGAACCCCGACGATCAACAGCAACCGATCACGCTGATTGAAATCAATCCGCGGTTGACCACCAGCTACCTGGGTTATCGACAGTTGACGTCCATCAATCTGGCGGACCTCTGGCTGCGCGACATCTGCCGGGCGATTGATGAACATCAACTTCTCTCCTGGAGTGACGAACCGGTCACTTTCTGATTGGCTGCAACCTCGATCAACGACAGCGCATAAAAAAACAGCCGGTTGAGAAGGCTCAACCGGCTGTCGTTTATTCAAGCGTTCGTGATCAGCGTTTCCCTACGGGACGGCAATCGGAGCCGGCTGCGGGAAGTCGACCGGAAGGACGATACCCGTTGTCCAGCCGAACGGAGCAGGTCCGCCCGGTCGGAAGAAGAGATCGTCGAAGTCGCTGATCACAAAGTCAAAGTTGTTGTTGTTATTAACCTGGGTTTCTTCCGTGCGGAAGGTCGAGTCACCGATACCAGCCACCTGGAGTGCCCAGACGTCAAAGGTTTGACCAGGGACACGGTCTGTCGGATACGGATCCGTGTTAAAGAGGACGCCTGCTACGCCCGCTCCGCTGGAAAGGACGAGTCGTGACCCTCCGGCAAAGGGGCTGGCTCCACTTGGGAAC
>PABD01000129.1 GCA_002702685.1 Planctomyces sp.
CTCGATCAATTTCCTCAAGAATGACCGGCCTTACCAGACCGAGAGGCATGACGTGATCCATCGACCACGTCTTTCCGCAAACCTCGCACTTTCGTCGCGCTTGCTGGTGGGAGGAATCAGACATCGGTCAGCCTTTCGATGGGGCGACCGGCGGCGAGGGCGTGATTCGCGTCTGCTATTCGTTTCCTGCCCCTGCAATTATCTGCAGAAATTGGACGGAGCCCGGTCATCCGGATACAGATCTACGTTAGGTAATCTGTTCGATATTCCGTGGCAATATCTGTATGCCTTCCCACTTGAATTTTTCGCGAGACAGGTCAACTTCTCAATGACCGGGATGGTAATCAGCGATACATTTCCGCAACTTACCGAACGGGGAACGGGAAGGCGTAAACAGTTGTCGACAAGCGTCGGTGAGAGAGCTCGGAACGTGGAAACTACTCAGCCGGTTTTGCCTCTTCCTCGGTCAACTTGCGGATGCGGATGTTCTTGAGCGCCGCCGTCGTCTGCCAGGTGGAAATTCCAAAGGGCTTCGAAAGCGAGACCTCGGACCGGATCGACAGTTTATCTCCCTCCGTATAGGCGTTCACAATCTGCTCATCGTCAATCCAGGCCTGGATACGATGCGGCTCGACGCGCAACCGGATTTTGTACCAGCGGTCGTTTTCCAGACTTTGGAAACTGGTCGTCTTGTTCTCCGAGGCATCGTTGCCATTGATGCTGGACAACCCACAGAGGCCGCCCCCCCAGCCACCGACGATCAAGGTGCAGGGGGATTCGTCAACGGGGAAAGTGAGACCGCAGAAGAAGTCCGAACCATCAACCCGTTTGGCTTCCAGTTCGACTTCGTAGTCGTTCTCTGGCGTCGGTTTCGTGTAGTTGGCCCCGCTCAAATCCGCCCCGAACTTGATCATCAAGGCTCCATCCTTAACGAAGACTTCACCTTCGCCTCCGAATTTCGTCGCCTTCCAGCCGTCCAGAGTCTTCCCATCGAAAATCGAGACCCACTCGGTCGGAAACTCAGTCTCTTTTGCTTCCTCGCCGGTTTTTTCTTCGGCCGCTCGGATCGAGGACGAGACGAAACTGGCGATGGCAAGGAGGGCGAACAACAGAATTCTGGAGGAGCAAGGCAGGGCGGGCGTGATCAATGTTCTGTCTCCAAAGTTGGGGCAGGAATACGGGGCGGGACGGCAGGGGGTATCAAAATCCCTGAAAAGCCTGAAACAGGGTTTCCGTCCGGGCATTCGGAAGGAGGAATCCGTCCAGCGCATGAGTCCGGTCGGAACGGTCATGCCGACAAGTCCGATTATACATGTCGCGGGAGGAATTGGGAGTGTATGTTCACACATCCACAAACTGAAATGATTCCCCTCAGAATTATCTGAGCTAGGTTTCTGGCAATCCCCCCGATCGGAGCGTCCCCTCGAAGTGCTTTCGCGTCGCGCTGCTGGCCACTCCGGAATCGATTCCTCTGAAGCGACTCCGGCACACCAAACCATGACGGGTGATTATTTCCTTCTTGTGCCCCGGCGAGTTCATCGAACGACACTTCAGGATTGAAATTGCATCACCATGGAATCTGCACCCGCTCTGCATCTACTGACGCATACGGTTATCACAAATGGACTGCTCGTATCGCTCGCCGCCGTCTGCCTGCTGCATTACATCCTGACTATCCATCGTCGTAAAGAGGCGGAGCAGGAACTGCAACAGACTTTGAAACGGGTCCAGTTCTATAAGTACGAACTCGACGGCCTGCATCTGACACATCAACTCGCGCAACTCCAAAATGAGTTGCTCGGCGAGATACTGGCCGCTCCTGATATCACCGCTTACATCGATTCGCTCTTTGAAAAGATCGTCGAGGATCCGAAGAAGGGCATTTGCGCACTCTATTCGATCAATGGGGACAAGCAAGTTGTCCTCAACTACCGGGGCGAGCGCTGCAGTTTCAAATCGGAAGGTGTTCCGCGCGATCTCCTCGAACAGATGAGTGGCGAACACACGCTGAAACTAGCAAATGCCGACCTCGAACAGAGCGGGCTCCTTAAATACATCAACATGGACGCGCGGCCGCATATCAAGTCGCTGTTCATCTTCACGACGCCCGAAATCAATGAAGTTCGTTATCTCTGGCTGACGTCCGAACTGTATCCCGCCAACGTCGAGAACACACAGCAGATTGAATTCGCCCGTCGGTTAATCCGCGGCGTTGATATTCGTCTTCGCCAACAGGACCAGTTGCAGGAACACCTCGACCAACTTCAGTTCACTCAGGTGAAACTGGAGATGCAGAATCTGATCGGCGACAACCTGCAGGGCTTTATCCAGAAGTTGATCGAGATAACGAAGACAGACCGTTGCGTACTCTACCTGTCCGAAAACGACAAAGGAGAGCTTCGCAAAAGCCCGCTATTGAAAGTGGATCGAGGAACGTCCATCAATCCAACCCTCGATCACAAACGGGCGACGAGTGAACTCTACCTCGCCACACTCGCTAAAATGTCCAACCGCGATTTTATCAACCTGAATCGCGAGTCACTTGAGAAGGTCACCACCACCGACTCAATTCGTCAGGCACTCATTCTGTCCCTCCGTGGAGTGGACGGACAACTGCTGTCGATCGCCTGTCTCACGCGCGAATCAAGTGAGGCGTATGACAAACAGCAGCTCGAGCTCGTCCAGTGGGCGTCCCCCCTGATCGCGAATGCGGTTTGCAAAACCCTCACCGAAGCGATTGTCCGTCGTAAAGCGACTTTGGATGGACTGACGAAACTGGCCAACAGACGTACCTTCGACGAACGTATCTCACAGGAATTGTATCTCGCCAAATCGCAGCGCAAAACGTGCTCGCTCGTCCTGATTGACCTGGATCATTTCAAACAGATCAATGACCGATTTGGCCATCAGACGGGCGATACGGTATTGAAAGAGACCGCCCGGATTCTGCAGCGAATGACGAGCCAGACCCGGACGACCGATCCCATTCTTGTCGCCCGTTACGGAGGCGAAGAAATGGCGGTCCTCCTGCCGGGCGTCGCCGCGAACGGGGCGATGCGGATCGCGGAATCCATTCTGCGCGAACGCGAACTCATTCCGGGAGTTGCTGATGAAGGCGAATTCAAAATCACGATGAGCGCCGGAATCGCCAGCTACCCTGAAAACGCATCCGATGTCGAAGGCCTCATTAAGTCGGCTGACGAAGCGCTCTACGAAGCCAAGCGAAATGGCCGTAACCGGGCGATGTTGTCAAAAGCCGTTTATCTGGTCGGCGGTCTCGATGCGGCATCCGGGGAACGGGAAGCGGGACCCAGACATACTCTGGCCGAAATGGTTTCCACCGCCACGCAACACGGTTAATCAGCCAAGCGAATTTGATTCACTCGCGATTCTGGCCTGGATCGCGGCTCGTGCGATAAGCAGTTCCGTTCCCGCGAGCCCGATGGAACAGCAGTAGCTTCTCTCTGTTCGGATTGCATTCCAGCGGCGTTTGGGTTTATCCGATTCCTGCACGGATTGCATCAGTTCGGAGAACTCCCGAAGTCGCTCACCCGCAGCGGTTCCATTCAACAGGAAGTTGTCATAAGAGAGTGCCTGGGCGAGCGCGTCTGTGGTGATCGTGTCGCAGGTGTCGATGACCTCCACCGGAATTTCGTGCGCTTTACGGAATTTCGGGCCAACATTATGCAAATGGACGTTCTCCGACAGCCACTCCTCCCGGTAAAGGGGCTGCCGACTCGTCGTGGCCGAGATGACGGCATCCGCGTCACGCACTGCCTGCTCGATTGAATTTGCGAGGTTGATCCGCACATCGGGATGCCCCGCATCCGCCAGTTGCGTTTTCATCTCATTCACGAAGACGGACGCTTTCGCGATGGTACGGCCATAGATCTCGACTTCCTCAAAGGGAAGCGCGGTTACGGCGGCCAACAACTGAGTCCGCGCCTGATAACCCGTTCCCACCAGTGCCAGCTTTCCCGATTCAATCGAGGTCACGTGCTTGAGAATGGCTCCGCCGATTGCCCCCGTACGCCATGCCCCGAGCAATGGCCCGACACACAGTCCTTCCACTCGCCCGTCACGCGAAGAAAAAAGGGGTGTCATTTCCGAGCGATCCGGAGAGGAGAGCTGCTTCCAATCATAAACGCGGAAGCCGATGTTCCCCGTGGGATCGTCGATTGCTCCACAGGTGAACATCAATGTTCCCGTTTTCACTTCGCTTTGTAACCGGGGTGGTGCGATGAGCTTACCGGCAGCATGCAGCCGGAAGGCCTGTTCCATCAGCGCGATCGCATCCGCCATGGGGACCAGGGATGGAAGCTGATCATCATCTATGACGGGAAAAGGGGATGGATAGGCCATTGCGACTCGACTCGCGATTAGAACAATTTCGGCGTTAGACAGCGGTTGTCGATGTTCACTATACTGTCAATAATTTCCAAATTGGTCCCTCCTTAAAAATCCAACCACCTAAACTGCGATTCCCGGAGTTCATTCGGACCCCGCGCAGCCCACCTCAACTTCAGAAGGGTTACTCATGTTTTTTAACAAAATGGCGGTTACCGTTTGTGCGGCGATGCTGTTCAGCATCTCCTCAAGCTCAATCGTTTCCGCGCAGACTAAGGCAGAAGATTTGAAAACGACGGAAGACAAAGCGGCTTACGGTATCGGGTACAGCATTGGACGCAACTTGTCCGAAGGTGGTCTGAAATTCGATCTTAACATGTTCGTTAAGGGCGTCCAAGACGCGTTCAACGATGCGGAACCGCCGCTCTCCGACGAAGAAATCAGCACCGCCATCCGCACCTTCCAGACGGAAGCGATGAGCAAAGCTGCTGAAGAAAACAAAAAAGAAGGTCAGGCATTCCTCGAAAAGAACGCCAAAAAAGAAGGCGTTAAAGTGACCAAGAGTGGTCTGCAGTATGAAGTCATGAAAGAGGGCAAAGGCCCCAAACCGGCCGAGACCGACACCGTGAAAGTGCATTATCACGGCACCTTACTCGACGGCACTGTTTTCGACAGCTCGGTTGAGCGGGGCGAACCGGCGACATTCCCGCTGAACCGGGTTATCAAAGGCTGGACGGAAGGTGTTCAGTTGATGAATGTCGGTTCCAAATACCGCTTCTATATTCCGAGTGATCTCGCCTATGGTGAATCGCCTCGTTCTGGCGGCCCTATCGGCCCGAACGACACGCTGATCTTCGAAGTCGAACTTCTGGGTATCGGCGAAGAATAATCTTTGGGGTATTTACTCCAGCTTATCAGCAACAGCAAAGAAAAACGGGAACGGGTTTCACAACCCGCTCCCGTTTTTTATTTCGACATCACCCTAATCGATGAGTACAAGCGATGGCTACTACGCATGCTTTCGCCGCGTGACCAGAGCCGCGGCAATGAACAGAAGCATGCCGACGATGCCGACGTAACCGGTTTTCGTCCAGACGGCATAACAGCTCGCGACGATAGAGGTCGTCGTCGCACAAAGCATCAACACGTTCCACACCACTTTCTTGTTCCCTTTCGGCAATTCATCCTTCATGTAGCTTTTAGAGTTCATCAGGAAGAAGAACGACGCATAGGCGATCGGCAGCAGCACAATGCCGAAGACTGAAGTCGGGATCGCCAGATAGGGTGCGGCCTGCCCCCAGAAGAACGGACCGAGTGCCCCAGTTGCGGCAGCGAGGGTTCCGAGTCGGAACGGCCAACCGGTCGACGGCACATTGAGTGCTTCACAGACGCAGAAGCCCGCGACCAGCATCAACAGTGAAATCGTCGACATGGCCATGCCGAGCACGCCGAGGCCGAAAATGATGTCCGCGAACAGTTTTCCCTGGAAAAGCGGTTCCAACGCGCGGGAAAGATCGAATGAGTCGCGTTTGACCAGCGTGGAAGCCAACCGTTTCTCTGCATCACTGATGGTATCCGTCGCCATGCGGGCGTCGATCTGTCCCTCCCATTCCTTTTCGCTCCAGGCAGCGGTGTCGGTTTCCTCGTTGAGGATATCCTTTTTCACGCGCTGCTTGAGAAGCCCGTTGAACTCATCGATCGCCTTTTGCGGCGCGGGTGACTCTCCGTCGGCGAGTGTTCCATCTACGGTTTCGAGCAAGTTATAGTAAGGCTGAGAATGGAACCGGTTTCCCGCAGAAACGACCACGCAGGTCGTCGCGAGCAGGAACGGAATGAACATCCCTGTGCTCAGGTCAAAGATCGAGAGCGTGCGGTGCTCTCTCCCCCAGTTTCGTCCCAGCATGGAATACGCAAGCAGGAAGGTCATGTTGATGCCGACGGCAGTCGCGAACGCGGCCATCGCCACGTCGACCTGCTGTGACATGATATAATCATACCAGAACGTTCGGCTCGGTTCTTCGATCTCCGCGAGAATCGATTGATAGGCTTCGGGCGGTTCCGTCAAGGACGATGGACTCGGAATAAATCCCGCGAACAGATCGCCGACGGTGAATGCAGGATCGGTGACAACAATGCGACCGACAACAAGCACGAAGCAGAGCACGATCAGGGCGACGACGACTTTCAACATACGTTCGTATAGACGAACTCCCCAGTGTCCACTGCCGTAGCTCCAGGTGATGACCGTTGCCACAGCGAGAATGATTGGTACAAGGATCAGGTTGCTGGTCGTACCGCTCATCGCCTCTTCGCCGAAGACACTCGGCAGCAGGTTCTGTTTGATCGCCGCAACCGCCAGCGAATACTGAGGCAGTGCCCAGACCATGTTCGCCATCATGGAACCGATCAACCAACCCCAACCCAGAACCGGGCTGACATGGTAATTGATCGCGCGAAAGGTCCGTTCACCGGTCGACAGCGTGAGATAGCTCAACGCCGCGAGCATGATGATCCCGAGGATCATCGCGAGCGGTTGCAACCAGAGCAGGCTGTATCCGGTTAATACGCCGAGATACAGGCCGGAAGCCAACGAGCCCCCACCGAGCGTCAGCGCGCTTTGCAGCCAACCCGGTCCCGATAGTTTGACATATCCCAGGTAGCGGGGAACCAACGGTTTCTGGTTGAGTTCTCTCAGCTGTTGCTTTTCGAGTTCAAGAGCGGACGGTCCGGACGAAGGCGCTGAAGATTCAGGCGTCGGGGAATCAGAGGACATGGAGGGACTTTCTCATGTTTCGACATGAAAACCGGCAGGAAACATAGCGGAAATTGGACGTTACCCCGCGCGAAAAGTGAGCACAGCTGGCGTGCTTCTCGCGGTTCCGCATGATTGAAAATGACAAAGGACCTCTACGGTACTCATTTACCAGAGGAGAAACAAGGAACGCGCTCACTCATGGAGCAACCACTGCATTTACAACGAGTTGCCGCAAGACATCGCTCGATGAATCCGGTATCATGGGGAATCTGTACCCGCCCGCGATGCCTCCGCTGATAATGGGGTTATAACTTCCATGCCGATGCGACTTATCTTTTTCAAATCCACTAAGACCCTCCTCGCGGCAATCGTCTGCGTGGCGGCAATTGCCTCACCAGGTTCCGCCGAAAACTGGCCGCAATGGCGCGGGCCCGCTGGAAATTCGATTTCACAGGAAGCAAACCTGCCGACACGGTGGTCCGAAAAAGAAAATTTGACCACCAGAATCTCGCTGCCCATTTCCGGGACCAGCACCCCGGCGATCTGGGGAGATGCCGTTTTCCTGACCGTGGAAGAGGAGGGCGAACTTAAGCTGCTCAAAATCGATCGCACCAGCAACCAGATTGCCTGGACACGAAAGGTGGGAGAGGGGACCGCCAACAGGAAGACGGAGGGAAGTTCCAGCCGCGCCCCGAAATATCACGATCTCCACAACATGGCCTCGCCATCCCCCACGACCGATGGTGAAGTCGTGATCGTCCACTTCGGTAACGGCGATCTCGCGGCCTACAACTTCGACGGAGATCAGCTCTGGAAAACAAACCTGGCCGAAGACTACGGCTCCTATACGGTCTGGTGGGGACACGCCAACAGCCCGGTGTTATATAAAGACCTCGTCATTTCCGTCTGCATGCAGGATTCTCTCGCGGACCTCCGCGACGAACCGGTCGCATCGTACATCGTCGCGCATCATCGACTCACGGGGGAAGAAGTCTGGTACACACCGCGCATGACCGAGGCGAACGCGGAAGAATGCGACGCGTACACGACGCCTGTTGTCCGCTCGACACCCGACGGCGATCAGATCGTGGTGATGGGAGGAAATCAACTGGATGCCTACGACCCGCAGACCGGTGCTCAAATCTGGCATATCCCCGGACTCGTCGGCGGCCGCACCATCACCGGCCCGACGGTCGCAAATGATCTTGTCTATTCCACTGTCGGAATGCGCGGAGAGTTGAATGCGTTCCGCCCGGAAAAGCTCGACGCGGGAATCGACGCGGCGCGCGTCTGGTCGTACGATGACAACACACCCGACACCTGCTGCACGGTCGTCTTCGACGATCTGTTATTCATGGTCAGCGACAACGGAATCGCCAGTTGTCTGGATTCCCAATCGGGCAAGCTGCACTGGCGTCATCGTCTGGGTGGCGACTTCAAAGCTTCTCCCATATATGCGGATGGTCACATTTACTTCCTCAACAAAGAAGGGGAGTGCACCGTCGTTGCAGCGGCCGACGAATATAAAGAAATTGGTCTGAACAAACTAAACGACGAATTCATCGCCAGCCCCGCGGTCTCCGACGGTCAGATTTTCCTTCGCGGGAAGCAGGCCTTGTATATCATCGGCGACCGGAAGTAAGACATACTTTATTCAACACCCATTTCTGAGCGATCAGATTAGATGGAACTCTATTCATGTCATTAGCCGGAAAAACAGCCCTCGTCGCCGGGGGCGGAACAGGAATCGGCCGCGCTGTCGCGTTGACCCTCGCCAGAGCGGGAGCCCGTGTTGTCATCTCAGGGCGCCGTCTCGAACCACTGCAGGAGGTCGTCTCCCTCAATGAAGGCCCGGGAGAGATCCTGCCGCAGGTCGCTGACCTGGGAGATCGCCAGAGCGCCTTTGACCTGGTCGAGTGGGCCAGTAAGGAACTCGGACAGATCGACATCGTCGTCAACAGTGCGGGCGTCAATATCCCCGAGCGTTCGATGGCGACATTGTCCCCCGAGAACTGGGACCTGTTGATGAATGTGAATGCGACCGGCGCCTTCAACCTGATGCATGCCGTTCTTCCCGACATGCGTGAACGGGGAGACGGGCTGATCATTAACATCTCCTCAGTCGCCGGCATCCGTGCGAGTACCCTCGGTGGCGTTGCCTACAGTGCGTCGAAGTTTGCGATGGCGGCGCTCGGCCTCACCGCAGCCCTGGAAGATGGCCACAAGGGCATTCGCATCAGCAATATTTATCCCGGCGAAGTGGAAACCCCTATTCTCGATAAACGGCCCGTGCCCGTATCGGCCGAGCATCGGGCGCGCATCCTGCAACCGGAAGATGTTGCCGCTGCCGTGCTGCTGATGTGTGAACTTCCTCCACGCGCGCACATTCCTGAACTGACCATCAAGCCGACCACCCAGGATTTTGCCTGACCGACGCTCTTTGACTGTTTGAAATCTCTATGCCCACGCTTTTCCCATCATCACGCGATACGATCACCGGACTTCTGTCGGAAATCCGCTCCGGCGCCGTTACGCCCTATTCCCTGACGGCCGATGCCCTCGATCGTATTATGCGCGATGACATGGAGATACAGGCATGGGTCCACCTGTATGAACCCGAATCACTCAAGCTCGCCAGCGAACAGACCGTCCGCATTTCCAATAGTGAAGAGTGTGGTCCCCTGGCGGGGATTCCAATCGGGGTGAAGGATATCATCGATAGCCAGGGGGCGCTCACCGGCTGTGGATTTCCTCCTTTCCTCAGTGGCGATACGGCGAATGTGGCCAGCAAGACGGCCCCCCTGATCGAACGCCTGATCTCCGCTGATGCCATCATCCTGGGAAAAACCACGACGACACAGTTCGCATGCTTCGACCCGACGGAAACGCGGAATCCGTGGAGCCTGTACCGGACACCGGGCGGATCGTCGAGTGGTTCCGCCGCGGCGGTCGCTGGCGGGATGTGCTTCGCCGCGATCGGTACACAAACCGGGGGGTCTATCACGCGGCCTGCCGCCTACTGCGGTGTGGTCGGCTTCAAACCGGGATTCGACACCCTTCCGACCGACGGAATTTTCCCTGTCGCTCCCCGACTGGATCAGCCCGGGTTTTTCACACGGTCGATCGAAGACGCGCAACTGCTCTGGGATATCTGTCGCGAAAGCCCCAAAGAAGAAGTCCTGTCACGCGATCAGCTGCGCGTCGGACATCTGAGTTACTTCTTTCAGGACCATGCGGCACCCCGGATGCAGGCTATGCTCGAGAAGGTGACTGGCAAATTGACGAACGCCGGGTGTGTCGTCGCGGAAACAGGTCGCGATATCGACTTCGAAGCCATCCTGGCGCATCACCGCAACATCATGATTTACGAAGCGGCGAGTGTGCATCAAACGGCGTTCGCGCTGCATGCGGAACATTACCTCGCCGGTTTAAGCAGCCTGATTCAGGAAGGAATGCAACTTCCGATCACGCGTTACCAGCAGAGCTGCGATGTGCAGGATGCCTATCGAAATATCAGCCAGCGGTACTTTGACCAATTCGATCTGCTCATCTCACCGGCCACTCTCGACGAGGCCCCGCCGCTGGACTCAACCGGCGATCCCCGGTTCAACGCCCCGTGGAGTTTCCTCGGACTGCCGACGATTACGATTCCCGTAGAACTCTCCGAAGCGGGTCTGCCCCTGGGTCTGCAACTGATCGCCCCCGCCGGTGGCGAGGATCAATTGCTGCACGACGCGATCCTGATCTCCAGCATGCTGAAGACGGGCTGAGTATTGCCCCCGCCGGTAGCTATTCAGTTGCCGAATCGAATCGCGATGGGGTACGATCATGCGGTTATCCGGTCGCATTTATCTGCGTCCGCTTTTCGCTTTCCATTTCTGATTGTCAATTTCATATCTGTACAGGAATCGTCCCATGAGCATTCAAGGTCCTGCCGTCTTCCTCGCCCAGTTCGTCCGGGACGAAGCGCCCTTTAATCACATCAAAACCCTCGGCCCGTGGTTCGCCGAAATGGGGTATAAAGGGGTGCAGATCCCGACCGGTAACGACAACATGATCGAGATCGACAAGGCGGTTGAATCGAAAAGCTACTGCGATGACTACCTCGGCATGTTGAAAGAGATGGGGCTGACTCCCACGGAACTTTCCGGCCACCTGCAGGGACAGGTGCTGGCGATGCATCCCGCCTACGCGAAGATGTTCGAAGTCTTCCATCCGAAAGGGATGAGCATGACCGAAGTCACCAGCTGGGCAACTACGGAACTCAAAAAGCTCGTCGAGGTTTCCGCCAGACTGGGTACGAAATCGATCCCTGCGATGTCGGGTGGCTTCGCGTGGCACATGGTTTACCCGTGGCCGCAGCGTCCTGATGGCATTATCGATGAAGCCTTCACCGAACTCGCGAAACGCTGGATGCCGATCTTTGATCATGCCCACGATCACGGCATTACGATCACGTTTGAATTGCACCCCGGCTCCGATGTCTACGATGGCGCGACCTTTGAAATGCTGCTCGAAAAAGTGAACGGGCATCCCGCCTGCTGTATCAACTACGACCCGAGCCACTTCGTGCTGCAGCAACTCGACTATCTCGACTTCATTCGCCTGTACGGCGACCGGATCAAGGCTTTCCACGTGAAGGATGCCGAATTCCGCCCGAGCGGCCGCGTCGGCGTCTACAGCGGGTATCAGTCCTGGGACAAACGGGCGGGGCGATTCCGCTCGTTGGGCGACGGACAGGTTGATTTCAAACAGGTCTTCACGCTGCTGACAGAAGCGGGCTACGACGGTTGGGCGGTCCTCGAATGGGAATGCTGTATTAAAGATCCGGAGCAGGGTGCCCGGGAAGGCGCGCCGTTCATCCGCGATCACATCATCAAGAAGACGCCGTATACGTTCGACGACTTTGCCGGAGGAGCCACAGATACCAAACGGAACCGGGATATCCTTGGCCTCAGTTAACCCGGCGGAAACCGCCACGCTTCATCTCCAGCGACGAGACCGGCCTGACCGCCGGTCTCTTTTTTTGTCGGTCTACGACCACCCGGCTTGTCAAAATATGAAGTATACACGAACTGCATTAGCCGCCACGGCTGCCCGAACATCGCCTATTTTAACATTTCTTCCCGATCGGTTTCCCCGCCATAATTCCTTCTTGCCTGACTGATCGAGAGTGGGTATTTTGGGCTGATTCCTCTCTCTCTTTCTCTATAAATCAGGTGTCTGCAAACTGTTCAAGACGAACGGATCAGACGTTACACGATCTCTAACAGGAGAGCTCAAGGATGAGCACGTTAAAAATCTTCCGCCCCGATCAGGCCCATTCTCCCGCACAGCCAGTCGATATTCTTTCTTTCCGTCGCCCCTGGGAAAGCCGCCAGCAGAAGCAGTTGGACGAAGCCACCCTGCGCGTACTCTGTCGCGCCAAGCTGATTCGTGATAACTGCGAATGCCCTTGCTGCAACTCAGCTTCTGTGCTGCCGATCGATCTCGACAACGCGATTCTCAACCGCAATCGCCTGCCGATTCCCGGTACCGCCACTCTCGTCGGCTTTCGCTGCACGATCTGTGACAACGAGTGGCCCGCGCATAATCCAGTCGACTGAGAAATGACTCCTCGGCGATCTTCGCTGTGACGCGCATTGAATCCCGTCAATAAGCGGGGGGGCGGCGGCTCAACTCCGTCTGAAGTTGTTGTGAGTCGTCCTCGGAAATGCCCGGATTCTTCAAGTTGTAGAACGCTCTAAGATCATTCCACTCGAGCACCGACTGCAACTGTTCCCTGCTGACGGAGGTTTCGCTCAGTTGCAGCGAACGGATTCTGTCCTGTTCTCCAATTCGCTCCATCCAGCCGTCATCCACCTTCGCTCCGCTCAGATAAAGCATATCGATGCCACCGAGACTGCGAAGATAAAATCCCAAGTCTTCCTGCTCATCTTCCGTAAGGGAAAGTTTCAGCACCTCGACGATGACCATTTCGCTCTTCCGCTCGTACGGGAGGGTGAACCCGAAGATGGTCCAGTTCTCCTTTGTCAGAATCGGAGAGACGGTTCCACCCCTCGCTTCAATCCATTCGATCGCTTCCTGCCGGGCGGTGCGCGTCAAGTAGTTGTAGATGAAGCCCACCAACATAATGGCAGCGAGAGCGATCGCAGCGCGAACGGCCAGCTTTTTCAGTTTTGTGTTTCGGCCATCAGCATTCCCATTGCCTGACGACGCTGGCATTCCTGATAAGTTCGAAGCATCCATCGAGAAGGTTTCTTATCGTTCCAGTTTGAGGGCCGCAAACTGCTGCTGGAGGTTCGAGGCAATGTCTTCGGAGAACTTTTCGTTCTGTTCGAAGTTGATGCTTTCCAGCCCGTCCCATTTGAAGATCTCACGAACTTTCTCTGGGCTCACACTCGTTGCGCCGAGATTGAGGATGCTCACATTGTGAAGTTCGCCCATGGAGTCGATGAATTCGTCGTCCACCGGCAGGCCCAGGAGAAAGAGGGCACTGATGTGGTCCAGTTCACGGAGATGGAACCCGAGTCGCTCGGCATCGTTTTTCGACAGTTCCATCGAATTCAGCACGACGGCGAAATCAGGGGACTGCAGATAAGTCGCGGGGAGCACGCTGTGATACCAGCGACCGTTAATCGGCCCAACCAGTTGCACTTCGCCTCCGATCCGCTCGATCGACTGAATGGAAGCCTCGCGCGCTCCACTTCGATCCCGATGACGAATCAGCGTGAAACCAAAACAGAACAAAAGGAGCGCAAGAACACCGAGGGCGATGCGGGGGTAATATCGCTTCATAAAACAGGCTTGCTCTCAATGTTAACCGATGGACAGTCAGGATCGGGTCGTTCCGGCGCTCTCTGATTGTAGGCGCGTCGGTGCGAGAATGGCATGATTTTGCGCAATGTTAATTGGAATTCTGCGGAGGTGAATGTTCAGGCTCGATCGGGTAGAATGACGAAACTTGTTTTTCCCGCCCCGTTCCCGGCGTGCTCTGCGTCCGGCTTCCTTTAATTCTCGCCCTGGAAACGAAACATGTCCAAAGTCCTGCTGATCATCGGTGATGCCACCGAAGTTCTCGATACGATGTATCCCTATTTCCGTCTGCCTGAAGACGATTTCGAAGTTGTGGTCGCCGCCCCCGAAGTCCGGCTTTACCACATGGTGATGCATGAGAAACCACCGGGATGGGACATCACCCAGGAATCCAGCGGTTATCACCTGCAGTCGGACATCGCCTTCCGCGATATCAATCCCGATGACTATGTCGGCATGTTCATCTCCGGTGGTCGCGCTCCGGAATACATTCGTTACGACGAAGACCTGCTGAAAGTCACGCAGGTGATGATGGATCAGAAGAAGCCTGTCGCCTCGGTCTGTCACGGCATCGAGATCCTGGCCGCCGCCGACCGCCTCAAAGGCCGCACCGCGACGACCGTCGCCAAGTGCGCTCTCGACGTCACCTTCGCGGGTGGCAACTACGTCGACGAACAGACGGTTATCGATGGAAACCTCGTCAGCGCCCGCGTCTGGATGGACAACACGACTCTTCTGAAGGAATTCGTCCGCATGCTGAAAGCCTATCGCGAAGCCAACAGTTGAGCGGTTGTAAGTGAAACCCGGGTGGTCCGGACAACCGCATCCGCGTTGTCCGGGTGCCGCGTGTTGCTGCCACGTCCGAGTTTTCCGATTGTCACTTTTTGAGCGCGTCTTTTAATTGAGCATCCAGTTCCGACGCTTTTTTCTCCGCGTCGTGGATCGCAATTCCCTGCGGGACGCGTGGGCGTTCGTGTCCCGCCGCAGTGAGATAGGCGTCGCGCAGCACCGCCATCCGTTGGTGCGCCAGTGCGACGATTTCATCGGCGTTTTCGGCTTCACTTATCAGAGCGGTGGGGGAGTCGGCGTTCGCGCTTTCTTCATCGCCGAACCAGCGGATGATCGCTTGAGCAATTGCCCAATGACCGGCCGTATCGGGATGAACGGCGTCTTTCTGGAAGGTGAAGGCCGGATCTGCTTTGCGCCGGTCTTCGACCGCCGCCTGCATCGAGGAATGAAGATCGATCACCGGTTGTCCTTCGCCCCGTAACGTCAGTAGCCATTCCGAATAGGCCGTCAGGACAGCGTTGTAAGAGAAGTCTCCCTTCGCCACCTGGTCGTCGTAGTAGGGGGGAGTGATCAGAATCAATTCCGCGCCTGTCGCTTTGACCTTCTGCTGCAACAGACGAATCCCGTCCTGATACTTCTCAAACCGCTTCTCATCGAGGGGTTTGTAAATTCCGCAATTCATCCCGTAGCAGGCAAAGACGAGATCCGGCTTCGTGGTTTTGAGAACACTGTCGAGGCGCGTGGCGAGATCGGGGCGTGGAAACTGTCCGCCCGCATGGTCTTCTTCGCTCAAACCGGAAACAGTCTCACTCGACAAGCCGGTATTAATGACATGCGGTACCTTCGGCAGCCACTCCTGCGTCCGCATCCACAGCTCCACATCCGTCACATACGCGCCCGAATAGGTGATGCTATCGCCCAGGAACAGAACGCGATCCGCACTCTTGAGTAAGTCGCGGCGTGCTTTGACTTCATCAGACGATGATTGTTCCGCGGCGGAAAGTCGAC
>PABD01000130.1 GCA_002702685.1 Planctomyces sp.
CCGGCCGCCGGCCCCTTGATCGTCAACTCGCTGTTGCTGATGAACGTCGTGACGAGGGCTCCGATGATCGCCGTGAAGATACCGGCGATCGGCGGAAATCCGCTCGCGGAGGCAATTCCGAGACAGAGCGGAAGTGCAATCAGAAAGACCATGAAACCAGACACGATATCGTTGGAAAAGTACCGGACGAATCCGGCGGCATTCCCTTTGGGTTTTGGCTGGTTCGAATTTGAATTCACGGACATGGACGGGGGTTCCGAAAAAGTGTGCCGCAGTTATTACAGGTGATCGAGGAGAGGTCGACTCCTCAGGGAGCCATCAACATCGTGGAGACGGAGTTCGCTTTCGCGGGCGTCTCGGTGGTGGGAGAGTCTGTTTGTTCCGCCAGTTGGTTCCAGTCGTTGGTCGCTTTCCCCATCCGGCTGAGGTTATCGTCGCGACGCGTCATCAGCGCTTTCGCGGCATGATAACGCGAGTAAACACCCGGTTGTGGATAGAGCCCACCACCCAGGATCAGCGCTGCCAGTACGAGTACCGCGATTCGTTCCACGGGTCTGGCCCGAAGCGGAATGGAGGAACTCACACTGATTCCTGTAAAAATGCGGAAGTAGGCCATCAGGATGGCTATCCCGTTAAGTGCCGCGGCGACAACCACGAAGAAGCCGACCAGCGGATAGACGCCGACGGCCCCTTCAATGAGAAGTTCCGTCCCGACGAAGCCGATCGTGCCGGGGAAGCCGATTGAGGCGAGACCCGTCAGCATGAAAAAAGCGGCGAGGATCGGAGTGTGATCGTAAAGGCCCTGATATTCATTGAGTGAAATCCGACCTCGCCGCGCTTCCATGCACCTCAGCGTCAAACCAAAGCCGGCCAGGGACAAACCGACGGAAAGCCAGACGCACAGGGCGCCCGTGAGTCCCACCGGCGTCGCCAATTCCAGGCCGACCAGTACGAGTGATGAATGGCTTAAAAACAGATAACAGAAGAAACGACGCGCCTCCTGTTGAATGAGCGCCATGCCTCCCGCATAGACCGCGGTAATCAAGGAGACGATCGCAATGCTCTGCAGCGCCCAGTCGGGAGCGATCGGCAGGATGAGACGCATGACAAGATAAGCGCCGGTAATCGGAGTGACATACAACAGCGCGGTACCGAAGGTGGCCTTTTCAAAGAGATCGGTGATCCAGCAGTGCAGCGGCAGCACGCCCGTACGCACGAGCGCCGCCGCTGTCAGGATGGCTCCCGCAAAGGTCGTCATGACGGCACTCGACGAGAGGTCCAGCAACAATTGCCCGATTACCATCAGCCCGACAAACAGCGCCATGTGGAGTGTAAAAGCACGCGTCGAGCGACTGCGGTTCCGAAGTTCAACCCACGGGGGAACAGTCGCAAGGGCTAACAGTCCAATGATTCCCCAGGCTTCCCGACAGCTCAATGTTGCCATCAGAATACTGAGGGAAAAGAGCGTCCATCCGAAGGAGAACCGGTTCACCTTGGTACGCAGAGTCGACAGAATCGTCATGAAGTAGAGTAGTGCCCCGAGCGGAAGCAACGGCGCGCTCAGTTCGTCAACGACAAAGATGTTCTTATGAAACAGGCGGGCGACAATATCCCAGTGGTCGTGGGCTTCGTAAGTTTTGAGACTGACAAAGTCGATCCATTCACCCACCGTGCAGACGAAGGTGAGCGCGGCGAAAGCGATACTGAGGCGGCGAGCCCGTTCGGGGTTGCGGAACGTGCTGAGCCAGACTGCTCCCAGGAGCGGTAGCAGGATCGAAATCTCCAACCAAGGGAGGTGCATTTCCGGCATCATAAGTAGTCCTCCGGTGAAAAGGTGTGGGGCCGCAGATCGTCCGACTCCCGGGATTCCCCCCCGGCGAGAAAATCGGTCCATTTGCGTTCAAGGGCATCACACCACTGGAAGAACTTCGTGAACGGACGCACGACATAAGCAAACAACAAGGCATCCAGAAAACCACGTTCGAGGGAGTACCGGTACAACCAGTAGCGGGCACGTTCGGACATGAAACGTCGCCACACCGATTGTTCGCGGGGGAGATGAGAACCAATCGCGTTTTCCATCTCGTGATAGTCACGCAGGAGCGAGGGCGCCCGCAGCAACTGCAGCGTCCGCAGACAGGCGTGGCCGATAATGTGAATCAGGGCGAGATAACGGAAGCCGAGGCCAATCTCGACAACGATAATGCCGACCTGCGTCAGAGACGCGAAGGCGAGTGCGCTTTTCACATCGGCTTGCACCCGAGCCGTCATTGCTCCATAGATTGCCGAGAGCAGTCCCACGATCACCACGATCGCGCTGAGCAATGGGGAGACTTCCAGTATCGGGCTGACGCGCAATAACAGATAAGCGCCGAGGTGAACGGAGAGCGAACCGTAAAAAACGGCGCTGGATGGGGTCGGCCCTTCCATCGCCCGGGGAAGCCATTCCGAGAATGGAACGAGGGCGGATTTGCCCGCCGCGGCGATGAGCAGCAGCAGTCCGACAAAGAGAGCGTGTGTTTGCGAAAGATTGGCTGTTCCTTCCGGCCAGGGCCCCGTTCCCATGAGGAGGTCAAAATCCCCGGCTCCGGTCAGGTGGTGGAGCATGATTGCAGCCACAAGGAAAGCCGCATCGGCAATTCGGTAGACCGTCCAGACGCGTAGTCCGTTCCGGACAGGGTTGACCCGTTCGTGGAAGAATGCGACAAGCAGCGCGGAAGACAGCCCGACGAGTTCCCATCCCAGAAAGAGCGCTTCGATCGTACCGGCGAGTGATGAGATCACCATCCCCAGCATGAAGAAGGCATAAAAGTTGAAGAAGCGATTGAAACCCGGTTCCCGGTGCAGATAACGCGAGGCGAACGCGCCGATCGTTCCGCAGAGGACATAAGTCAGAATCACAAATGGGACAGAAAGGCGGTCGAAGACAAACTTCAGATTGAAGTGAAAATGTTCCTCATCGAGGATCACCCAGTGCCCCAGTTCGATCGGGACATGGCGGTAATCGTAGAGCAGCATCAGTACCAGCACGATGATGGCGGAAAAGAGCCCGCACAGGACGGAGCCTTCGGTGAGGCGTGACAGAGCCCGCTCACCCAGTGGTCGCCCCAGGAGTGTCGACGTCCCGAACAACAGCAACAGGATCGCCGGGCAGACGACGACCGTGGTACCAAATAATTGAAATAGGAATTCGAGTGTCATCGGTTACGAATCAGTACGGTGAAGTTTGAGTGGACCGGGAAACGAAGCACAGGACCGTAAAGCATTTCATGAACAGGAAATCGGATCCGCGTTCGATAGAGGGGTGGGCCTGATGGCGGCGTAATCCAGATGCTTTCGCCAACCCTGATACCACTTGAGAGAGGAACCGACTGTCGGGAGCTCGATCGATTCAGGTTTGTATTCCACGAAATGTTGATCGCGATAATGCAGGATGCGTCCCAGATCCGCATCGAAGACCGCCAATTGCACCCAGCCGCCACCGACGAGCTGTTTAATGGCCGCGTTCTCTTCGATAATGCGCGACATCACTTCCGGTGTCGTTTCGATAACGAACAGGATTCGCATCGGTTCGTGGATCTCGACCATCTGCGCGGACAGTCCAGGGCGAAGGTCACTCGCGGCGCCCGACATGACGCCGAGCATTGATGAAACGTTGTGCGGCAGTTTGGAACCGCAGCCATACCCTTCGGTGTCGACGGTGGAGAAGTAATATTCGAGACTGATGCCGGCGCAGACGGGGATGACTGCCTGCAGAATACGTTCGAGGATGTGGCCTTCCGCGTCGTCTGTCTTTGGATCGTAGGATGAAAGAAATGACCGCCGATCAACAAAGAGGTCGCGACTCCAGGCGCGACGACCAACGAAGCAGAGCGCATTGGTCGCATGGTTGTACTCGGGGCGCACTTGAGACAAGTCTTCGGCACGAATCTCTACATGACGCAAGGCCTCGTCGAAGGAGAGATCGAGGTCAGCAGATTCAAAACGGCGGCAGCGCTCGTGTGCGTTTCGTTTGCGTGCCTCGTTGATCTGATCACGGGCGTGTTCGAAACAGGGTCGGTGCGATACCGGGATTGCATCGAGATCAAAGTATGTGATGGAATCGTCGCAGGTATTGTGGAAGGAGCCGACAAAGAACGTCGATTCCGGAATAATAAAACCACGATCCGTGAGAATGTGCCGAACCCGGTTGTCGTTCGCCATTCTGGCAAAAGCACGTGCGTTCGGACCGCCGCGACTACCACTGCAGGCACCGCAGTTGTATGCCGATTCATGCGGATTGTTTACACTTCCCGAACCATGCCCACAGATGATAACGAGGTCGGAGTATCGATCGGGTGTGGACATGCCGATAGCCCGCATGCCGCTTTCGACGATATTGGCCATTTCGTCGAGCGTGTATCCATGCAGGTGACCATCCTCGGCATGATCGTGCGGCGACCGTTCGAGCCGAAGTTCGGTGAACTGCGTTTCGACGATTTTGTCAAACAGCTTCCGGAACTGGGCCGTCGTGCGCGGAAAGAGAATACGGGCGACGAGCGGGAACGCGGCGAGTGAACCGACCAGCCCCGTTAACAGTCCGCCGAGTAGCGAGCGCGATCCCCGATGGGTCTGATGGGCGAACATGCCGATCCGGCGTCGTGTTTCCGCCCGGCGACGGTCCACCTGCTGCAATGAATAAAGCGGCGTTTCGTCGATGTAATGTTTGGGTTTGATGTTGTTCGGGCAAAGCGGTTTGTAATGCGCTTCATTCGAACCGCGATAATACATCGCGACCCCGTAGAAACCGGCCAGACCGAATGTTTCGCATGAGGGATCGACCTCTTCGAGGTGGCGACGAAATGATTCTTCACGGTCGTCGATACAGCAGAGAATCTGAAAAGACGTTTTACGCATGCCACCCGCGGTTGGCTCTGCCGCCTGGTTTCGCCGCTGCGCGTGATTGATCAGCGCGTCGAAGGTGGCATTGCGATATCGGCGTTCATACGCGAGATGAAACAGGTGTCGGCGTTCGAAACTGGAAAAAGTATCGATCTCGCGTAAGAGGATTAACCACTGGTTGTCCGTAAAATGATACAGGTCTTCGGGCTTCCAGCCGCAGACCTGCGCCAGTTGAAAGACCACGAACGCCTTTTGGATCGCTTCTTCCGGTTCATTCCGGGAGATGCGTTTCAGTGCATTGGCCCGCACTTCGTGTAAGGGTCCTTCAAAATGAAGGCTTTCTCGCGCCACCCCGGTGATCACCAGTCGGTCGAGCATCAACCGGATGGCCAGGAGCTCGATAAGACTCTCTTTGGGAGCGGGGTGCGGCATCCATTCAGCTTCAGTCTCCATCTGCCAGACCATGCCGAACCAGCCGCGGAGCGCGAGCAGGGAATGCGTCAGGAATTCTTCCCGCTCCTCATCAGTTACCCCGAGCAGCGACAATGATTCATCGATGGATTCGAGCGGATCGAGTTTCGCGTCGATCAGACGGGCACATTCATGCCGCAGTTGCTGATACCACTCGACCGGCGGAGTACCTCCCTGGCTGTATAAATTGAGAAAGGTCTGGTAGATCCCCCGCTGGCGATTCGGCATGTGCCAATCGGCAAACCCCTGATCGAGAAACGCGGAGCAGAACTTGATCAAGAGCTCATGCACGGGGAGATCCGTATCTTCACCCGTCGCTTGCAGAAGCAGGTTCCGGTGGCGGGGAAGGTGCAGGTCGGGCAAGGGGACGACCCGCAACTGTCTTTCCACATTCTTCGCCCCGGTATAACAGATATTCCAGAGCGCGTTGAGCAGGAATGCTTCCCACTGGTCGTCGGTCCAATGTTCCATACTGCGCTGGGAGAATCGACCGAGGTTTTCCGAAATCAAGTTGGCTTTGTTATTGATCGCGAAGACTTCGTTTCGATCCCGGAGGATCCAGTGCCGGGTTGATTCGATCAGATTCTTGCGGATGACGACCGGGACGTCGGCTCGGAATTGCCGTAGGGCATTCGTCTCTGCGATCATCCAGTTGAGTTCGGCGGGGTCACCGGCATGGATGCGGTGCTTCAACATCGCCAGCCGCAGTTCGAACTGCATGACGGTCGCGATGAGCGGTTCCTCCACTCGATCGCTGACGGCTTCACGAAGAACGGCTTCGAGATCGCTCAGGCGGATACGGCCGCTTTCCAGTTCCTGGCGATACCGCTCCTCCGGGAAATACGCGTGGCAACTCCAGAGTTCGCCCCCTTTGCGGACACCTTCTTCAAATGGACGTTGCTGGAAGGCGTGCAGAGTATTGTGGTGAACGAAGGCGGTGATGGGTCCCTGGGAGGGTAACAGGTGCGCGGCATGTTCGATCTGATACCGTAAACTGGCAAGCCGATCGCCACGCGCAGGAGACTCTGTTTCAGAAGGACAATCCTGAGCAGTAGGTGTCACGTTCAACGAATCTTTCATTGAGAAAACAACGAGGACGGAAGGAGCAAATCCGTCTTCTCAGCGGGAGGGCAGTTCAGAATCGAAAGAGCCAGAAGATGCAACCTCGGGGGGTGGGAATTGAATTTCGGGAAGGAAATCCCTGGCAGAGACGACCCTATCTCCGCAACACTCATGCCAATTTCGCGAAGGTACAGGCAGGCTGCAGGGCGACAGGGTCTCGCGGGGGAGGGAAAAATGTCCTGTTTGTAGCGGTCATTCGTTTTCGCCCGCCCATTTGTGAGGGTGACATCAATATTCCGGCTCTCCACGAAATCTCCGTTATTTGGGATAGAGCACAAAAATGACCGCATCCCTCCCCCGGGAACCGGCAGGCAACTGCAGATATTTGCAGACCAGTGCAAAGCAATGCACGCGATTTTCGTGGTCTGAGCGGGTCGCGACCGAATCGTGCAAAATTTTTCAAAAGAGAGTGCGTCCCCTTTTTTGCTCCGCGAGGGAGAAACCCAGGCCACGTCGGTGAAATCCGTTTCGCTGCCGCTTACGATGAACAGCGAAGATAACTTCCTTCCCGAACAAACTGCTTACGAGTCCATTTATGTTCCGCACGCGTCATGCCCCCGCCTCCAAGACGCCTTTTCTGGCGATCATCGCGCTGCTGATTCTCAGCCTCTGTTCGATGGGGGTGACCGTCTGGATGCTGGTGGACTTCCTCCGGGAACAGCGAATCGTTCACGAGTTGATCGCCAACCTCCCCCATGACGTCCGCGACTCGGCCGAAGAACTCATCGGCGAACTGCGGTTGCAGTTCCGGTTGACGATACTCGTTATTCTCAATGCCGTTCTCACCACGCTCGCGATCGTCATCCTGTGGCGGGCCTATCACATTTCTCAGGAATCATTGCGGGACATCAAAGCCCAGGCGTCTGACATCCTCAGCAGTATGGAGGAAGGAGTCATCACGACAGACCTTCGAGGTGAGATTACCAGTATCAATCAACGAGGGCGACATTTTCTGCAGCTCGAAGATGATGGTATCGGACATCTGCTGAGCGAGGTTTGTCTGCATATGCCGCTGGATCAATATCGCAAGGAAATGCAAGAACGAGTGCACTCTGAAGAAACGCGCGACTTCACGGTTCTACTGGATGGAACCTTGCGCACGCTCCGGGGATTTTGCCAGCCGCTCCGGAATCGGGACGACCGGATCATTGGTCACATTCTGCAGTTGCGCGATGTCACTGAGCGCGTATTCATCGATGACCGCCTCCGCCGTATGGAACGATATATGGGCCTCGGCAACCTCGCCGCGGGCCTGCACCATGAGATCAAGAACCCACTCGCCGCGCTTTCTCTGCATGTCCAGTTACTGGAAGAACAACTCGACCAGTCGAACGTCTCGGACGATATTCAGGAGATGCTCGGAGTCATCAAAACCGAAGTGCTTCGCGTCGGCGGGGTACTCGAGAATTTCCGTGATTATGCTTCCATCGGGCGACTTAATTTCGACAAAGTTGATGTAGTGGAACTGCTGGAGCGTCAAGCGGCGTTTCTGCGTCCCCAGGCCAGACATCAGCAGGTGAAAATCGTGGTGGAAGCGCCCGGCACCGACCTCCCCGAAATTTCTGTCGATCCAATCCGATTGGAGCAGGTTCTCTTGAATCTGGTACTGAATGCGATGGAAGCGATGCCGCGTGGAGGAGAGATCAGAATGAGAGCTGACCTCCAATCCGAGGAGGAAACTCTCAAACTGGAAGTGGCCGATTCCGGCCCCGGCATCCCGAAAGATCTTCAGGATCGCATCTTCGATCCGTACTTCACGACAAAAAGTCAGGGAACTGGCATGGGATTGGCTCTCTGTGACAAGATCATTCGCGAACACAACGGGGCAATCGACTGTCGCAGCTCTCCCAGTGGGACGACTTTTCAAATTATCCTTCCCATCCACATTACACAGTTGGTAGGCACTCGGACGGAAGATGACTGACGGACTGAACCTTTTAATCGTCGATGACGAACCCAATATTCGCGCTGGCCTTGAAAAAGGACTGCAAACGGAAGCCGACTTCATTACGACGGCCGCCGACTTCAACGAAGCGCTCGACAAATTCAATGAAGTCCATTTCCAGATCGTCATCGCCGACGTTCGTTTGCCGGGCGATCGGGACGGACTCGATCTGATCTCGTCGATCCTGGAGCGGAAACCGGACACGACCGTCATTATTATCACCGCCCATGGAACCGTCGAAACGGCCGTAGACGCGATGCGGCGCGGGGCGTTCGATTTCGTCACCAAGCCGGTGGACCTCAACCTGATCCGGCAGCAGGTTCGTAAAGCGTTCAATCACCACCGTTTGCAGACGGAAAACCAGGTCCTGAAAGACCGACTGGCCGGTGCGGGAGAGATTTCGGGAATCATCGGTAGTTGCGCTTCGATGCAGGAGGTCTTCCAGCAGGTCCGGCAGGTGGCGGATACCGACGCTACCGTGCTGATCCAGGGAGAAAGCGGAACGGGCAAGGAACTCATCGCCCGCGCTCTGCATGATCTGAGCAGTCGCTCCTCACGCCCATTCGTCGCCGTGAACCTGGGGGCGCTTCCCGAGTCGCTGCTGGAGAGCGAACTTTTCGGCCATGAAAAAGGCTCGTTCACCGGGGCATCGCGAACCAAACCGGGCTGCTTCGAACAGAGCCGCGGGGGTACGCTCTTCCTCGATGAAGTGACCGAAATCCCGCCGAAGAGCCAGGTCGACCTGCTACGGGTGCTGGAGACCGGTCAGTTCCGACGTGTGGGGGGCGAGGAGCTACTCTCCTCCGACGCCCGGATCGTCTCGGCGACCAATAAAGACATTCAGGTATTGATCGAAGAAGAGACTGTTCGAGAGGACCTGTATTACCGTCTGAACATCATTCCGATTCACATTCCCCCCTTGCGACGTCGGCGAGAGGATATCCCGTTATTGATTGAACACTTCCTGCAGCATTTCTGCGACCGGCATGTCCGACCGCTGAAGCATGTCAGCGAAGAAGCCATGTACCTGTTAACGTCGCACAGCTGGCCGGGTAATGTCCGTCAGTTGCGAAATGTCATGGAAAGGCTGGTCGTCACCGTGAACCACGAACAAATCGAAGTCGAACATCTCCCTGCCGAGTTCCACCGCACCTCCGGGGCGGAAAAAGCGCTGGTCCGCTCGCTGGCCGAAGTGGTTGAAGAGGCGGAGAAACAGGCGATCACTGCGGCCCTCATTGCTTCCGATTACCATCGCGAACAGACGGCCAAGAAGCTGGGCGTCAGCGTCCGGACACTGCACTACAAAATGAGCCGCTACGGCCTGCACTAGGCGTCTGTCCCGCGCGGGGCAAACCGATTCCTGTTTGGAATCGAAATTCCGCTCGTCGATCTGCTAGAATGGGACCCCCTCCGATTCGAAAGCAACCCGCGCATTCCACCGACCGGCTTTTTTGAGGCGTTGGAATGGCGCGGACCGGATTATTCTCCCTTACGATCGACATCTTTCATGTTTATTTCCAAACGCCGTCTCCGTTCCCCGGCGATCCGGTTTGGCACTCTGACTTCCGCTGCCGCTGTAGTGGCGTCGCTACTGGCAGGTTGTACCTCGGAGAAGAGCGTGAGTGTCGTGCCGCCCGCCGAAAGCATTTCGGGTGGAGACGAATCGGCCCTGTATGTCTCCGTGCTGGAAGTTCCGCCGCCCGAGACGGTGCAACCGACGCAATATTTTACGGGCATGGTCCGACCGGCTCGCACCAGCGATTTGAGTTTTGGACGATCGGCTCGCATCGCGACGATCGAAGTCGCGGAAGGAGCCACCGTCGAGGCTAACGCGCAACTGGCAACACTCGATCAAAGCACGATCGAAGCGAAAGAGACGGGACTGAGAGAAGCCCTCGAAGCGGCTCAGAATGAACTAGCGGAATTGAATCCGTCGGGAGAAGCCGCGAGCCCCGAAGAATCGCAACAGCGACTGGAAGAGTTGCGACAACAACTGAATCAACTGGAAGCGGAAACTCAGAATACGAACAACAATCAGGATGTGTCTCGTCGCATCGGTTCCCTCGAGCGGCAATTACGGTTGATGGATACCTCAAATCGCCAGCAACGGATTCAGGAGCTCAATCGCCAGATCTCAGAAACTGAGGGAGAACTGCAACAGGTGGAAGCGGACCAAAGAGGGGGTGTATTGACCGCTCCATTCGCCGGAACAGTCACGCGCATCTACAAACACGAAGGAGCGCTCGTCTCCCCCGCCGTGCCGGTGATGCAACTCGCCTCACAAAGTGAAGTCGTCAAAGTCACCGTTACGAACGCGATCGCTTCAACGCTTGAATTGGATGACGAAGTGAATCTGCAGACGGAAGAGGATACGTTCAAAGGACGTGTCCGCGCGGTCGACGCACAACTGGATACGAACACCCGGACGCGGACGGTATCGATAGATATCATCGCGGATTCGATCGACCGGGAATTCATCGCCGGCGAAGTTGTCACCGCCCAATTCGAGAGTGGAGACCCCGTGACCGGATTTCGACTCCCGGTTACGAGTCTGAACCGAGGGGCTTCCGGCATCTGGTCGGTTTACATCGTCGAGAATCGTGACGGCGTCGAACGACTTGCCGAACGTCAAGTCGAGATTCAGCACTCGGCGGGCAGCGAAGTCTATGTTACCGGAGACCTCGAAGCGGGAGACCTCGTTGTTCGCGACGGCGTCCACCGGCTCGTGCCGGGACAAATCGTTCACATCTCTTCCACCCACGTTGAATCTGAAGAAGCGGAGGAAGCAGAACCAGTGAATGACGAGTCGTCGAACGCCCGTGAAGAGGAGACGGAATGATCTCGACCTGGCTTTATCGCAATCCTCGCATACTGTATCTCTTACTCGTTTTTCTGGCGGTCGCTGGATTCAGTTCCTTTTATGTATCACCCCGACTGGAGGATCCAGTCCTGAGCCGGCGCGTCGCGGTGCTGACCACTCCCTTGCCCGGCGCAGATGCCAAAACAGTCGAGTCACTCGTGTCCATTCCGCTGGAAGAGGGACTCGAGGACATACCCGAGATTGAAATCACGCGTTCCATCAGTCGGAATGGCGTCTCGAGCATCGTGTTGGAACTGCATGACAGCGTCACTGAGGTGGATGCCGTCTGGTCGCGCGTACGCAATGTGCTGGAAGATGCGGAACAAAGCTTACCCGAGTCGGCACTTGCTCCGGAATTCGAAGTCCTCGAACTCAAAGCATTCGCCGCAATCATCGGTGTCCGTTGGACGGGCGGCGGCGAGCTGGATCTCGAACCGATGCGCCGGGTCGCGCGGGATACCGTGGCGCGGTTGCATGATATTCCCGGGACCCAGAAGGTAAAAACGTATGGCGACCCCGGGCTCGAGTACCTCGTGGAAGTAAAGCAGGACGCCCTTTCCGCATCCGGGCTGACGACCAAATCCCTGGCGGATCAGATTGAAGGTTTCCTCGCGCGGAATGCCGCCGGTCATTTGAGACAGGGAGAGACCGAGATCGGACTCGATCTTTCCAAAGAAATTACCTCTGCGACGGACCTGCAACAGATTCTGGTCAAGCCGACCCGCACCGGGGATCCGGTCAAGCTCGAAGAGATCGCCGAGGTCAATCGCCAATTCATCGATCCTCCGGATACGCTCGCTTACCTGCACGGGGAGCGTGCCATTTCGATCGGCGTTTTCGTACGCGATGATATTCGGATCGACCGCTGGGCCGCCCAGATGAACAGAGCGCTACGGGAACTTGACGATCAGATTCCCCCGGAGGTGACTTTGGAAGTCGTCTTCTCCCAGACGAACTTTGTCGATGCCCGCTTGAATTCGCTCCTCTGGAATCTGGGGTTGGGCGCACTGGCCGTTGCAATAGTGGTCTTCGTGATGATGGGTTGGCGGAGCGCGCTCATCGTCACCACCGCACTTCCCTGCTCCGCCCTGCTGGTGCTTGTCGGGTTACGTACGCTGCAGATTCCGATCCATCAGATGTCCGTCACGGGGTTGATCATCGCGCTCGGCTTGCTGATCGACAATGCGATCGTGATTGTCGATGAGGTTCGCGCTCGGATTTTTGCGCCGATGAAACCCAACCAGGCGGTTGTCGACGGTATCCGTCACCTTGGTATGCCGCTGTTCGTATCCACTCTGACCACGACGCTGGCCTTCATGCCGATCGCGATGTTACCCGGTCCCTCGGGCGAATTCGTCCGCACGATCGCGATCAGCGTGATCATTGCGATCAACGCCTCTTTTCTTCTGGCGATCACCGTCATCCCCGCGATGACCGCTCATTTCTATGCGCGCACCAGTCGAGAGAATGCCGTCCACATCGGGATTCGCATCGAGTGGTTGAAACGTCTGTTTCGGGGATCGCTCCGTTTTATTCTCAATCATCCTCTGATCGGCATCGCGATTTCAATCATCCTGCCCATCGGCGGATTCTTTGCGGCGAATACCCTGCCTGAACAATTCTTTCCACCCTCGGACCGGGCGCAGATTCATGTCGAAATCGAACTTCCGGTACAGAGTTCCATCGGCGCTACCGATAAGGTCGCCAAACGAGTGCGTGACTTCCTTGCGGCCGATGAGCGAATCACGGACACACAATTGTACGTGGGGGAAAGCGCGCCGACGTTCTATTACAACGTCGTCGCTCGCCATCGCGCGACTCCTTTTTACGCGCAGGCCATCCTCGAGGTCGACCCCGGAACAGAAATCTCTTCCCTCGTTCGCGATTTACAACGCCAGGTATTAGAAGAGTTCCCCGATACACGCGTGCTGATTCGACAACTCGAACAAGGGCCTCCCTTCGATGCGCCGATCGAGATTCAATTGACGGGGTCCGATCTGGACCGGCTGCGTGACCTCGGTCGTGAACTGCGAACCGTCCTCAGTCAAACACAACACGTTGTTCACACGCGTTCGGACCTTGAAGAGACTGTCCCCAAAATGAAACTCGAGTTCGATGACCGTGAACTCGAAGCATTGGGTTACAATCGCAGTCAGATTGCCGGCATTCTTTATACTACGCTCGAAGGAGCCCAGGCCGGTTCGGTCATGGAAGGAGGGGAAGATGTCCCCGTTCGCGTCCGCATCGACAATGCAGATGACTTCGGTCCGAACGAACTGGGTTCCCTCGAACTGCGGTCCGCGCGCCCTCCCGTCGGTGGACGCTCCGGAGGGACGACAGGTCCTCCCACGAATTCACCCGAAGGAGGAACACCCCTCGCGGCGATCGCGGACTTCCAACTCGACGCCGACCTCGGTGCGATCACGCGGCTCAACGGTCGGCGCGTCAATGAGGTGAAAGCTTACTTAAGCGCAGGCGTCCTGCCTTCAGAGGTTCTCTCGGAGTGGCAAACACGTCTGAACGCGAGCGGCTTCACGCTGCCTCCGGGTTATGCGTTGACTTACGGAGGCGAAGCGGCCGAAAGAAATCAGGCCGTCGACCTCCTGCTTGCGAACGCGGCCATACTTGTGGCACTCACCTTGCTGGCGGTCATGATTTCGTTCGGTTCCTACCGCGCCACGTTTATCATCTTCGCCGTCGGCGGCTTGACGATCGGTCTGGGTCCCGGCGCATTATGGCTCTTCGGATATCCATTCGGCTTCATGGCCATCATCGGCACGATGGGATTAGTCGGTGTCGCGATCAATGACTCGATCGTGGTGCTCGCCGGCATTCGCGACGACCGCCAAGCCAGAGAGGGTGATCCCGAAGCAATCTGTGATGTCGTCCTGCACAGCACACGGCATGTGCTGACAACCACCTTCACCACCATCGCGGGTTTCCTGCCGTTGATCATCGGGGGAGGTGGCTTCTGGCCTCCCCTCGCCATCACCATTGCGGGCGGTGTGGGAGGCGCGACATTGCTCGCTCTCTACCTTGTGCCGGCCGCGTATTGTCTGTTGCAACGTAAATGGCGTTGATGCAGCGAATGAGTTCGTCTCGTTCCAAGCGCGATGATGATGTTTTGCGGTTAAGAGATATTGCGTCGCGACGATGCACATTTATTAGACAGAACCTCGTCCAGTGGTCTATCTCAACAAAAATGTCCAAATCAAAGCATTTTCATTTCCTTGCGAATCGGTACTCGAAAATGCCGCAGGGTTTCTGGTATCTTTGAGGGTTACCCCTATGTCGTCAGCCGCACGCTCCCAGTCCCCGTTTGAGAATATATGAGCGAGATCCTTTCTTCCGCGACCGACCTGAAGACCATAGTGATTGACGGAGCACCACTGTCCCTCTTCGAGGTAACTCGAACTTCTGCCGAACATTGCCGCTTTGAACTCTCTGAAGATCCAGAGATTCTGTCGCGTCTGAGGCGGGCCGAAGAAATTATTTCTGTCGCTGTGAACGAGGGACAGAATATTTATGGAGTCACGACCGGGTTCGGCAGTCTCGCCGATGTTGTCGTTCCTCCCGCTTTTGCCGCCCGTTCCCAGAATAATCTGCTTTCTTTTCTCGCCACCGGCGCGGGTGAACCGATTGACGCCCGTCACGTGCGTTCCGCCATGCTACTTCGCGCGAATATGCTGATGCGGGGCCAGTCCGGAATCCGGTTGGAGATTATTGATCGGTTCGTACGGTTCCTGCAGGCGGGGGCGACACCCGTCGTCCGTGAACTCGGATCGATTGGCGCCAGTGGTGACCTCGTCCCTCTCGCGACGATCGCGCGCGCGATTACGGGACAGACTGACTACTGCCAGGTCGAACTCGATGACGAAACAATCGATGGTCGCACGGCGCTGGATCGATTGGGGCTGGAACCGATCGAGCTGAAACCCAAAGAGGGCCTGGCGATCGTCAACGGTACTTCTTTCTCAGCGGCCGTGGCGGCGAATGCGTGCGGTGAAGTGCGAAATCTGCTCGGGCTGACACTGGTGACGAACGCCATGATACTGCGGGCGCTCAACGTGCAGTCGGCGCCGTTCGATGCGTTCGTTCACGAATGCAAACCTCATCCGGGGCAGATGTGGGTCGCGCAGCGAATGCGGGAACTCCTGTTTCAACCGCCAAACCATCATTACACGAATGGACATGTTCAGGATCGGTATTCGCTCCGCTGCTTCCCGCAGTACTGGGGCCCCTCGGTCGAAGCGTTCGCCCGCATCTGCGATACCGTCGAAATCGAGATGAATGCTGTCTCGGACAATCCGCTCATCGACACAATTGAATGCCGCATCGTGCAGAACGGAAATTTCCTGGGCCAGTACATCGCACAGGCGATGGACGATCTGCGTACACACATCGGGATGATCGCCAAACATCTCGACGTCCAGATCGCGCAAATGGTCTCTCCCGAGTTCAGCCTCGGCCTGCCGGCCTCGCTGCGGGGGAACGAATCGCTTTCGTACAACATGGGGCTCAAGGGTCTGCAGATCAGCGCGAATTCGATCATGCCGATGCTGACCTGGTATGGCAATCCGCTGACGAGTCATTACCCGACGCACGCCGAACAGTTCAACCAGAACATCAATGGACTGAGTTGGGGATCGGCGCAACTGGCATGGAAGTCGGTCCAGCTGTTTCAAAGTTACACTTCCGTCGCGCTGATCTTCGCGGTGCAGGCGCTCGATCTCCGAGCCCGGACGAACCTCGGACACTACGACGGACGGAAACTGCTGAGCCCGGCGATGCAGTCTCTTTACGAATGTGTTTACGATACGCTCGGCCTCTCACCCGGTGGAAAGAAACCGCTGGTGTATGATGATGCAGATCAATGGCTGGAGGCCTGGCTCGCTCAGCTGACAGATAATATTCGCGAGGAAGGTTCTCTCGTTATGTCGGTCCAGCACGCTGTCGACGCGTTTGATGATTTCCGCCTGCCGAGACACGCCAACGATTTCAACACTACGGACGACAGGGGGTGTCGCCCATGAATGTTTGCGAGCATCTGACCGTCCCCGCCCAACTCTTCCCCGAGCGCGTGGCCATACGATTCGGGAGTGAAAGCTGCACCTATGGCGATCTCGATCGCCAATCGCGCGCCGCGGCAGAACAGATCATCGCCGTCGGAATCCAGCCGGGCGACCGTGTCGCGTTGATGCTGCCGAATACGCCCGCTTTCGCTGTCTGGTATTATGCGGCGTTACGCGTTGGAGCGATTGTTGTTTCCATCATCACCCGCCTCGTCCCCGACGAAGTGACGTATGTCGTCAACGACTGTGACTGCCGTCTCTTCATCACTATTCGAGAGACCGGCGAACTGCTGTCGGCGTCTTTAAGTCAATCGCACGTGAAGATAATGGTCACCTCAAACGCGGGGGACGAATGCGACGGCGAGACGCTCAATCTGGATGATCGTTCAAAATCGACGTGGCTCGACTGCGAACCCGATGATCCGGCACTGATTCTCTATACCTCCGGCACGACCGGATTCGCCAAAGGGGCGACCTTATCGCACCGGAATGTCCGGGCGACCGTGCATGCGTTCAATCATCTCTGCGGAATGAAACAGGAAGACCGTATTCTCCTCGCGGTGCCGCTGTTTCACTGCTATGGCCAGAACGCACTGCTCAACTCGGGGCTCAATGCCGGTGCGACCTTGATACTGCAGAACGGTTTCGATCTGCAGGAATCGCGGCGGTTGATTCGCGACGAAGAAATCACGCAACTTTACTGTGTGCCGACGACGTTTCGACTGCTGGAGGAATATTGCAGCCCGGAAGACCTGCAGTCGGTCAACTACTGTTTCTCCGCCGCGGCGACTCTGCCCATTCAGGTAAGTGAGCGATGGCGTGAGAAGTTCGGCATGCCGATTTACGAGGGATATGGCCTCACCGAGACGGCCCCCTTCGCCAGCTATAATCACCCACTCCTCTTCAAGCCCGGATCGATTGGAGTCGCTGTCGATCTGTGCGAGATGAAGGTCGTCGATCCGGAGACGGGCCGAGTCTGCGCCCCGGGAGAGTTGGGCGAGATCATCATTCGCGGCCCGAATGTGATGCTCGGTTACTGGAACAAACCGGAGGAGACGGAACGGGCGATCCGTAACGGGTGGTTTCACTCGGGCGACATCGGCCGCATGGACGAGCAGGGTTACTTCTATATCGTTGACCGCGTGAAGGACATGATTGCGGTCGGTGGCATGAAAGTCTTTCCCGCCGAAGTCGAACGGGTCCTGCTCGACCACGAAGCGATCTCGGAAGCGGCCGTCGTCGGCTTGCCTGATGAGGTGCTGGGCGAAACTGTCGTTGTCTTTGTCGTCCCACCCACGTATGTCACCGCCGCCGATCATCTTCGGCTGGCTGAATCGATCAAACAGTATGCCCGCCAGCACCTTGCCGATTATAAAACGCCGCATCAGGTTCACTTCCTCGAAGAACTGCCCCGCAATCCGGCCGGCAAGGTACTTAAAACCAAACTGCGCGAGCAGCTGACGGAGATCTCTGCAGCCTTACAACAGGCGAAGAAGAATGCCAGTTCTCTCGCTCCGGACAGCCCACCAGTTCCGAGCATCCTTCAAGAGCGGCTGGCCCGCGTGCATAAGAATGGCCGGAAAGCGGAACTTCAGAAGTATCTGCAGGAGGAGGTTCAGAATCTGCTGGATGAAGACGAAATGCCCGCCGCCGACGCGCGACTGGTTGAAACAGGGATGGACTCATTGATGATCGTGGAACTTCGCGAACGCCTGCAGCAACAGGTCGGTACGCAACACGAACTGCCGATCACGCTGATCTTTGACTACCCGCGGATCAATGATCTCGCCGGTTATCTGGATGAACTTCTGGCTGAAGATTCAGCGCCGGAATCATCAGAAAAAGAGACTTGGACGGAGAGCGGCAACCGGGAGGTCAGCACCGCACGCCCTCTACATACGGAGATCGAGGCCATGTCGGAGGATGAAGCCCTGGCGGAACTGAAGAAGGAACTTGAGCTGTAAGGTGACGCCCCCAGTACATGAAATCACCACTGCAATCGTAGACGTAAGAAATCCCCTCGCTGAATTATCGTCTTCGCTGACCTTGAAAATGAGACGCCCCGATCACGATGGACAATATTTCCCCTGACGTACTTTCCACGACGAAGCAGGCGCTGCTGACGATTCGTGAACTGAAACAGCGGCTCGCGGAATGCGAACGCGGGCCGGTGGGCGATATCGCCATTGTGTCGATGGCGTGCCGCTTCCCCCGTCGGTCCGACAGCCCCGAAGCCTTCTGGAACAGCCTGATCGAAGGCCGGGACGAAATCAGCGAAATCCCCGCCGACCGCTGGGAGCTGGCCGCATTTTACGATGAGAACCCGGAAGCCGTCGGTAAGATGTACGCCCGCCACGGCGTGTTCCTCGAGCGACTCGACCTGATGGATCCGGAGTTCTTCGGCATCTCTCCTCGCGAAGCCACCTGGGTCGATCCCCAACAGCGTTTGCTGCTCGAAACGAGTTGGGAAGCACTCGAACGCGCCGGGTGGACTCCGGGAAAAATCGGCGCTACGACCGGCGTCTTCGTCGGATGGATGCACAACGACTATCAGAACGAGGCGGGGGATTCGTTCCTCAACCTTAATCCCTACATTGCAACCGGGGCGGCGGGAAGTTTTCTGCCGGGTCGCCTGGCTTATCACTTGGGTCTCGAAGGCCCGAGCGTCGCAGTCGATACGGCGTGTTCGTCGTCACTCGTCGCGCTGCATCTCGCCTGCCAGAGCGTGCTGACCGGCGATTGCGAGCGCGCGATTGTGGGCGGAGTGAACGCCATCGTCTCTCCCACGACCAATATTCTCACCTGCAAGCTGAAAGCCCTGTCGCCGCGCGGACATTCCCGCGCTTTCGATGCGGAAGCGGACGGGTACCTGCGTGGCGAAGGATGCGGCGTGATCGCGATCAGGCGGCTGGCCGATGCCGAGCGGGATGGTGATCCGATTCTGGGCGTCATTCGCGGCACGGCCGTTGGACACAACGGACACAGCAGTGGTTTGACCGTCCCCAATCCTCGCGCTCAGGAACGCGTTATTCGTCGCGCGCTTGAGCGGGCGCGGGTAACGCCGGAACTGGTGCGCTATCTCGAAGCGCACGGCACCGGCACCGAACTGGGCGATCCGATTGAACTGCAGGCGGCCGCCGCAGCGTACGCGACAAAACGAAACAGGGAAAACGCCCTCCTCGTCGGTTCGGTCAAAACCAACATCGGTCACTTGGAAGCCGCCGCCGGAATGGCGGGCCTGATCAAGACGATTCTCTCGTTCGAGCACAATCAGATCGCGCCGCAGATCAACTTTGAGACACCCAACCCGCACATCGCCTGGGATCAATTGCCGGTCAAGGTCGTCACGGAACCAACGCCATGGCCTGCCAACGAACGACGCCTCGCAGGGGTGAGCGCCTTCGGGATGAGTGGAACGAATGCGCATGTCATCTTGGAAGCACCACCCCGTTCGCGCTCGAACTCCGCTTCAACCAACGGTCGTCCACGTACGACAACGATCGTGCCCTCGACCAGGGAAACCTCACCCCAGTTGCTGGTCGTCAGCGGCAAGACCGAGGAGGCGTTGTATGAATCGATCGCCCGCTTCCGTAAGTATCTCGAAAAGACAGATGCCACACTCGCGGACATCGCCTGGACGGCAGGGATCGGTCGCAGTCACTTCGATCATCGCGCCGCGATCATAGCAGACGATAATCACGCGGCAGCGCAACTGCTCGAAAAACTCGAACGCGGGAGCAGTGATCCAGCCGCTGTGCTGGGACAACATCGCACTCCACCGAAAATCGCCTTGCAGTTTACTGGGCAGGGTTCGCAATACCTCGGAATGGCGCGGCAGTTGTATCAGAGCGAGCCCGTTTTCCGGTCCGCGATTGATGAGTGCGAACAATGGTTGAAACAGGATCGCGAGGAATTGCTCACGACGGTCCTGTTCGAAAAAGAAGACCTGCTCAATCATACCAGCTGGACGCAACCGGCGATCTTCGCGGTTCAGATGGGGTTGGTGAAGCTGCTGGAACAGTGGGGAATGATTCCCGATGTCGTCATGGGGCACAGCGTCGGTCAATATGCCGCGGCATGTACGGCCGGCGTGATGAGTTGGGAGGACGGTATCCGGCTGATCAGCGAACGGGGCCGACTCATCGGCAACCTGCCCGCCGGAGGAGGGATGCTGGCTGTCTTCGCCCCCAGGGAGCGTATCGAAGAAGCGATTCAATCCTTCCCCGCGATCTCGCTCGCGGCGTTCAATGGAACACACATTGTCGTCAGTGGGCCGCTGGACGACCTGGCTCGACTCAAAGACACGCTCGCTGACCAGAGCATCCGCAGTCGACAATTGCAGACTTCGCACGCTTTTCACTCCGCGCTGATGGATCCGGTGCTGGGGGAATTCTCGTCGTTTGCCAACAGGTTTTCTTTCGAGCCGCCACAACTACCGCTCGTCTGCAATGTGACCGGTGAAGTTCTCGGCCCGGACGCCCGCCTGGATGGCGGCTACTGGGGTCGCCACATCCGGGCGGCGGTGCAGTACGCCGAGAGCATCGACGCCGTCCAGGAACTCGGTTGCGACATCGTGCTGGAAATCGGGCCGCAGGCCATCCTCACGAACATGGCCCGGGCCAACTGGCGCGGAGAGCCCACCGCCCTGTTCAGCGCGTTGTCGCGGGAAGACGAAGATCAACGGTCGCTGCTGAAATGCGTCGGACAACTTTATGTTCGCGGCGTCGCGCCCGACTTCGAAAAACTGCACGGGAATGCGGAGCGCGAACGGGTGGTGCTGCCGACCTATCCGTTTCAACGTCGCCGTTTCTGGGGACCGGCGAAGCCGCGTACGGCTTACGCGCACATCCATACGGCCCATCCCCTGCTGGGTGAAAAGTGCCAGCTGGCGGGCTTGCCGAATCAGACGCGTTACGAAAGCTTCGTCGAACCGGACAGCCCGGCCTGGCTTCCCGATCACCGCGTGATGGACCAGTCCGTTCTTCCCGGCGCGGCGCTCATCGAGATGGCGCTCGCCATTACGAACGGAGCGTCGCTGCGCGAGATTCATTTTGAACAGCCGCTGCAGCCCCCGAGTCGCACCCAGGTGCAAACCATTCTGACGATGGACCAGGAGCGCGGTGGTGGCCAGGTCGAGATCTATTCCTCGCCGGACGAGTCCCCGCAATGGACTCGACATCTCCGAGTGAGCGTCGGTGAACCCGCAAATCCTCCAGAGGATCGGCTCGATCTTCAGACAATCGAAAACGCCTTTGAGAACACGATGGAGCCGGCGCAATTCTACGAACAGATGCGAGAACTCGGATTGCACTACGGTCCCCAATTTCAGACGATCCAGTCGCTCCGGTTTTCGGATAGCGCCGTACTCGCGAAATTGAGCGCGCAGGGAGATTACCCCGGGTACCGGATTGCCCCGCCGCTGCTGGATGGCGCGTTGCATTCCCTTGCCGTCGGCATACTGGCCTCAGGCGAAGATTCACTTTTCCTGCCGATCGGTATGGATGCCTTTGAATGGTATGCCGAAACGGATGGAGAACTCTGGTGCCACGGCCAATGGAACGAAACCGAAGGACAGGTGCGCAGCGCGAACATTGTCCTGTATGACAGCGAAGGCCGACCGGTCGCCCGCGTGCGGAACCTGAAAGTCCGGCAGATCAATCCCGATCTGGTCCGACAGATGAATAAGTCGTTTCGCAAACAACTCGCGCATGAACTTCGCTGGCAACCTTACCGACTGCCCGGAACGAGTGATCGCAAATGTCAGTGGCTGGTTGTCTCGCCTGCAACGGCGAACACGGATTCTCTGACTACACAACTCGGCGAGTCCCTGCGAAGTCGGGGGCACGACCTCATTGAGGTTACGCTCGGCAGTGACGAGCGTGATTCAAAACAACGCGACTGGCCAGTTTATTCGCTCGATGATCCGGGCCCCGAAGCCTGGTCCCAGATCTGGCGGGAGGCCGAACGAACGATTCCCGGTTACCGACCGGCGGGGGTCATCTGGATGCCGGGGAAGGTCTCCTCCGTCACCGAGTCCCTTGATGGTTTGAATCAATTGCAGGCGATATCTGAAAGGAACATTGCCGCGTTCCTCCCACTCCTCAAAGCATTGCAGCACGCCGGTATCCGCCAACTTGATGGGGGGTTCCAATGGATCACCACGAACGCAGTCGCCGTTGCCGGTCCCGACGAGACCGCTGCACCGCATGTTGAGGTTTCGCAGAGCCCGTTCTGGGGACTGGGTCGCGTCCTTGCCGCGGAGTTCCCCGAATACCGTTCACGGCTGATCGACCTGGATCAGGCTCCTGCGGATCTCGCGGACGATGATCTGCAGACCCTGGTCGATGTCTTGTGCAATGATACCGGCGAGGGTCAGGTCGCGATTCGCGATGGTCGCTATCTCGTTCCCCGGTTGGAAGTCGTCGACAAACCGAATACGTCGTCACCTTCTCTCGACGTCAATACCGAAGCGAGCTACCTCATCACCGGCGGTCTCGGCAAGCTGGGACTGGAAGCGGCGCGGTGGCTGGTGTCAGAAGGGGCGAAACATCTCGTGCTGGTCTCACGCCGCGAACCCGATGAAGCGGCGCAGGCGATCATCAACACGCTCAAAGAACAAGGAGCGGCTATCGCTATCCGAAGCGCTGACCTCGGCGCAGCGGAGGACGTGAAAGATCTGTTGTCGCAATTCGGTTCCGAATTCCCGTCACTGAAAGGGATCATCCATGCCGCGGGCGTGCTGGATGATGGTCTGTTGATTGATCAGAGCTGGGACCGCTTCCGCAAAGTCCTCGCGCCCAAAATAACAGGGGCAACCCTGCTCCATCAGTTCTCGCAATCGATGCCGCTCGATTTCTTCGTTCTGTATTCGTCCGCCGCGTCGGTGCTCGGTTCGCCCGGGCAGAGTAACTATGCCATGGGGAACGCGTATCTCGATGGACTCGCCGCCGCCCGTCGCAGCGCTGGCCTGCCGGCGCTCAGCGTCAACTGGGGTCCGTGGGAAGTGGGGATGGCGGACGACGAGAAGGTGATCAAGCGGATGAAGTTGCAGGGGATCACACCGCTGCCTGTTGATACCGCTCATGAAACCCTGGCGAATCTGCTGGCGTCGCGGAACGTGC
>PABD01000131.1 GCA_002702685.1 Planctomyces sp.
CTCGTCAGCAGAGAGATCGAGTATCTCACCGATGTCATTTCCAACCCCGATCGCCCCTTTGTCGCGATTCTCGGTGGCGCAAAAGTTTCCGATAAGATCAACGTGATCAATAACCTGATCGGCATCTGCGACAAGATCCTGATCGGTGGCGCGATGGCATATACCTTCTCGCTCGCCAAAGGTGGTAAGGTTGGCAAGAGCCTCGTCGAACCGGACAAGGTGGAACTCGCCAAAGAGTTGATCGAGAAAGGTGGAGACAAACTTGTCCTGCCGGTCGACACCCACTGCGGCGACGCGTTCAGCTCGGACTGCAATAAAGAATATGTCCACGCCGGGGAAATCAAAGACGACTTCGAAGGCTTCGACATCGGGCCCGAAACGGCCAAAATGTACGCCGAAATCATTCGTGATGCCAAAACGGTGGTCTGGAACGGCCCGATGGGTGTCTTCGAAATGCCACCGTTCGACGAAGGAACGCGCGCCGTCGCCCAGGCGATTGCTCAGTCTGACGCTGTCAGCATCATCGGTGGTGGTGACTCAGCTGCGGCCGTGCAACAACTCGGCTTCGCCGATCGCGTCTCGCACGTCAGCACCGGTGGCGGTGCGAGCCTGTCGATGCTCGAAGGTCAGAAATTCGCCGCCGTCGAACTGCTCGACAACAAGTAGGCATCCCTGATTCGAGCGGACTGTTATTTTGTGCACGCTGCTGTCGTGGCGTGGGCAAGTTTGACGGGCGTCCGACGGAATCTTGTGAAAAAACGAAACACGGGTCGGTTCGCGTCTCACGCTCGCCGGCCCGTAGGCGTACACAGAGTAATCGTCCCCGGTCCGTACGGACTGGGGACGCGATCGTTGATCTAGAGGATCGACGACAACATGAACACTTCCGGGAATGGCTCTTCTGTCATTCTCATTTCGAACTGATTGAAGTTCGTAATCCCTTGCTGAATACCGGATTTGGGATTTCGAGGTCTTCCGTCAGGTCGGTTTCCCCGATATTCTCGGCATTCTCCTCTTAAATATCCCTGACATTGTTTTCGCGTCCATTCGTGAGCCGATGCTCCCTTGTCCCTGACTCGGAGTAGACGAAACCGGTGCAAGATTCCGCCGGCCGCTCTGCGAGTCGGGCTCGCTCTCGAAATTCATTCCGTCCCTATTTCTCCTCGTTGTTGATTGCTCGCTTGTGAACTCCTCCTTCTTACTGCCGCGATCTGGCTGGTTGCGGAACTGGTTCTGGCTGCTGTTACTCGTAGGCCTGCTTTCTGCGGTTGGCGGAACAGAGTTATTCGCGCAGCAGACAGAGAAACCGTCCGAGTCGGCAGCGAGCGGCACAGTCGTAATTGAATCTGTGTCGGTCGGGGTGAACGGTGTCTACAAAGTCGGTTGCTGGACTCCCGCCGAAATCACCGCCTCTTTCAGTGCTGCGGGAAGTTATGCGCTGGAACTCGTCACCGTCGATTCTGATGGCGCGCCATTTTCGGTTCGCTTTGACGCCGCTGAAGTCGAATCCTCCGGTCAACATATGCTTGAGGGAAAATTTCTGCCGGGGCGAATGGAAGCAGATTTACGCGTCCGGGTTTATCAGCAGGATGAGCTGCGCGCGGAGCGAAGTTTCCCGAGTTCTCCATTCAATCCCGAGTCGATCCCAGTCGCGGAGAAAACCTCGCTCTATCTGATTGGCCTGGTTGGTCCGGATACGAAGGCAGGGGCTGATTCCACTGGTGATAACAGTCAGGTGAAGGGAAAGTCCTGGCCGCAGAACTTCATTCAATCACAGCAGCCATCGCTCAGGAGTGAAAAGCCGACGCGCGTTATTCGAATTCCCTCGCTGGGAGAACTGTCTGGTGATGTTGACACCCTGAAAACCTTCGATGCGATCATCATCTCGGAGAATTTCGATATCCCCGCGGAAGCCGAACAACGTCTTCAGCGGTGGGTCGAAGCGGGTGGGCACCTGATGGTCATGGTGGGAGATCGCGTCGACGAGTGGCAGGTGGGTTCTTTGTCAAAATGGATGCCGCTGACCATCTCCCGCTTGAACAACCTCAAACACCTAAGTGACCTGGAGAACTATGTCGGCAAAGGACGTCTGGCCCGAATTATTATGGACGTCGCCCGCATTGAACCGGACAGCGTCCAGGGAAGCGTGGAACTCGCGTCGATCGAAGGCCCAGTGGTCGTAAAGACAGCATATGGTTTTGGCGTGATCACCGTCTCGGCACTCGACCTCTCCCGTGAGCCGCTCGCCAGTTGGGAAAGTCTGCCGATTTTCTTTGAGAAGATCTTCAACCGCGCGTACGAGAACCAGAGCGAAGGAACCACTCAAGGTGGCAAGAACCTCGTGCATGCAGGGGTATCGACATTACGAACTCAATTACAGGGAACGCTCGATCAATTCGAATCGACGCGCAATTTGAGTGCCTGGGAGGTGATGGTTCGGATTCTCGGTCTGATTGTTCTGCTGGGGCCGCTTGACTATCTGCTCACCCACAAGGTACTGCGACGCCCGGGACTGACGTGGATCAGTTTTCCGCTGATGCTCGGGATCGCGGTGTTGTTAACTCTGTCCCGCGCGGACGCCATGCATCATGAGTCGCCGCTGCTGAGAGACGTCAGTCTGATGGATCACGACGCCGCGAGCGGACTCACCCGGTATCGCGTGTGGGAGAGCTACTATTCACCGGAAAGCGCGCGGGCGAATGCATCGATTCTGCCGGGCGACTCCACCACCCGCGACGAGAATGACTTCGTGCAGCCCCCCCGTACGACATGGTCGGGGACGCCGGAAGAGAATTTCAGCGGGATGTATCGCCCACCGGGGATCTCGTTTGGTCTGCCAACGTATGAACTCGGCCTGAGTGAAAGTCGTCTAAGTGGCATACCGATTGGTCAATGGTCGAGTAAGGTGATGGAAGCGGATTGGCTTGTGAACGATTCCGATGCACCGGCGTTCGAGAGTAATCTCACGGTGAGCCGGGGGGGGCGACTCACCGGAACCTTTTCTCACCATCTGCCCGTTCCGCTCGAAGACTGGTTCATCGCGTTTGAGAATCAGGTCTACCTGCACCGCGCGGGGAATAACGATTCCGAACTGGTTCCCCTTCCGCCGGGCGAATCTTTCGATCCGGATGGACAGCAGGCAACCATGCGATCGATTAAAAACTATCTGACCGGTCGCCAGGGGAACGAACGTCCGGACCAGCAGGATGTGCTCGCCCCGACGATCCGTCAATACGAAGTCGCGACGACGGACCCTTACAGGATATTTCGGGCGGCTACTTTTTATGACGCGGTAGGGGGACGTGAATATTACACGTTGAGCAACGAGACCTTCTCGACCCTGGATCTCTCTCCGCAGCTGAACATGAAGCGGGCCGTTGTTTACGGAATCGCGAATCTGCCCGTCTCGAAGACGATCATCAACGACGAACCGTTGGAGCCCGTGTACCAGAAAACGCTCATTCGAGCGCTTCTGCCGGTCAAATAAAAATCTGCCAGACCCTTTCCGAAACCTGTTTGAATTCATTAACGACGAAGGTTTTCAGCCGTGATTGAAACGCGAAAACTCACCAAGCAATACGGCAACCTGTTCGCCGTGAATCAGATCGACCTGAAGCTCGAAGAAGGCGACGTCTTCGGGTTCATCGGTCCGAACGGTTCCGGAAAAACGACCACCATGCGCATGATTGCCACGCTCCTCGAACCGGATTACGGCGAAGCCTACGTCTGCGGGAAATCGATCTATACGCACGCGGAAGAGATTCGCCGACTGGTGGGATACACCCCCGACTTCTTCGGTGTGTATGACGATATGACGGTCATGGAGTACCTGGAATTCTTCGCGTCGACTTATCGCATCAAAAGTTCCGAACGCCGCCGCATCTGCGAAGAAAAACTCGAGATGGTCGACATGGGCTTCAAACGCGACGCGATGGTGAACCAGCTTTCGCGCGGTCAGACGCAGCGTATCGGTCTCGCCCGTACCCTGCTGCACGACCCGGCGGTTCTGCTGCTCGACGAACCTGCGAGCGGTCTCGACCCTCGTGCGCGTATCGAGATGCGTAACCTGCTGAAACGACTCGGCGAACTCGACAAGACCGTCATCGTCAGCTCGCACATTCTTCCGGAACTGGCGGATGTCTGTACCCGCGTGGGCATGATCGAAAAGGGGAACCTGATCGTCGATGGTTATGTCAATGAGGTGATGAAAAAAGCCCGCGAAGCGACATTGCTCTACATTCGCGTGACGGAAAACCACGAAGATGCCGCCAGGCTGATCGAGCAACTCGACATCGTCGACCGCATCGATATGGTCCGCGAACAGATCAACGTGACCTTGAAACCGAACGTCGAGGATTACAGCGATATCCCGACGGCATTGCTGCAGGCCGGTTACAAGTTGAAGCTCTTCCGCGAGGAAGAGGTCAATCTCGAGACGGCATTTATGGAACTCACGAAAGGGATGCAGCAATAGTTTCCCGATGCGATTAGAGTTGCGTATCGGATTCATTCGGGGCAAACTGGCTGTAGAAAAATGCGCGATCGACTCGTGAAGTCGCGAACGGAACCGATCGCCCGGATGGAGATGATCCCTCTATGTGGCCTGAAGCGGAACAAACCGGGAAATTCCTGAAGGCTGCGGAAGCAGGTGACGGCGCCGCGCGGGATCAATTACTCGAACGTCACCGCGAGTCGGTCAAACGGATGATCGAATTGCGGTTGGATCGCCGGTTGCTGCAGCGTGTCGACGCATCCGATATTGTGCAGGACGTTCTGCTTGAGGCGCACCGTCGCCTTGCGGGTTATTTTGAAAACCCGTCGATGCCCTTCCACCTCTGGTTGCGACAACTCGCGCAGGATCGCATCATCGATATGCACCGCCGTCACCGGGTCGCGCAGCGGAGGTCTCTGGATCGAGAGCAATCTCTCTCACCGGCCTGGGTTGAGCAGTCCTCATTGAATCTCGGCGCGCAGCTGGAAGACGATCAACTGACACCGGCTGCGGAAAACCTCCGTCGTGAAATGGCGGAACTGCTGCTGAAGGCCGTCGACCAATTGGATGAGAGCGATCACGAGATCATCCTGATGCGACACTTCGAGCAGCTTGAGAATCAGGAAGTCGCGGAACTTCTCGGGCTGACGCCTGCGGCAGCGGGAATGCGGCACCTGCGAGCGCTCCGCCGGTTGAAAGACCACCTCAGCCCTCCCGACAGCAGCGACGAGGCTTGAGTGCATGAACCGAAGGTTCCATTCTGAGAAGAGGCAATTTTCTCATTCCAACAAAATTCGGATGTTCCACGAATGAGCGGATGGATGTCGTTGACACTAGAACATTATCAGCGATAAATTCAATGTAAATAATATGTTAACGGAGTTTGCGACTCCGTGAGATGGTCTGAAACACGGAAAGACGAAAGACCTCTGGGGGTACCCCAATCTGGTTTTGTTGCCTATTTCGTGTAGCGACCGAATAGTCCCTATCTTTTCTCCGTTTCCAGATTCAATGTTGGATAGCCTGTCTTCTTACTGATCCTAAATCGGTACTCATCGGTAACGCGAGCTCGCCGTATCCGGCGACCAAACATGTTCGGTAAACCCTGATTTGTTGCGGCAAGACGTCTTCCTTTTTCACGTATCCGAGACAGCCGCGGAATCTCTCCTCTCCTCTTACCGAATATTGGTTGTGAGCTCGTCAGCCCGGTTCGTGGTGGCGCCTCTCTATTCAATATAATTCAAGAGAAAGTGAATCCCCAGGATGAGATTCTTTTCGCTCGCGACTCGCTCTTCCCGTCGTTCTCAGAACGGTTTACTCTCTTCCACTGATCCCGAATCTCCGAAAAGCTGCCCACTTGCGGATTCATTCTCTGTTTTCTTCCGCGGGAAACTAATCCGCTGTTCGCCATTCCTGGCAACGCTGTGGCTGCTGATCGTGCCCACGCCGCTGTTGGCCGCGGAAGGCGATACTTCCGTGAATCAGATTGCGGTTGCTGTCTGCTGGCTGTGCAGTTTCGGTGGGAGCATCGCCGCTCTCATTTTTGCCATCCACTTCTTCCTGTGGATGAAAAAGCAGAACGAGGGTGACGAGAAGATGATCGAGATCGCCAATCATGTCCGCGAGGGGGCGCGAGCGTATCTCAAACGCCAATACACGGTCGTCGCTGCATTCATTGTCTTCGCCATTCTCGTGCTGACATTCCTCTCCTTTGGTTTGAAAACCCAGTCCGGTTGGATTCCTTTCGCATTCTTCCTTGGAGCCCTTGGGTCGGGAATCGCCGGTTGGTTCGGCATGAAAACGGCGACCGAAGCAAGTTCCCGCACGACGCAGGCGGCGAAGGATTCGCTGAACGCAGCCCTTCAGGTTGCCTTCCGCAGCGGCGCGGTAATGGGCTTGACCGTGGTGGGGATGGCCTTGCTGTCAATCAGTCTGCTCTTCGCATTGCTCTACTGGGTCTGGCAGGTAAGCCTCGAAGATGTCACCCTGGCGATCCTGGGGATCAGCATGGGAGCCAGTAGTCAGGCCCTCTTTGCGCGTGTCGGCGGTGGTATCTTCACCAAAGCCGCTGATGTCGGTGCGGACCTCGTCGGGAAAGTTGAAGCGGGAATTCCTGAAGACGACCCGCGAAACCCGGCGACCATTGCGGACAACGTGGGAGATAATGTCGGCGACGTCGCCGGCATGGGGGCCGACCTGTATGAATCGTACTGCGGTTGCATTCTCGCGAGCGCCGCTCTCGGCGTCGCCGCGTACCAGGGGGACGTGACCATGCAGGCGATGCTGATGCTGTTGCCCATGGTCCTCGCGGCCGCGGGCATCGGCCTGTCTATCTGGGGCGTGTTCCTGGTAAAGGCGGACGAAGGAGCATCACAGCACGCGCTGATGAAGTCGCTCGAAAAAGGCAGCACTATGGCAAGTATCGGAGTCGGATTCGCCGCGCTCCTGTTGGTGATCCTGATGCTGGTTCTTCCTTCCGACAGTGAAAACAGTTTGGGTCTGCCGGGTGGCTGGCAGATGCTGGGTGTCTGCTGGGCGATTCTCACCGGTTTGATCGCAGGCGTCCTGATTGGTCGTTGGACGGAATACAGTACGAGCGCCGAGTACGGGCCGACGCAACGGATTGCCGATCAGTCCCGCACCGGTCCTGCGACAATCATCATCGCGGGGGTCGCCGAAGGGTTCTATTCGGTCTGGGTTCCGATCGTTATTGTCTGCGTCGCGATCATGTTGGCGTTCGGTTTCTGCACTGGTTTCGACTTCGACAATCCGAAACTGGTCACACTGGGCCTCTACGGTGTCTCGATCGCCGCCGTCGGAATGTTGAGTACGCTCGGAATCACGCTCGCCACGGATGCGTATGGCCCGATCGCGGACAACGCGGGGGGAAATGCGGAGATGAGCAACCAGGAACCGTACGTTCGGGAACGGACCGATGCGCTCGACAGTCTGGGAAATACCACTGCGGCGATCGGCAAGGGGTTTGCCATCGGTTCCGCCGCACTCACGGCGTTGGCACTGCTTGCGGCCTACATCGAACAGGTGAGGATCGGTATCGATCAGTGGGTGACCACGACCGAGCGCGAAGTCGTGCAGTCGGTCTCACTCGCGGAAGCCAACGCGACAAAAATTGGGGCCGGCATCGCCGCGGTCCGGACAGCAGAAGCAGGACCCGCGGACGCCTATCTCTTCTTTCCCAGCGGCAGGATGACGGAAAACGATGGCGGGTTAGCTGCATTCCACGCTGCCGAAGATGGAAAGTTGGTTCCCGTGAATCTCGAACAGCTCATCAACTCGGACAAGGTAATCCCCGTCCGGGAGGCGACGATGCCGGATTTCGTCCGGTTCTATAATGCAAACCTGATGAATCCCAAAGTGCTTTCCGGGGTCTTTATCGGGGTCCTGCTGACCTTCGTCTTCTGCGCGCTCACCATGAAAGCGGTCGGCCGATCGGCGAGTGACATGGTGGAAGAGGTCCGGCGACAGTTTCGTGAGATCAAGGGGATCATGGAGCGGGAGGCCGAACCTGATTACGCGGCCTGTGTCGCAATCAGTACCGCCGCGGCTCAGCGGGAAATGGTGGTCCCCGCCCTCCTCGGGTTGATTGTTCCCGTTCTGGTCGGAGTAACACTCGGTGTCGGCGGCGTAATGGGGATGCTGGTCGGGGGGTTGACCTCGGGCTTCGCCGTCGCAATCATGATGGCGAACTCGGGCGGGGCATGGGACAACGCCAAAAAGTACATTGAAGCTGGCGCCCACGGTGGTAAAGGGTCCGACGCTCACAAGGCGGCAGTGGTCGGAGATACCGTAGGGGACCCGTTCAAAGATACAAGCGGGCCGAGCCTGAACATTTTGATCAAGCTGATGAGTATCGTATCGGTGATTGCCGCCGGCTTCGTCGTGCAGTATTCGATTCCGATCTTCTGATCGACGGTACTCGATTCCGAACAACTGATCCCCTCGTCCGAGCCACGACGGGATCTCGTAATAATACCCCGTTTGCGCGGACATCTGGCCCCGGCGAGTCCTCTGGAATCGCGGATTCGGGGAGACTTCGCCCTGTTCTGGCCAAAAAGGACTGAGGGAAGTCGCGTCCGCCTTTTACTATTGATATCCTTGAAAAGGAGCCCCTCTCACCCGGAGTCTGTGCCCTCCTGTGGCATCCGCCGTCTCCCTGACGGCTCTGCCGGTGACGGAACAGAATTCCACCGAGTTACGACCATGCAGCTTATCAACGGAGATGTAGAGATTAGTCAGCCTGATGCGGCCCATTCTCGTGAGCAGCGCCTGCTCGAGAGCCGGAAAAACGCCATTCGCTGCGCCCGCGTTGCGGACGAGTATAAATGCAAGAATATCCTTGTACTGGATATGTCGACGGTAACCCCGATTGTCGATTTCTTCGTGATCGGCACCGGGCTCACACCACGGCAGATGCGCGCTGTTGCCGACGAGACAGATCGTGTCATGAAAGAGCATGGTGAAAGCAAACTGGGCTTCGAAGGACGCGATTCGAACGTCTGGGTCCTCAATGACTACGGCGATATCGTGCTGCATCTGTTCAACTCGGAATCGCGCGATATGTACAACCTCGAGGGACTGTGGGCGGACGCGAAGCTCGTTGACTGGCAGAACGAAGAAGTCTGATCTGCCTGTTCAATTCGTCCCCGACTCTGCTATTCTCCGTAGCTGAATCCGCCGCCTGATTTTCCCGCGGGAAACAGCGCGCCTGCTCTCCGTGAACACCGGGTTCGCTCTTAATTCGGGCTCTCTCAGCTCACCTTAAGGGAGCCCGCCGTCTGTGTCACCCCTTCTCTCCTGAAAGCTGTCCGTCCCATGCATCCTCTGTCTGTGATTCGCGAACAACTCCGCCCCCTGTTCGAAGAATACGTCGACGATCCGGCCCCCTACCTGGAAATGGTGCGACCGGCGCAGGACAGCAAGTTCGGAGACTTTCAGGCAAACTTCGCGATGCCACTTGCCAAACAGCTGGGAAAAAATCCACGCGACCTGGCAACGGAGTTCGTCGACAAAATCAAGCTGGACGATGTCTGCGAATCGATGGAAGTCGCCGGGCCTGGTTTCATCAACTTCAAATTCAAGAGCGACTGGCTGACCGCACAGTTGGGAACGATGCAGGCGGACGAACGTCTTTCCGTTCCCGTGGCTGAGTCACCCCGCACGATCATCGTCGACTATTCCGCCCCGAACGTCGCCAAGCCGATGCACGTCGGTCACCTGCGCAGCACGGTCATCGGCAATACGATCTGTCGTATTGTCAACTTCCTCGGACACAAGGTCTACGGCGACAATCATCTCGGCGACTGGGGAACCCAGTTCGGGATGATCATCTATGGCTACAAGAACTTTCTCAATCGGGAAAGCTTTGAACAGGCTCCGGTCGATGAGCTCGCCCGACTGTATAAGCTCGTCAATCAACTCTCGGAGTTTCACGACCTCAATCGCAAGATTCCGGAACTTCAAGCGAAGATCGAATCGCTCTCCGCGCAGTTAACCGAGCAGGAGGAGAAAGCGGATCCGAAAGATAAACAGGCCCGCAAGGCTCTCGGAAAAATCAAGAACGACATCGCCACACTGAAGCAGGACCTGTTGTCAGCCGAAGACAAAGTCTCCGCTGTGACAGCCTCTCCCGAACTCTTGGCGCAGGCGAACGGATATCCCGATATCGCGAGATTGGCGCGGGAAGAAACGGCGAAATTACACAAGGGGGACGAGGAGAACCTCGCTCTCTGGAAGCAGTTTCTGCCGCTCTGTATTGCCGCGATCGACGAGGTCTACGGTCGACTCGGGGTGCAGTTTGATCTGGTGCTCGGTGAAAGCTATTTCCAGCCTTTCCTGCAGGAGGTCGTCGACGATCTCAAGCAGAAAGGAATGGCGCAGCAAAGCCAGGGAGCAATCTGCGTCTTTCATGATCAGAACGAAGCACCGTTCATCGTTCAGAAAACAGATGGAGCGTTCACCTACGCCACGACGGACCTCGCGACCATCCGCTACCGGGTCGAGGAACTGAAGGCCGACAGCATTCTGTATGTCGTCGATGCCCGACAGAGCGAGCACTTCAAGCTGCTTTTCGAAACGGCCGCCAAATGGGGATACGATGAGATCGATTTGCGGCACATCAGTTTTGGTACAGTGCTCGGTGATGACAAGCGGCCCTTCAAAACACGCTCTGGAGATACGGTCGGACTGGAAAGTCTGATTGAAGAATCGATCCAGCGGGCTCGCCAGATTGTTAATGAAGGGGACGACGCCAAGCCGTCCCCGGAGCTCGATGAAACCATGCGGCAGCGAGTCGCGGAGATGGTGGGTGTAGGGGCGATCAAATACGCGGACCTGCGCCATAATCGAGAGAGCGACTATGTCTTCAACTGGACGAAGATGCTGGCGACGAATGGCGACACCGCGACTTATATTCAATACGCCTACGCACGCATCTGCGGAATCTTTCGGGAAGTCGACGCCGATCGAGAGGCACTCCGCGAGGGAGACGGCGCGGTTGTCTTTACACACGATGCCGAGCGGGCGCTCGGTCTGCAGCTGCTCAGGTTCGCCGAAACGATCGAGTCTGTTGTGAACGATTACCGTCCCAATATCCTGACCGCCTGGCTCTTCGAGACGGCCAATGCTTTCACGACGTTCTACGGGAACTGTCATGTGAAGAACGAGCCGGACGCGGCGATCAAAAAGAGCCGCCTGATCCTGTGTGATCTGACGGCTCGTGTAATTGATCAGGGGCTCGCGCTGATGGGAATTCAGACGAGCGACAAGATGTAAGCACTTGGCTTACGAACTCGCTTCCGCTTCGCGATCGTCGTACGGTTTGCCGAAGATCATGCGGCCGGCACTTGACTGCAGCACGCTCGTGACGGCGATTTCGACCTCGCGTCCTTTTTTGTCGCTGCAGTTCTCGCAGACGACCATGGTGCCGTCATCCAGGTAACCGACGCCCTGTCCGGGGGATTCGCCATCTTTGATGACCTTGATGCGGATATGCTCGCCCGGCAGGAAGCGGGGTTTGAGGGCATTGGCGACATCGTTCAGGTTGATCGTGGGGACCCCCTGCACGCCGGCGACCTTGTTTAAGTTGTAGTCGTTTGTGACGATCCGCCCCCCCAGCTCCTTACCGAGAAGGACCAGCTTCTGGTCGACCGGGATACCTTCGTAAGTCCGTTTGTCCGTCTCCAGCATGCGGAGATCGACTTCGGAGTCCTTCTGTAACTTGCTCAGGATTTCGAGCCCACGCCGACCACGGGTCCGGCGACCTTTATCGCTGCTGTCAGCGATGCTCTGAATTTCATGCAGGATAAAATCAGGGACGACCAGTTGGTTGTCAATAATCTTCGTTTCGAGAACATCGGCAATCCGCCCGTCAATCAGAGCACTGCTGTCGATGATGAGAGGTTTGCTGCCTTTGAGCTCCCGGGAGAACTCGACATAGGGAACGATGAACCGGAAGTCGTCCCGGGTCTGCATCAGGAGCGAGATACTCATATAAGAGAGCACCAGGGTGACCATCACCGTCACGATCCCCTGCCAGGCGGAATTCTCCAATGCGGGCCGCAGTGCCAGCATCAATACGTAGGAAAGCAGAAAGCCCGTCAGCAGTCCGAAATAGAGCGAGGAGAACGTCGAGACTTTTTTGTCGGGATAGAGAAAGTCGATTCCGACGACCGACATGGCGATCAGCAGCATGGTCACAATACTGACGGTCGAGTTGGTAGTGATGACCTCAGGGATGTCTCCCGTGCGGGCATTAGTCACGTAGGTGACAATAGCGCTTAAACTGACAACGAAGTAGGCGACGACGAGTAGCGTGCGTAACATGAAAGTTCCGGTATGAAAAGGGAGGGTAAGAAATAAAGGTGGCCACGCAGATAATAAAGGCTGGGTCGCGACGTAATTTGACGGGGCGCCGTCCACGTACGTCTGTTCCCTGAATGAATGTATGATTTATGATTCTATGAAATATAAAACGCTGAATCTTTAAAATTATCGGGTGTCGCGGCCGTTCGAAGATTATTTTCCAGAAATCTCATCGAGGCAGAATTCGGAGCCGAGGCGAAGGTCAGAGGCGGTCGGCCACTGATACGCTGACTGGGGAAGTCGTGTACGAGCACTTGGAATTCGCTCTGAACGGCAACGCGAGAGATGATTTCATAAATGATTACGGTAGTCGCAGTCTGCCAGCGACCTGTTCCGTCGACGTGGCAGTCTAATTCCCCAGATTCCGGCAGAGTAACTCGTATAAACTGTCTAACGCCTGCGGAATGACTTTCGTGTCGGCAATGACAGGCATGAAATTCGTGTCCCCGTTCCAGCGGGGGACCAGATGCCAGTGTAAGTGGCCGGGCAGGCCTGCTCCCGCCACTCTACCAAGATTCAAACCGATATTGAAGCCGTCCGCGCTCATCTGTTCAGATATAATTCCGGCGAGACGGGTGAGTAATTGCATGCACGCCAGGTGTTCTTCGGGCGTCAGATCGGCCAATTCCCCCGCGTGACGCTGGGGGGCGACGAGAAGATGGCCGTTATTGTAAGGGAAGCGATTCAGGAGGACGACGCACGGATCGGATCGCAGCAGGACGAGATTGGATCGATCTTCCTCTTCAGGACGTTTGAGATAATCGCAGATAAAGCAACCGGAAGACTCGGAAGCTTCCTCAACGGATTCGTCGCGGGTAATGTAGTCGTGGCGCCAGGGAGCCCACAAATGATGTTCGGTCACACATTTCCCTTTGCGCTGGAATCGACCGGGAAGAAGAGACTGATGGTCACAATGCTGGTCAGTGCATTATAGCAGGGCGGCGTGGGCGGCGTCTTCCATGTGAAGCAACTCGCGTTTGAGATCGGTGCCACGCGGAGCGGAGAATCCTCCCAGTTTACCCCCGGCCCCGAGTACGCGATGACAGGGAATCAAAATTGGCAGGGCGTTGTTCGCCATCACCGATCCGACGGCCCGCGCGGCTCCGGGATGACCCACTCGTTTGGCGAGTTCGAGATAAGAGACGGTTTCGCCGTATTTCAACTTCCGAGTCTGATTGAGTACCTTCGCCTGGAATTTCGTCAACCGCTCGGGAAGCTGCACGTCGATGTCATGGAAGGCAATCGGTTCCCCTGCGGCGAAACGCTCGAGGGCTTCGCGGAGTTCCGGATACCAGTCGGACGGAATCAGTGGCCGCGCCGCCGAAGGAGACATTTTCTCACGGAGCGCCTTCACGGCCGAGAGTTCATCAGGGTGTCCGATGACAATCGCGTGAACCGTCCGGTCGCTGCCCGCCATTCCCCAGTAACCGAGTTCCGTCGAAAACACAGCGTAATTGAGCATCGGGTGAGTCTCCTGTTCTTGCGAGGCATGGCGATCTCTCACAGGGATTCGCCGAATGGCCTTGTTCCTGAGTGATCATTTTAACCAAAAAATGCGTCCATAAGATACCCTCTTTGACCTCCCGCAGGTCGAACTATACAATCTGTGAGATTCAAAATGATGCTCTCCAGTTCCATTCGAATTCACAATTTCCGTCGGATTCCGGGCTGAAGAAGAGCTGAATTTTGATCCGGCTGACCTGATTATCCGTTCGTTCGGAGAGGTCGATGTCCGTTTTTCGTTCCTGGACAAGAAAGTTTCAGTCATGCATCCCTACAGTTCACTCGCGGATGATTTCTATACGAATATGATCCTGAACACAGAGATGGAACTGCCGGCGGGACGCGACACGATTCTGGGGTTTTGCGAACGTGTGCAGCGGACCTATCCCACCATGCGCAATTTTTACACGCGCGATCATGAGGTCCGCGGCACCACGGATTTTGTGCTGGAAGAGGACAAGGATCAGGGACATCAACGGTGGCTCAATATTGAACGCCGCCGCATCTGCAGCGGCTACATCAACCCGTCCGACATGGACGCCGCGATGGACCAGCACACGCTCGTGCTCGAGTTGATACCCTACATGCTGTCCGTCAGCCCGCTCGATTGTGAAGCACTCGACTTTACGCTCGGTTTTGATTTCTCCTACCGCGGTAACCACGATGAACTGGTCGCCGAAGCGCTGGGAATGGGACCGGCACTGGAAGGCGTGCGGGAAGTGCCCGGGGTGAAGATTCTCAACTTTGAACCGGCATTCACGATCAGCCTCGACGAACAATGCCGTCGGCAGGCACGCTTGATGGTCGAAACCCGCACGAATGCTTACCAGGTGCGACGGGGAGAATTTCCCGAAGATCAGATCAGCGTTTACTTCACGGTTCGCCAGTACGGAAGTCTGAATCCGGGGGCGTCCTATGAAAACACGCTCGCCGAACTCAAGGCGAAGTCGGATGAACTGATGCACGATTTCGTGATCGGACATGTTCTGCGTCCACTCGCTCAAGCTATTTCGCTTAAGTAGCGCGAGCAACGAAGAGACTCCAAAAGAAAGAGCTTCGAGCAATTGCCCGAAGCTCTTTTCGCTTCCAGACGGACACCGCCGAAGTTATTCGGACTTCGCGGTGGCGTCGATCGCTTTCAGTTCGATGGCTGAGAGGCGAAGATTTTTCGCGGCGGAAGAACCCTGCGGTACGAATTCCAATTGCAGGTCGCGGGTGATGTTCACCGCAGGAATATCAATCGTCTCTCCATTGATGAATTCCGATTGCGACGTCGGTTTCAATTCCACATTCGCGGCGACGACTTCCCCGTTGATTTTGACGTCAAAGACAAGGTCATCATTGGCGTCGATCAGCGAAGGCGTCGCGAAGTGCAGCTTCACTTCATAACTGCGAGCGGCGTCCTCTTCGCGGAGCAGCGGGATGGTCAGGCCCGTGAGGCCGGTTCCATAAGAAGCATAGATCCACTTCGGTTCTTCAGCTCGCAGTTCTACGAATTCGGGGTTAAAGTCTTCATACTTGCCGGACTCCACGAATTGATCCGCGAGGTCGAGGCGATAGTCGAGACTGGTCTCGCGACTGGGAGCGGGTCGAGGATAACCGAGCCAGACGGTACCGTTGGCATCCCGGCGATCCCCCGGAGCTCCGAGGTTCAGATGCATCTGTTTAACCGGCAGATGGTCCCCCACCAGACTGTAGATCGTCCAGGGAGAACGTTCCGCGCGAGGCTCGAAGGTAATCGTCGACGCGATCGAGAACAGGCATACACAACCGGCACTCGACTCGGGGACCATCACAAGGCCGTTGGCCGGAATGGCGTTCACCCAGCAGCCGGTGCGATGACCGGCGAAGTGCTGTGTGCCGCTGTCTTCTTTGAAGTTGAAGAAGCTGGTGA
>PABD01000132.1 GCA_002702685.1 Planctomyces sp.
AAGCGCTGCAGCGCGATCGTTACCTGATGGGAAAGGAACTCGCTCTCTTCGAACAGGAGTTCTCCCGCTGGCAGGATGTCGAACATACAATCGGTGTGGCGAACGGAACTGATGCGATCCTCCTGGCTTTGCAGGCACTGGACGTGACCCGCAATAACTTCGTCGTCACGCCCTCCTTGACGGCCGTGGCGACTGTCAACGCGATCGCTCGCTCTGGGGCGATTCCCCTCTTTGTCGATGTGGATCCCGACACCGGCACGCTCTGTCCCGATTCGCTGGAACGGGCGCTGGAGAAGGGAGCTCTCTCCCGCAATGTGCAGATTGCGGCGATTGTGGTCGTGCATCTGTATGGATTCCCCGCCGACATGACCCGGATCACCGCGATCGCGGAAGAGTATGATATCCCCATCGTCGAAGACGTCGCACAAGCGCATGGTGCCCGCTGGCAGGGAACTCGGGTTGGCACCTTCGGTTCGCTGGCGGCGTTCAGTTTCTATCCCACCAAAAACCTCGCCGCTCTCGGCGACGCCGGCGCCGTCACGACCGATCAACTGGATGTTGCTGAACGTATCCGGGCGCTGCGGCAATACGGTTGGAACGAAGACCGCATCGCGCAGGAGATCGGTCTCAATTCCCGACTCGATGAGCTTCAGGCCGCGATCCTCCGAATCCGACTCCGTCATCTCGACCAGGAAACCCGCCGGCGGCGACAGATTGCCGATGACTACTTCGCCGCGCTCGAGACGACCTCGCTGAGTACGATCCGCGCGTTCCCGCATGCGGATCCCGTTTTCCATCAGTTTATAGTCCGCACAGCCAAGCGGGAACAGTTCCGTCAGTTCCTGCTGGAACGCAAAATCCAGACGGCGATTCACTACGAGCGTGGGGTGCACCAGCATCCTGCCTACTGGCGGTTCTACGAAATGGCGAAGAGCCTCGACGTCGATGTTCCACTCACGCATACGGAACAACTGGTCGAAGAAGTCGTCAGCCTGCCCATGTATCCGCAATTGAGCGATGGCGAAGTCGAACGCGTCTGCCAGGCTTGTCTCCAGTGGAGCCAGGAACAGAAACGTGGCCGCCATGACTGAGGCATCAACGGGCTCAACAGGAGAGAAGCCAGGCGAGCATTTTGTCACGCTCTTTGATCACCGCTTTCTACCAATGGGTCTCGCGCTGTATCATTCCCTGTGCAAACATTTACCGCAGGCGGAACTCTGGGTGATCTGTCTCGACGAACAGGCAGAGTTCGCGCTGAAGAAACTCAAACTGCCCGCGCTGCATCCGATCCCGCTCAAACAGGTCGAGTCGACGGACCTGCTGGCGGTGAAACCGACGCGCACCCGCGCCGAGTATTGCTGGACGTTGACGCCGTTCACGATGGAGGCGGTCTTCGCGCGCAATCATGACGTACGACGCGTCACCTACATCGATGCCGATTTGCTGTTTTTTAATTCGCCCCAATCGTTGTTCGATGAATTCGACGAGAGCGGAAAACAGGTGCTCATCACCGAGCACGCGTACGCACCCGAGTACGATCAGACGGCCACCAGTGGTCGTTTCTGCGTTCAGTTCATCACGTTCCGGCGGACGGAAGCGGCGCTGGAAGTCATTCACTGGTGGCAGCAGCGTTGTCTGGAATGCTGCTCGGAAATACCGATCGACGGCAAGTTCGGGGATCAGAAATACCTCGATGAATGGCCGACGCTCTTCGGGGACCGCGTGCATATTCTCGAAGCAACCGAGTTAACGATTGCCCCGTGGAATGTCGGGCATCTCCTCGCGCAACATCATGATCTGCTGCACCCCGTGTTCTATCACTTTCACGGACTGCGCCTGTTTCGCCATCGTCGCTGCCGGTTGTATTCCGGTTATCGCATTCCGCCGACGGCGAACTGGATCTACGAAGCCTACCTGAGCGAGCTTGTCCACGCCTTCGACCTGTTGATGCAGCGTGACATTCGGATCAGCTATCCCTCTCTTGATAAAAGTCCAAAGGAAGTGGCCCGCCGCTTCAAGCGGAAATGGAAGCAGACCGAGGCATGGTGCCAACTTCCCCGAGCCCCATTTTGACTTTGCTCGCTGAATCCCGGTACACTGGAGCCAACCGCACTCGTTTTTGCTTACGAACGCTCTCTCTCGACCAAGGTGAATCATGGCTCCTTCTCGAAGACTCTTTCTGAAATCCGCGGCGAGGGGCGCATTACTGGCACCGATCACATTTCTTCGGAACGATGCCGCCCGGGGCGAAGAACCCGCTCTGATGGTTTCCGCACCGGATCCGAAGTCCGGGGCGGTCAAACGGACGAGTGGAGAAGTCCTTCCGGCCGGTGATTTTCTGCGGGAAGAAAAACGGATGATTCCGGTTGCGGGAAAAAGCGACGTATTGGTGTGCGGCGGTGGTCCGGCAGGCATCGGCGCCGCCCTATCCGCGGCGCGGAATGGAGCGAAGACACAAATTCTCGAGTTCGCCGGTTGCCTCGGAGGCGTCTGGACCGCCGGTCTGCTCACGAAGATTCTCGACGCCGGCAACAAAACGGGCATCATGCGGGAACTTCTCACCGCGCTTGCAGAGCAGGGAAGTGATGTCGCGCGGGAAACGAAAGGGACCGTCTACGATCCCGAACTGGCCAAACGCGTCCTTGAAGAAATGTGCGTGGATGCCGGTATTGAAATTCAACTGCATACTTTGGTCGTAGGGGCGATTGTCGATGAGGGTAATCGACTCGTGGCGGTTGTGACCGAGTCCAAATCCGGGCGTCAGGCCTGGCTTGCCGAACGCTTTATCGATTGTACCGGCGACGGCGATCTCGCCGCGCATGCCGGATGTCGGTTTGATGTCGGCATGAGTGACGAGTGCGAATGCCAGCCGATGAGTCTGATGGCGCTCCTGACCGGTCTCGATCCGGAAGCGGTTGCGCCGTACATCCGCGAGAATGGCGCCGACGCCAAACCCCGCTTTCTCAAGTTGATGCGGGAAGCCGGCATCAATCCTTCGTATCACGCCCCGACACTACGCCATCTCCACGATGGCATTTTCTCCCTGATGACGAACCACGAATACGGCGTCTCGGCGTTCGATGCCGCCGCCATATCGAAAGCGACGATCAACGCCCGGCGCGAAGTCTTCGACATCGTCGCGGGGCTGAAGAAGCGGGGCGGACCGTGGGCGAACATCGCGGTCGTCGCCACCGCCGAACAGATCGGTGTCCGGGAAGGACGACGGATCAAGGGGCGCTATACGCTGACGGCGGAGGACCTCGCCTCGGGGATGCGTCACCCGCAAGCGATCGCGCGGGCGAAGTTCCCGTTCGATGTGCATGCACTGGAACTCGCGGGCAATCCGGAAGAGGTCGAAGAGTATCGCAAACGGGGGGTGAAGTCGTACGACATTCCGTACCCCGCGCTCGTCTCGGCCGATGTCGACAATCTCCTGATGGCGGGGCGGTGCATCAGTGGTGACTTCCTCGCGCACTCGAGTTATCGCGTGACGGGGAATTCCGTCCCGATGGGAGAAGCAGCCGGCAAAGCGGCGGCGCTCTCGATTCAACAACAGGTGATGCCGCACCAGCTGGAATGGAAAACGGCCCAGAGCGGTTAACCACTCCGGGCCGTAATTTGGATACTTCGAAGCTGCGTCTAACTTACTTCTCAAGCAGTTCCGGCAGCAGCTTCTGGAGATCTTCGACGTTACCGGGTCGGCTCTGAACAGTGCCGGTTTTGTCGACGAGGAACATGGTCGGCACCATGATGATGCCGTATTCCATCGCCGCCGGGCTTTCATCTCCACCGGGATCATAAATCTGCGGCCAGCTGATCTTCTGCTGCTGCAGGAAGGGACGCACGTTCTCGGGAGTCTGGTCGATGTTCACGCCCAGAATCTCAAACCCACGGGAATGGTATTCCTCATACAGTTCCTTGAGGAGCGGCAGGTCTTCCTGGCAACGGTTGGACCAGGTCGCCCAGTAGACGACCAGCAATACCTTCCCTTTAAACTGTGACGAACTGATCTTACCTCCGCCGAGGCCACTTCCGGTGAGGGAGAATGGTTGCCCCTGCGAGTTGAGTCGTTTGAGCGCGCCCTGAGCCCGCTTGGCGACCGTCAGCTCGGGATGAGTCTCGGCGATCTTCTTATACCACTTCTCCGACTCGCGAACTTCGCCGCTGAATTCCTGGGCGAGGGCGAGTTGGAACATCGCTTCGGCGGCGTCGACTGATTTCTCGTGGTCCGTCGCGAAGGTTTCGAGTTCTTCGAGCCACCACGATTGAACCTGTTGGCGATCTTCATCACCCGTCGCGGCTTTCAGGCGGGCACTGTACTCGGCCAGAATGCGGCGATAGGTAACATACGGGCTCAACTCGTGCCCTTTGAGAGAGGTCTCCAGTTTCTTGAGCCGTTCGAGTCCCTGCGGATATCCGCCTGTCTGCACGGCGGCCGCGAGACCATCGATCATCTGTTGCAGCCACTGGCTTTTCTCTTCGGGTGTGTTCGATGCCTCGACCAGTTTCTCCAGCAGATCCGCGCGACTGGCGTTGTAGGTGGCAATTGCCTGCGGCGTGTCTTGCGGGGTCGGGCTGTTGGCGTCCAGTTTCTGGAGGGCATCCAGCAGCTTCTGCACTTCTTCCGGGATACCCGCCATGCTGCCGCCACCGGTGGTCGTGATGCTCGGTTGCATCAGAATGCCACCTTCCAGCTGGATCGCATTCCCGATCAGCGGTTTCGGTACGGCGGTCAGTTTCCAGACATCGCCGACTTTCACAATCTCGCCAATCTGCACGAGGAGGGTGTCGCTTCCCACCTCGACGATGGACATGGCGTTTTCATAAACCATCAAATCCTGATCGGACTTTCCGGAGTCTGCGGGGATGACGCCCGGTGTCGTGGCATCAAACCGCATCCATTTCGAGCGGGCATTGAGCTGTGACGCGGAACTACGAGCTTTCTGCAATTCAGCGGCGGAGTTCTTGACGCTCTCTTCGATCTGACGACCGAGCTCATTGTTGATACCGAGTTGTTTGATATCGGCGGAGGTCATCATCACCGTCAGCAGCGTGGCGGGATCGTTGTTGATCAGCGCCTCGACGGCAACACGGCTGGCTTCCTGAGCGGACAGCATTTTCCAGGAATCAATTTTCTTGTCGGCGTTCTCGTCGATCCCCCATCCGGAACCGGCAGTATTGAGCCAGCGGCACTGATCGACTTTGTTGTCAAAGTTACTGTCGATATCGCGATAGACTTCGATGCCGTATTGATAGTACTTCCACTGGTCGACGATGTTGTCGCCGTTGGTATCGCTGAACCGGCGGAGGACTTCCCCCTGCGGACCGAGCACAACCCAGCCCGACGCTTTGCCGGTCTTTTCAACATCGACCTTACAGGCGGCATACTCGTCCGGTTTGGGGATCTGGTATTCGATCCCCTCCTGAGTCGGTTTGTAAGCGAGGAGGTCGGTCAGCTTCGGTCCCTGGGCCGCGCGTGTGGCGGTGGGGAAGAGCATGCCGAGCATCAGCAGCCCGACGAAACTGTGGATCGTGGTGGTGCGGAAAGCATTCCCTGCTTTCATTATCAAACTCCTGTTTTGAACGGGTGGCAGGCCCACAATTCATTTAGGTGGTGTGTGCTAAGTAGAAACTCCATCGCCGGAGGCGGGTTCGTCAGTCTTCCCAGACCATCCAGCGTGCCGCGAATTATAGTCGAAACCCCGGAACTACGTCAGGACCAGTTTTCCCTCTGTTTACATCGGTTTCCGTCACTTTTCGTGGCGATCGACAGGGAAAACCCTTCAGGAATTGAACCGGAACGGATCCGCGTTCATTTCGTAGCCAGGACGCATGCCGACATTCAGGATCAACCCAAGCGCCGCGCAAGTCGATAGCAGACTCGACCCTCCGTAACTGAGTAGCGGTAAGGTCATTCCCGTAATGGGCATCAGACCGACGGTCATGCCAGTATTAATCAACGTCTGCGTCGCCAGGAGAGCCACAATGCCGACGACGAGCAATCGGCCGAAAGGCTCATTGGTCGCGTTCGCAATCGACAGGCTCCGTCCGAACATCATTGTGTACAGGGCGAAGATCGCGAGGCAGCCAAAGAAACCCCATTGCTCGCCCACCAGGCAGAAGACGAAGTCAGTACGCCCCGCCGGCAGGTAATACGCCCGCGGATCTTCCACGGTCTGTCCTCCCATCAGGCTTCCTTCGAAGCCACCAAGGGCGAGCATCTGTTTCGAGTGATGCAGGTGATAACCATCTCCGCGGGGCATGGCGCCGCCATCCTCCTGCTGGAAGACCGTCACCACGCGAGATTTCTGCTCGGCCGACATTCCCAGCCAGAGGAGGGGGAGGGAAACGATGCCGAGGAAAATAATCAGTAACAAGTGCCGCGGCCGCGCCCCGGCGGCGAAGAGCATGGCGAAGAGAACCGGGAGGAACAGCAGCGAAGTCCCCAGGTCCGGCTCCTTCAGAATGAGAGCGACCGGAAGGAACGTCAGCGCAAAGGGGATCAACAGTCCCGTCAATCGGCGATAGTTCCGGCGATACATAAGGTAATGCGCGAGGGCCATGATGTAGGTCAACTTCGCGAATTCCGAGGGTTGCAGATACGCGACCCCCAGTGGAATCCAGCGATGCGATCCATTCCGCGCGGGCATGAAATAGACCACGACGAGCAGCACCAGGCTGATGGCGAAGAGCAGATAACTGAGCGGAATCAACCGGCGATAGGAGATCGTCGTTGTGATGAACATGACGGGGAGGGAAAGCATGATCCAGATCAACTGACGCTGGGTGATCTCCCCCGCGCCGACGAGTTCGTCGCCGCGCGAAATCCCACTGAGCCCCAGCCCCATCAGCGCAAGCGCGCACAGCACAATCATCCAGGATGACCGCTGCATCCAGAGTGACAGCACCGACGTCCGTGTCCGACTATTCGCCAGGGCAACTGACATAACCGTCCCGGTTCCTCCTGAACCTTTACTTACCGGAAAGTGAACAACCATGTTCGACCCAGATTGGGCCCCAAGGTGTAGCGAATTCAGGCAATTGAGGGAACCCCGATATCAGAGCGGACGGACCCCGCCCGATCGCTTCCCTGCCGGCGCTACCCCGGCTTGCACTCTTCAGGGTGGCACTGCTGAATCGCCAGCAGTGAGATCGCAGGACCGACGGATATCGCTCCCCCACCAGATTCCCCGCCTTAAACCCGTCGCTTACACTCCCGATTTTCATTCGATATGATGACGGGCGACGGCGGGAAAGATTGTTCCCGTGACTCGACTCGATTGCGAATCAACCCGAAGACAGGTGCGAATATGACGACGTTGGAGACGCCCCCCGCTTACGAACGACTGGTCGAATTGCTGCGTGAGAAGAAGATTCTCAACTCCTGCGGGGCGCTGCTCGGTTGGGACGAACAGACCTACATGCCCCCCGGCGGAGGGGAACACCGCGCGAATCAATTGGCGCTCCTGGCCGGGCTGACCCACGAACGGGCGACGACCCCGGAACTGGGGGACCTGCTCGAACAGTTGAAAGAGATCGAAGCCACCGCGGATCCGTTGTCGGTCATGGCCGTAAATATCCGCGATGCCCGCCGCGACTACGAGCGCGCGACGCAGTTGCCGCGCAAGCTGGTCGAAGAGATGACCCGTGAAATTTCACTCGCGCAGCAGAAGTGGGTAGAGGCACGGCGACAGGCCGACTTCAGCCTGTTCCGCAAATCGCTTGAGAACATCATCCGCTTGAAACGGGAGGAAGCGAAGATCCTGAGCAGGGAGGGGGATTGCCTCTACGACGCGCTCCTCGATGAATACGAACCGGGGATGAAAGCGGAGCAGGTGCAGGCCCTGTTCGATCCGCTTCGTGAAGGCGTGATTCAACTGCTGCAGCAGATCACCGATTCACCCGTGGAACCGAAAACGGAGATCCTCAAACGGAGTTATCCCACGAGCCGACAGCATGAAATCGGCCAGGCCGCCGCGGCGCAGATCGGATTTGACTTTCAGCGCGGACGGCTCGATACTACCGCGCATCCGTTCTGCAGCGATATCGGACCCGGCGACGTGCGACTGACCACGCGCTACTTCGAAAACTTCTTCAACAGTGGTTTCTTTGGCATCCTGCATGAAGCGGGGCATGGCATTTACGAACAGGGACTCAACGCCGACCAATTTGGTCTCGCGATGGGCGATTCCGTCTCGCTGGGGATTCACGAGTCACAGTCCCTCTTGTGGGAAAACTTCGTCGGTCGCAGCCGCCCGTTCTGGACGCACTTCTTCCCGAAAGTGCAGGGGCTCTATCCCGAGTCGCTCGGCGATGTCACCCTGGATGACTTTTACACCGCGATCAACGATGTCCGTCCATCGTACATACGCGTCGAAGCCGACGAACTGACGTACAACCTGCATATCATGCTCCGGTTCGAACTCGAACAGAAACTGATCAGCGGCGAACTGGAAGCGGCGGATGTCCCCGAAATCTGGAACAGCCGGTTCACGGAATATCTGGGGATCACTCCCGAGAACGACGCGCAGGGATGTCTGCAGGATATTCACTGGAGCGCCGGGCTGCTCGGTTACTTCCCGACCTATGCCCTCGGCAAAATGTATTCGGCCCAGTTCTTCAAAGCGGCCCAGACCGCAATCCCCGACCTGACCGACCAGATCTCAAACGGCGAATTCCGCGAATTGAAAACCTGGCTCAACGAAAACATCCACGCCCGCGGCAAACTGTATCAGGCCCGCGACCTGGTGAAGGTCGTCACCGGCAATGAACTCTCGGAGAAACCGCTCCTTGAAGCGCTGGGAGCGAAATACGGTGAGATTTACGGGTTCTGAGTTGCAGAAAAAAGTGCGGTTTGATTTAACACGAAGGCGCGAAGACACGAAGGATGAATTGGTATGGGGCTATACATTCCAGGAATCGCGCCGCCTTCCTTGCTACTGGAACTGATAAAGACCGGTCGTTGGGTTCATCCGGGGACGACGTACTGCGCGATCGGGTTCCTTTTATTCAGGATGAGCTTGAGTTCATTCCAGACGTGGAGACGATGATACGCACAGCACCGTATTACGGCAGCCCCGAGATCGAAGATCAGCTGTATGGGTTATATCGAGGTTCAAAAACAGGGAATCGCGACCTGCCATGGCTGGACGTGGAACTTTGTCTCCCGCTGATCGAGAGTAAGCATCTCGGTCACGATATGATGATTGTCCTCGATTATCGAACGGGGAGCGATTCGCCGAGGGTGGTGGGGACGGAAGGGGTGAATGGTGGACCGGAGCCGGGAATTTATCATCGGCAGATCACATCCACCTTTGATGAGTTCGTGGAGTTACTCGGAAAGCCGTATAAGGTAATCGCTGTTGCCTGCATGCGAAAACTACTCGGGATCATGAACACCATGATCAAAACAAATTCAATGTGGAACCCCCAATGTGTGTAAAAAAACATTGACAAAAAACACAGCCGCTTCGTGTTCAATGAAAGCTCCGCTGTCACACTTCACTCCGGTTTCTCCGGCAACGCCAGATCCGCTTCGCTCAAGTCGACCCGCGCCCCTTCTTCCGGTACGTCGACGTGCGCGGACCAGAGGATCGCATTGACGATCATGCGGCGGAAGGGTTCCTGCTGAAAGTTGTCGTAGAAGTGACCGAGGGTGGTGGCGTACGAGCGGCCGTCGTTCTGTTCGCGTTCGTAGGCCCAACCGACGACCACCGGTTTGTCATTCGCCGTGACTTCGAGCAGCGGGGTCGCCTCCGTGATGGAGGGGTTGAGGTAGTACTCGTCGCGGATTTCGTATTCTTTCCAACCGCACGAGATCGGGTGCTCGGGAACAAGCTGTTTGAGATGCGATGGTCCCGTGTGCAGTCCGACATTACTGATCCAGGTTCCCCCCATGTAACTGAGCCACATCGGTCCGAGGCGATCGAGATTCTTGTCGAAGATCGACGACGCCCAGTGAATTGTCACGAGGCCGACCCCCTTGTCCAGCTGCGCGATGACCTGATCACGATGGGGACCATCGAAGAGAAACTCCGCCGCGGGGGTCGTGTAGACGACGATCGTATCGATCCCCTCGAGCACCGCGGCATCCTGCGGCCAGCCATCGCTGACGACCGTTTCAATCTCCCCATTCAGCTGGAGACATTTCGCCAGCATCTCACTCGTATGCAGATACATATGCGTGGCAAACGGATGATCGGGCTGTTTACCGACGAAGAGGACTTTGGCTTTGGGCGCGGCGTGGGCGGAGGATACAACGCAGCAAGAGGCAACTATGAAAAACAGAATGCCGAATAGATATCGTTTCATGCGAACGACGACCTTTGCGGGACAAGGGAAAGCATGGGAGTGATGCACCCATCATACTCGACCATGTGTGCCAAAGGAAAAACTCTCCGGGATAAGTTCGCTCAAATTTGCGGGATAGCATGTCGCCTGTGCGGCTGTCAACGTAGAGGACTTTGGCTGACTCCCGACATCGAACCCACAGGCTGACTCATGTTGCGAAATTTTTTCTCTGTGCTGTTTCTGTTCACGGCATGCTCCTCTCTCCCCGCCGCCGAACGCCCCAACGTCCTTTTCATCGCCGTCGATGACCTGCGCCCGGAACTCGCCTGTTATGGAGCGGAGCATATTCATTCCCCGAATATCGACCGGTTGGCCGATTCGGGTGTGCTTTTTGAGCGGGCGTATTGCATGGTCGCGGTGTGTGGCGCGTCGCGGGCCAGCCTGATGACCGGCATCCGGCCCACCCCGACCCGGTTTGTGAGTTATCTCGCTTCGGCCGAAAAAGAGGCGCCGGGGATCAAGACGCTGAACACACATTTTAAAGAGCAGGGTTATTACACCATGTCGCTCGGGAAGGTCTTCCATCTGCCCGAAGACAACGCGCACGGATGGTCAGAAGAACCGTGGCGGGTGCAGGGAGTTTCCTGGTGGCAGGATGCGGAGAACCAGAAAATCCACGCCGCGCGTCAAAAGGAAGGGGAACGCAAACGGGGTCCGGCGTTTGAATCTCCTGATGTCCCCGACAATGCGTATCAGGATGGACAACTGGCCGAGCGGGCGATTGCCGATCTGCAACGGCTCGGCGGAAAGGACGAACCGTTCTTGCTTGCCGTCGGATTTCTGAAACCGCACCTCCCCTTCAATGCGCCAAAAAAATACTGGGACCTTTACGACCACGACGACATCCAGCTGCCCGAGAATGATTATGTTCCCCAGGACGCTCCGGCGGAGTCGATCCATAACTCCGGCGAACTACGCGCGTATTCCAACATACCGCCCGAAGGGCCTGTCTCTGATGAAACCGCGCGGAATCTCATCCACGGTTACTACGCGTGCGTCAGTTACACCGATGCGCAGATTGGAAAGATTTTAGACGAACTCGACCGGCTGAATCTCGCGGAGAATACCATCGTCGTCCTGTGGGGTGATCATGGCTGGAACCTGGGCGAACATACGCTCTGGTGCAAACACAGTTGCTATGAGACATCGCTGCGAATTCCGCTGATCGTCCGCGCGCCGGGCATCAAGGGGGGCGAACGACGCGTCGAGTTGATCGAAACGATCGACCTCTATCCCACCCTCTGCGAACTGGCAGGGCTTGATGAACCAAACCATCTGGTCGGCGACAGCTTCGTCCCCTTTATAAAAAATGCCAACGCCAGTTGGAAGTCGCACGCCGTCAGCCGCTACGGCAACGGGGACTCGATCCGGACGGAGGAGTATCGTTACACCGAATATCGGGGGAAAAACCCAAAGCAGACCAGCGCGATGCTTTATGATCACCGGAGTGACCCGGATGAGAATGTGAACATCGAAGGGAAGTCGCCCGGTACGGTGGAAGACCTTGCTGAGAAGCTCAATGCCCTCAAAGGCCGGGACGACTGATCCGACCAGCGCACAAAAAAACCGCTCGCGACTTGTCACGAGCGGTTTTCGGTGTTTTTGAGTGTTGAATTCCGGTTGCCTGCGGCAGAGGAATTCATCCCACTGACAAGTGGAGGATACCGGGCTCGAACCGGTGACCTTTTGGCTGCCAGCCAAACGCTCTCCCAACTGAGCTAATCCCCCGAAAATTGGGCTTCCGCCCCCGTTTTTGGGTTGGAAGGTCGGAAATTATCACGCCTGCCCGCCGATGTCAAGCGGGGGGGCGGGGTGGAATCGGCGCGGGGCCGCAATTGACGTCTGTATGCATGGAGACAACAGCCGCCCTCTCCGGGTTCACCCCTCATCCAGCAGGTTTTCCATCTTTTTGAGGCTGTCGGTGTAAATCTCGATCCCTTCCTGATCATCCAGTTCCTCGCAAAGGGCGAGGGCGGTGCGGGTGTGGAGAATCGCCCGGGGGAGGTCGCCGGCACGAGCGAGCGTGACTCCCAGCAATCCTTCGACGCGGGCCCTGGCTTCCTGAACTTGGGGACCGAGCCAGTTTTCGTATTGCTGCAGCATCGAGACCAGCAGCGCGACGGCGTTTTCGTAGTCGCGGTTGTTGATGAAATCCTTCGCCTGCTCCAGTTCCGCTTCGAGACGCTCCACCGGATTTCCCGGTTCCTCCTGCTGCAACAGCTCGAGCAGTTCCGGTTTGCCCGCCCGATCAAAAACATGCGCGAGCGCAATCAACGACTGGGCGTACGCATCGCGCTGGATGCGGTCCTGGCGAACCTCTGCCGGAACGTCCCGCCAGGCCGGGAAGTTCTCGCGGATGGTTTCCTCATATTTCTCACAGAGAAACGCCAACCGGGGCAGGTCCCGATCTTCGATGGAACCGCGGAGCGCAGACCAGAGTTCACTCGGATTCAAATCAGTTTCGGACATGGGATCGCTCATCGTCGGATTGTAACCACGAAACACACTGAATACACGAAAAAGTGACTGAAAGCTACGTGACGGGTTCGGGGGAGTCTTCGTAGTCTTGTTCGATCAACTCGTCTTCAGCGGCCGGGGCTAATTGAATGACCATTGTTCCACTGAGGAGATCGTGCAGCGCCTGGCGGCGTTTGGTGAACAGGATGGTGAGGTAACCGAGAAACAGCGTCATGGCGGTCAACACTCTCGCGGCGTGGCGGAGGGTCGAACGCAGCAGGCCGATCCGATTGCCGTGGAGGTCGGTGACGATAGAGCCGTTTACCCTCTTAAAGATCGAACCCTGCAATGGCGAACGCTCCAGAAAGGCGAAATAGAGCCACCAGCCGGTGATGACATAGAAAGAATAGTAAGTCGATGCCGCCGCCGCTTCAGGTGTATCGTCACGACCACCGAACGGGCCGGCTTGGTGGAAGAAGTACATGGTCGTTCCATTCAGCACCACATATAAAAGCCCGTTGTCCGCGACGGCGGTTCCGAGCCTCTGGCTTAGTGGAGTAAACTTTTGTGGTTTCCGCCGCGGAGGCAGGTTGATCACAACCATGGGACGTTACTTTCAATCAGGGATAAGAGGACTCGAACGCTACTTCGCCAAACCCGCTTTCCACTCGTCGTGCAATTTTTCGAGTTCGCGGGCGATATCCGCGTGCTGGAAGACCAGGTTGTGTTGTTCGCCAATGTCGTTCGACAGATCGAACAGCACCCGTTGAGGCAAGCCGGCGATCTTTTGTGCTTCGGGTGAGCCGGATGTGTCGCGCGGGTTGGCGATCAGTTTCCAGTTCCCTTTGCGAACCGCCCATTGATTACCGAGTTCCCAGTGAAAGACCTCGTGCGGCGAAGTCGCAGCGTCTGACGTGAGGAGTTCCACCAGGCTCTTGCCGTCGAGTTGATGTGTCGCCGGTTCGATGCCGCAGAGGTCGAGCAGCGTGGGGTACCAGTCGCAACCGGTTGCGAGTTCGTCACGCACGACGTTCGCTTCCAGATGTCCCGACCAGGAAACGATGGCCGGCACGCGGATCCCTCCTTCGTACAGGCTGAATTTCGCGCCTCGATAAGGTCCACTGTTTCCGCCGCCACCGAAGGTGCGTTCCTCGGTCGAGTGACCATGATCGGACTGATAGACAATGATGGTGTTCTCGCGCAGGTTCTGTTCGTCGAGATAAGCCAGGAGCTCGCCGATCTTTTCATCCATCGTGGAGACGAATGCGGCGTATTTATCGCGCGGTGACGGAAGGGCTTTATAAACTTCACGCCACTTTTCGGTTCCCTGCAGCGGATAGTGCGGAACATTGATCGCCCAGTACATGAAGAAGGGACGTTCATCACCGTTGCCGATAAAAGAGGTCGCCTCGTGCACCATCAGGTCGGGGAAGAACTGACCGTCGCGAAAGACTTCCTCACCGTTTCGCCACAGATCGTGCCGGTTTGGACCACTCCAGTAAAAGAAGTGCGAATAGTTGTCGATACAGCCGCCCATGTGGCCGAAGGAATAATCGAATCCCTGGGCATTGGGCATCGTCTCCGCGTCATACCCCAGATGCCACTTGCCGACATGGGCGGTGCGGTAACCGGCTTCGTGAAACATCTCTGCAATGGTTACCTGTCCGGCCGGCATACCGGCATGCCCCTGATGGGACGAGACATTCCCGGGCACACCCGCGCGCTGGGGGACGCGACCCGTCAGAAAGCCGGCCCGCGAGGGAGAACAGACCGGGGCGGCGGCATAGAACTGCGTGAACCGGATCCCTTCACGCGCAAGGCGATCAAGAGAAGGGGTCACCAGATCCTCGGCCCCGTAACAGTTCGCGTCGATGGAACCCTGATCGTCGGTCAGGATCATGATGACATTCGGACGCTCTGCGGCGGGAAGCAGAGTCGCAGCAAGAATGGTGAGTGCGAAACAGCAGGTAAGCAGGGATCGAGATATCATGGATTCGATCTCCGAATGAAGGCGTAGTGATAATAGAATAGGAGAGGGTGGCCCAGATAATTGCGTCAGCGTTGTCTGGGTGCCGCTGGCACACAAAGGTATCGGACTTATGTGATGTTAAGGTCGAGTGACTCTGCTGTCGAATGGCATTCAGCGCTTATGTGTTGCTGACGCAACCCAGACAACACGTCGTGATTGTCTGGGCCACCCGTGTGACTTACTTCGATTGCGCGAGGTCTTCCAGCAGGCCGAGCAGTGCGGCGCGGATTTGTGGTTCGGCGTCTTCCGCGAGGTAGCTGGAACGGGCGCGCCAGGTTTCATAACCTCCCCAGGCATGCTGTTGCGGGGTGGGGAGATAACCGTTGTAGCCGTTGGCGAGTTCGATCACGAAGGTCTGCTCGAACGGACTGGTATGTTTGATCGCGATGCCCGTTTCGGCGAAGGTCTCGCAGGGGGTCGTCGCGATCGCGATGTCGCCAATGCGAATCGCCTGCAGCTTCAGTTTCACCGTATCGGGGTAGTCGGCGAGGTAGACGGTCTCGTGGGCGTAAATGCCCTTGAGGTCGCTGTACGATTTGTCGCCCTGGCTTTCGATGTAGGCTTTCGCTTCGGCGACTTCCTCTGCCGTTGGTTTACGAACACCGAGTTCGAGTTCCGTTTCGCGGACATCGATCGGCAATGCCGAGTGATACTCGACCTGATCATAAACAGCCTTTGTCGACTGCGCGATATCTCCCGCTACGAGTCGAATCTGTTCGAACGGTTCCTGGGCGGTGCGAGTGCCGAGACGGAAGTTGATGTTGTTGATATCGCCGCTCGTGCCATTCGTCATGATGCCGACGAAATCGCCATCGCCTCCCAGCATCGCGGCGAGCCGGGTTGCGTACTCACCGAAGTAATCGGCGGAGAGCATATAGGCGGGGACGCCACCGACGTAATGCAGCGAATAGTTGGCAAGCACGGAAATCGGTTTGCCATCTGCGGTCTGCACGGAGAGGAACGAGATCTCCGGATCAATCGGACCGGCGGGGTTGATCAGCTGACTGATATCGGAGCCGGGGTTCATCCTGACGACATCGGGACCGCCGAAGGGATCCTGAGATTCTGAAGTAACGAACCAGCGACGATTGAATACCTGCGCGGCATTGTGCCCGGAACCGAAACCAATTTTCGCCGGTTGACGTTTTTCCCACGCCGTTTCGATTCCTTCCACAATCCGGTCGGTGAGAAAATCACAGTAGGGTTCATCGACTTCCGCTTCGAAGACGGGGGTAACCGTGACCCCAGTGTGCGTATGTGTGGCCGAGATCAGGATATTCTTCGCGGGAATGCCGAGCGTTTGTTCGATACGTGATTTTGCTTCGTCCATCAGCTCGCGGGGAATCATGCAGTGATCACAGACGGCGAAGGCAACCGTGTCGCTACCATTGGTAATGACGAGACAGCGGGCATGCAGCGGATCGTGCGCCCCGGTCATGCTGCGCGCCCGCATGCTGCCAGCGGAGGAGATCGGAAACTCTTCGGGCGTGATGTCCATCGCATACGCGCCGACTTCGAGAGGACCGGCCTCAGCGGCGTGAGCCTCAGTTGTCAGCAGGAATGTGGAGAATAACGCGGCAGAGGCCAGTGCGAGCAGACGGGTAGTATTCATGCGAATGTTACCTTCAGTTCAATGTCTTGAATCTTCAGTGTCATAAAATCAATGCGATCAACGAGCTCCCGGTCGGTGGAAGCGTGCACTTCCAGCCTAATCGATTCGCAGGGCAAGAGACAGCCTTGCTCCCGCGCGGATGCGGAATACGCTGGTGAAAAGAAAAACAGGAGCTGGAAGAGAATCCACTCCTCCAGCTCCTGTCTGGTTTTCATCCTGAGGTGATCTGCCCTACCTACTTTTCCGGTGCGGGAAGGGGAAGTGGCCGCCGGTTCTTCGGTTCAGGTCGAGGCAGAGGTTCCTCTTCCAGCAGATCGTCGGTCCCTTCCTCTTCGGGATCGATCTGGGGATCGGGGAATCCGTCCAATATTTCATTGCGATAGCGGGCTCGCAGGGCGGCTTCCCGGGCGCTCATCACCGCGGGGGCCAGAATACCGACCAGCACGCCGGTGATCGCCAGCCCGGTGGTGACTTCGGGGACGCTGGTGTAGACGTTCGCGTACAACTTTTCCTTGTCGCGCCAGACGATCGTAAAGTTGGGTTTAATGTGCTGCGTAATCAGCTCGGCCGGGGGCAGATCGGGAAGCGCGACATCGGAGTCGAGGATACCTTCCTTGATCAGCATCTGTTGCCCCATGCCGATGTACATCGGGGCCACCGCGAGTAACTGGCGATAACTGAACGTCGGATCGCTGATGCCGTAGGAGATGGTTCCTTCGGGAAGGTTCTTCAGTCGACCGGCGGTTCGTTCGTCCGGTTTGTACGTTGCCAGTTTGCCTTCTTCCTGTAACCAGTACGACTTCAACACCTGCGACGTGGAACCGATCATCAGCCAGCCTTGGTCGATGACGAAGGAAGGGGTGACGACGCCCATCAGCGAGATCGAGGTAACCTGTTTCCCTTCAATCTCGGAATGTCGCAACGTAACGGTTCCATCCGATTGTAGAAGGAGCGGTTCGATCCGTTCGAAGAGCAACGCGAGGGTTTCCTTCAGTTTGCCTTCATCTTCTACTTTCTGGCGGATCCACATCCCGGGGATCGACAGGACGCCGCCATCAGCTCCGACGGCAACATAGGTTCCGTTGCCGAGGCTGCCCACCAGATCTTCGCGCGGATCGAAGCCGACGATCTGCGGCACCATCTGTTTGAACTGCTCGACCTGTTCCAGTTCCTGCGGATTGACGAGAGTGATGATCCCTTCGACCATGTCCCAACCGGCGTCGTAGATGCGGGTCCAGTCGACGCTGTTCGCGCCGAAGATCATCAGGTTAGCCGGGAGGACCATTTCTTCTCCGAGATCAATCGGCGCCGGATCCCAGAAGGTCATAACGCCTTTCGCGGGGGAAGGGACTTCAATGAAGATGCTTTTGACGATTTCATCTTTTTCAATCGAACTGAACATCACTGCCGCGCGCAGTTCGTGCAGGCCGATGACTTCCAGAAACTGGTTGGGGGTAATGAATCCCTGCTGATCCGGTGTCGGAATCGGAAACTCGCCGAAGTTCTTGCGGATCTGTTCGAAGTCGAGCCAGCACCGCGAGATCGTCGGTCCCTCACCGGCGTAAGGGGCGATGTATTCCTTCCAGCAGCGGCCCGTGGTGATATTCGCTACTTTGCCTTCGGCAACATTGATGGTCGCTTCGGCGGCGCCGATTCCGGCGACCACCACCAGATGCTCTCCCTCAGTCCAGAGCGAGACTTCAACCTGCGGCGGATCGGGGAATTGCAGGCGGAAGACCGAACGACCGGCGATCTCGACTTCCTCCCGATCCACCAGGGGCGCTCCAGGTGCGTTGAGCAGTTCGACCGCCATCGCTTTCAACCGGTCCGCGTACTTCGCTCCCTGTGGCGCGACGATCGTGATGCGCGGGATCGGCAGTCCGCCCGGCCCCGGCAGATTGACAGCGATGGTGCCGCCATGATTCATCAGGTGCTCTCCCACCTCCCGCGCGAGCGCGCCTTGTTCGCCGAACTGGTCAACCAGTTTGAAGACCGCTTCCACAAGGCCGGAATCGTAGAACGCCTTGTACGCCGCCGTCTGTTCATACGCCGCGCGATGGGGTTCGATTCCGTCCGAAGAAAGATAGAGGACCGGATCGACTTGAATCAGCGATTCGACCGTCGCTTTCTCCTGGGCGTGCGCGACAGCACCGGAGACAAACAGAGTCAGGGCGACGATGCCGCATAAAATTTTTGAGCGACGAGGAGGCAGAACGGAGCAGTGTCTCATCAGGTTCATGAAGTCATTCCATTAGAGAGGTGAGCGAATCCATACGGGCAGCGCCAGCAGTCACGAGTAGTCTGCCGTGAAGCTATGTATAGATTAGCATGATGATTGCCAGCGACGCAACAATTGACAGGCAACGCGGAGCTCGACCGGTTACAGAAGAGCGCCGCCGTGACTCACCTGGCGCGCATTCTCGCGCTCTGACTCAGCGCAATTTCGTCGCATGTCAACGCCAATATCAATGCCAAGTGAGGGATCAGTCGTCCGAGATCCCCGCTCCCACTTTGTAAGCGGTGAAGAACGCCGCGAGAATAAAGAAGCCATCGATCGGATTCAGGGTGAAGAATGGGCCGATAATTCCGACGATGACATCCCCGAACAGGACGGTGATCGCGATCGCTTTTCCCATATAAATTGCTCCCAAGGAAAGAAACGCGGCGGTCACACCCGATCCGAACCCCTGTGTATCCCCCATCGCGTTGGCCGCAAAAGCCGCGCCGAGGCCCGTCAATCCACCGACGGCCCAGGCCACGATGCCGACCTCGTAACCGGTGGCGCAAATGATGACGGCCCAGATCACCGCACCGATGAATCCGCCGACCATGCTTCCCGCCGCCCAGCCGATGAACTGCACAAAGGGATGAGGCCCCTGGGCTTCAATCCGTCGGGGGCGTTTGCGTTCAAACTGTTCGAGCCCTCGTCTCCGTTCGGGGACATCGTCGGATTTGCGGCGGGTCGCCGCCGCGCGCGTGCTGCGTGAGGGGAGCGCGGGCAAAGTCTCACCAAAACCGTAATCCTCTTCCTCGACGACTTCGGCTTTGACGCGTCGCCGCGCCTTCGGTTTGGCAGTTCCTTCGAGTTCACTGAAATCATTGTCCGGCCAGGTCGCCGTATCCCCTTTGGCGATCAGCGCAGTCGTCGCGGCGGAAGCCCCTTTCGAACCCGCCGCGCGCTTGCGGCCGTAAGGTCTGACTTCGAATTTCTCGCGGCATTGCGGACAGTTGGTACGGCGACCGTACAGGCTTTCCGATTTGATGGTGAGAATCTTCTGGCAATGGGGACACTGTGTCCGCGGTGAGGTCGAGGTGCTCATGTCGGGATCCGAAATTGATGGGAGCGGAACAGGAGAATATCCGGCATGGTCCACCGGAGAATTCCGGTCGACACAATAAAAGAACGTCGGTGATACCCTCTCTCCGGTACGATCCCGCAGGAACGACCGGGAGGCGCCGGTCGGAAGTGGCGGAATTCGAAGATGTGTTCAAAACGCACATCCGACAACAGGGAAACGGACAGCAGAATGCTGGAGGTGTGATCGTTTCAGAAGGGTGTTGTCGCGGATGCCCTCAGCTGGTTTTAACGCAGACTCCGAAAGAGCAGCGGAACAGATGGTCCTGTTAAGTTAACACCATCGACAAATCGGATCCAGATCTTGTTCGGGGATCCCGAATCTTTTTCAAAGTTCCGCCAGGCCCTCGCGAGGGGCCGGCTGCCCCGGAATCGGGGGGAGCGTCAGAATGAGGGAAAGGGTCGAATCGCGCCCCTTACAGCGATTCGCGTTCACCCTAACTCTGGCTCACGCCGAGGGATTTGCCGCCGTCGATGGCGATGGTGGTGCCGGTGACGAAGCGGGCGGCGTCGGTGACGAGGTAGCCGATCGCCTCGGCGACTTCTTCGGGGGTGATCATCCGGTTGAGTGCCTTGGCGATTGGGGAGGCGTTGATGAACCCCTGCTTCATCGCTTTCGGATCACTCGACTTTTCGAGGTCGGCGTTCATCATCCCTGTTTCGCAAACAGGGCCGGGGCAAACGGCGTTCACCCTGATATTGTCTTTGGCGTGGCAGAGCCCGAGCGATTTCGTCAGGCCGACGAGCGCCATTTTGCTGATCGAATAAACCGGATCGTGCTGACGGGGGAGCAGGCCGGCGTTGCTCGCGGTATTGACGATGACGCCACCGCCGTTCTGCTGCATCTGGCGAATGGCGTGTTTGCAACCGAAGAACGGACCCTTCAGGTTCACCCCGAGGCAGGCATCCCAGTCTTCTTCCGTCACCTCGGTGATCGGTTTGGCCATCCCGATCCCGGCGTTGTTGACGAGGATGTCGAGCCGCCCTTCCGCCTTCACCGCCCGGGCGACCAGTTTTTCCACATCGGCTTCGACGCGCACATCGCACTCCTGTTCTTCGATGCCGAGTGTGAAGAATTCATCGTGGTTCTCGGGGAGCAGGTGGACGTCGCCGATGTAGACCTTCGCGCCGTTGCGCGCCAGCCACTTGGCGGTCGCCCGCCCGATCCCGTTTGCTCCTCCCGTGACAATCGCCACGCGGCCCGCCAGTTCTTCCGTTACCATGTTGCCTGCTCCTGTTAGTCCTGTTGTTCGCGACAGGTTCAATTGAAAGCTATTTTCACCGCCAGCACGCCCTGATTGTCGCCGAAGCAAGCGGCTGCGAAACCGAACGGGCGTTCAGCAACGTGTTAATTTCGGCGAATATCCGGTAGTAAGACTGCGTGTTTCTCCGTATTATGAAGGGATGCAGGCAATTTCGCGCCGCATTCTGGCCGTTCGGCTCGCCTTTCGCGATCCCTTTACAGGAACACCTGATTGATGTTCTCTATCGCTTCGCCCTCCGGCGCCTTCCGCCCGTTTTTCCGCCTTAGTTCTCTCTGCGGCGTCAGCCTGTTCCTGATGTGCACGATGGCGACCGCGGCGCCGAAGGTAGAAGACTTCAGCACCGGTACGCGCGATCCGTTCGTTGCCGAAATCAACCAGCGACTCACCCAGCATTGGCAGGATAACGAAGTCACCCCGTCCGATATCGCCGATGACGAAGAATGGCTGCGGCGGGTCTATCTCGACCTGACCGGCCGCATCCCCTCCGCGGATGCGGTTCGCGAATTCCTCGACAAGAAGGGTGAAGCTCCGAGTCGGACGGAGGTCATCGAAAGACTGCTGAACAGCAACGAATACGTGGAAAACTGGACGACGGTCTGGACGAACCTGTCGATCGGCCGCCAGACACCGCAGCGCGTCAGTCGCCGCGGGATGGAAAAATTCTGGCGGGAAGCCTTCGCCCGAAATCGTCCCTGGAACGAAGTTGTCACCGACTTGATTCTGGCCGAAGGGCACTTCGAAGAGAATGGCGCGGTTAATTATCTGCTGGCCCAGATGACGATGCGCGACGAACAGGTCCTGCTCACGGCTAAAACCGCCAAACTGTTCCTCGGTCAGCAACTGCAGTGCGTGCAATGTCACAACCATCCGTTCAACCAATGGAAGCAGGAGCAGTTCTGGCAGTTCAACAGTTTCTTCCGTCAGATCGACAAGATCGACCATCGGAAGACCGATCCGAACACCGGTCGCCGCGTGGATGACTATTCCGAAATTGTCCGTCGCGAATTCTCGGGCCCGGTGCACTTCGATCGCCGCGATGGTCTCAAGCAGGTCGCCTACCCGATCTTCGATGGCCAGACTGTTGACCCGCAAGCAGAAACGGATCGCCGCGAGGAGTTGACCAAGCTGCTCAAATCGGGGGAGCGTCCGGCGATTGCCTCCGCGATGGTCAACCGGATGTGGTCGCATTTCTTCGGTTACGGATTCGTCAATCCTGTCGATGACATCGGACCGCACAACCCTTCCGCGATGCCCGAACTCTTCCAGCGCATGACGGATGAATTCATCAAGAACAACTACGACGTCAAAAAACTGATGAGCTGGATCGTCAACTCAAAGGCGTACAACCTGACGAGCCGATTCAACGCGGGGAACGAATTCGACGACCCCGCCGCGGGAGAGACACCCCTCTTCAGCAAGATGTATCTCAAGTCACTCGAAGCAGAACAGTTGTACGACTCACTCCTCGTGGCGACGCGTGCGGATGCGGCGGGGCGGGCCGACTATCAGGAGATGCAGAACCGGCGTGAACAATGGCTGCGGCAGTTCATCATTGAGTTCGGCAACGACGAAGGGACGGAAGCGACGACCTTCAACGGAACGATTCCACAGGCGCTGATGTTGATGAACGGGCAACTGGTCCGCAACGCCCTGTCGCTCGAAGGGGACAGCTTCCTTCAGCAGCTGCGGCAGAATACCAACATGAAATCGATCGACAAGATCAACGAAATTTATCTCACCACCTTGAGCCGGTACCCGACGCCCCGCGAACGGAACGCGCTGAACCAGCTGTTCCGTGCCAGTTCAGAAGAGGCCGCCATGCAGGACCTGATGTGGGCCCTGCTGAACTCGAACGAGTTCATTACGAATCATTAACAAACAGACAACTTATCCACCGCCTACCCCGCGGGAGACCACCATGAATCTACCCTTTCCGACCGGCATGAATCGTCGCCATTTTCTGCGGCATCTGGCGACGAGCGCCGCGACCGTTCCGGCGCTGCAGTTCATGTCGCACCTCGAAACACACGCGGCGGAAGTGAAGAGCAATCAGAAGTCGTGCATCCTGATGTGGATGAGCGGGGGTCCGCCGACGATCGACATCTGGGACCTCAAACCGAATTCTACGAACGGGGGAGAGTTCAAGCCGATCTCGACAGCCGGGGATTTCCAGATCACGGAAGCGCTCCCGGAAACGGCGAAGATCATGAACAACCTGTCCATCGTGCGCTCGATGAGCACGCGCGAAGCAGACCATGATCGAGGCCGCTATTACCTGCACACGTCCTTCGTGCCAAATCCGACGGTCACGCATCCGCCGTTCGGTTCCGTCGTCAGCAAGGAAATCGGCGAACGACGCCAGGACCTGTCGATCCCGTCCTTCGTCGCCGTCGGGGGGTCACCCGGGTCGCCCGGTTACCTCGGCATGTCGAACGCCCCCTTTATTGTCGACAGCAACGGGCGCATTCAGAATGCGAACATGGAAGGCATGAGCCCCGAACAGATGCAATCGCGGCTCGCGATGTTGAAGACCGTCGAGACGCAGTTCATCGGATCCAACCGCGGAAAGATGCCGCAGGATCATCAGGACATCTACCGCAAGGCGCTCACGTTGCTTTATTCCGACCAGATGACCGCCTTCGAGGTCGCCCAGGAACCGGAAGAGGTTCAGGAAGCTTATGGACGCAACAATTTCGGTCGCGGTCTGCTGCTCGCTCGCCGACTCGCTGAATGCGGTGTCCCCTTCATCGAAGTCGACATGGGTGGCTGGGACCTGCACCAGGATGTCTTCAACCAGCTCCGTACGGATCGTCTGCCGACGATGGACAAGGCGATGTCCGCGCTCGTCAAGGATCTCACAGACCGCGGCATGCTCGATAACACCGTCCTCGTGTGGATGGGCGAATTCGGCCGCACCCCGCGCATCAATCAGAACACGGGTCGCGACCACTGGGCCCGTAGCTGGTCAACGGTCATCGGCGGCGGCGGTCTCAAGGGAGGCATCGCCGTGGGGGAAACGGACAGCGAAGGGATCGAAGTCGTCAGCGACAAGACGTATCAACCGGGGGACATCTGGGCAACCGTCGCCCACGCGATGGGAATCCCGGTCGACCGCGAATACCGCTCGGCCAATGGTCGTCCCATGAAAATGGTCAACGCCGGCGCACCGATCGCGGATTTGATCTGACCAGTCGAGGGAAACGACATTCGCGTATCGATATGTTGAACCACCAAGGGCAACAGGAGTCACGCTATCGTTGCGCGTGTGGAAGTGGTGCCGTATCTTGAATTTGCCACCGCGAATGAAGAAATATCCCCGGTGAGCGCCTAGAATAAAGTCATCGCTCGCTTCCCCGACTGACTGGAAAAAAAACCTCCCGGCGCACTCCGCGCCTTGGTGGTTATCCCCAACCGAGATACGCATTCCATGACCGATACATCCACCGCCCCCTTGCGCGTCTGCAGTTTTGAAAGCCGCCGTTCGGAAGAGACTCGGACGTTGATCACCAAAATGGGGGGCGTGGCCACCGTCGTCGCGTCGATGAAAGAAGTGCCGCTGACGGAGAACCCCGCGGCCATTAAGTTCGCCGAGCAGATATTCGCTGGCGAAATCGACTATGTCGTCTTCATGACGGGCGTCGGCACGCGGCATCTGTTCGATGTCGTCGAGACGAAATGGCCCCTCGCCGACTTTCTGACGGAACTGCAGAAGTACGTCATCATCAGCCGCGGTCCCAAACCAGTGAAGGTGCTCCGGGAAGAAAAGGTCCGTATCGACCATGTCGCGCCGGAGCCGAATACGTGGCGCGAACTCTTTGAGACGATGGAACAGGCCCTCGACCTCCAGGGGAAAGTAATCGCTGTTCAGGAATACGGCATTCCCAGTACCGAGTTCTACGACGCCCTCAAGGCGTGCGGGGCGGAAGTCCGCGCCGTCCCCGTCTACCAGTGGGCCTTCCCCGACGACCCCGCCCCCCTGTATGAATCGATCCAGCAGACGATCCGGGGAGAATTCGACGTCCTCGCCTTTACGAGCGCCAATCAGGCCACGCACGTTTTTCAAGCCGCCCACGAGCAGGGGCTCTTCCGGGAATGGCTGGAGGCCGCCCGGAAACTGGTGATCGCCTCGATCGGCCCGACCGCCACGGAACACCTGACGAAGCTGGAACTACCCCCGCAGCTCGAGGCCAGTCCCCCCAAACTGGGCCCGTTCATCAAGATGATCATGACCAAAGCCCCGGCCCTCGTGAAACGGTGACCATCTTCGTCGGGGCAATTCAAATCCGGCCCTGAATCAGCTATCCTGATACTTAATGCACTTCGTAAATTCGGTTGATCTTTTTTAACACGAAGTCTCGAAGACACGAAGTGAAAGGGTGGCCCAGACAATCGCGCGAGCGTTGTCTGGGTTGCGAAGCAACACAAAGCGTTAAAGGTGCATTCCCTCGGAAATACTCCTTCGAGCCTCTGTGTTCGCACCGATCGATCTAATTCCACCGACTTTGATTTTGCCCACAGCGGATACATCTCCCTTGATCACACCTGAACTGGCCGATAGCCGTTTTATGAAAGCGGCGCGTGGCAAACCGACTGATACGACGCCCATCTGGTTGATGCGGCAGGCTGGACGCTATATGCCCGAGTATATGGCGGTCCGCAACAAGGTCACTTTTCTCGAACTGTGCAAGACCCCTGACCTCGCCGCGCAGGTCACGCTGGAAGCGCGCGAGATCCTCGGGGTCGACGCCGCCATCCTCTTCGCCGATCTGTTGCCGATTCTGCAACTCGTCGGGTTCGACCTCACCTACGAAAAGGGCGAAGGGCCCTGCATTCACAATCCGTTCCGCGGCCCGGACGACCTCAAACGCATCCAACGCGTGCAGAATATCGACGACCTCGGTTACGTCTTCGACGCGATCAAGATCATTCGCCGCGAACTGCCGACCGATATCCCCCTCCTCGGCTTCGCCGGCGCGCCATTTACGCTCGCCTCGTATGCCATCGAAGGTGGGGGCTCGAAGAATTATCTGCATACCAAAAAGATCATGTACTCCCACCCCGAGGTCTGGGACGAATTGATGAACACGCTCGTCGATTCCGTCGCCGGGTATCTCAATCGCCAACTGGAGATCGGTTGCCAGGCCGTGCAGATCTTCGACAGCTGGGCCGGTTGCCTCAGTCCTGATGATTATCGTCACTACGCCTTCCCCTACACCAAACGTCTCCTGAGCCAGTTGCCCGCCGACGCACCGGTGATCAACTTCCTGACGGGCAATCCGGCACTCTTGCCATTGCAGATCGCGGCGGGAGGCACAATTCAGGGGCTCGATTGGCGCGTCGATCTTGCCGAAGCCTGGAAGTCGATGGGCTACCATCAGGCGGTTCAGGGGAACCTCGACCCCGCCGCGCTCTTCTGTGAGTTCGATATCCTCAAGGGGAAAGCGCAGGAGATCCTCGGCAAAGCCGCCGGCCGCCCGGGGCATATCTTCAACCTCGGTCATGGCATCATGCCGGGCGTCGATCCACAGAACGTCATCGACCTCGTCAAGTATGTTCACGATGCCGGCACTCAGGCGGCGGATGCCTCTCTGTAACCGCTCGATCGGGCGCACCGTGTTGGCGTCCAGGTCGTGACAGCGATGAGCATCTTCATCCGACTTCTTCCCAACGTGAAAGATACAGTCATGCGATTGATCCTGGCGCCCGTCGTCCTTTTACTCACACTGGCTGCGTCGACTCTCTCTGCGGCGGAACTTCGCGATCAGGTCGTCATCCGACGGACAGCGTACGGCGTGCCGCATATCGTGGGGGAATCCGAACGTGCGGTGGCCTATGGATTCGCGTGGGCACAGTGCGAGGACCATTTCTCGATCCTGTATAAATCGATCGTACGGGGACGGAGCGAGATGAGCCGCTATTACGGCGCATCGGAAGCGAATGTCCGGTTTGACTTCGACACCAAACTGCTCCGCGCGAGAGAGACGGCGGTCAATAACTACCATCTTCTTCCCGCCGACTTTCGCGAGGTCGTCTCGGGTTTCGTCGAAGGGGTGAATGATTACATAGAGGCGCATCCCGAAGAGACGGAAGACTGGATGACCCCCGTCAGCGTGCATGACCTCGTCTCCGCGTGGCAGGTGGCGATCATGCGGTTCACGTTCCTTCGTTACGACTACATCGGCCGTCTGCGTAAGGCCGCCGCCGAGGAAGGAATGGCCCTGCTGCAGGAAATGGAGCAACTGCGCGAACCGGAAACGGAAATCGGCTCCAATACCATCGCCCTCGCGCCGTCGCGCACCACCAGCGGCAATGCCATGCTGCTCAACAATCCGCATCAGCCCTGGTCGGAAGAAGCCAACTACTACGAAGCACACATCACCATTCCCGGCCAGTATGATTTTTACGGTTCGACGTTTGTCGGCGGCGCGTTTCTCACCACCGGTTTCAATCGCCATCTCGGCTGGTCTCATACGGTCAATCATCCGGACCTCTTCGAGCTGTACCAGGTCAAACTCGATCCGGAACAACCCGATCATTACCTGTTTGATAACAGCTCAGTGCCACTCGAGACTCGAGAGGTCACTGTCGCCACCGACGATGGTCGCACGCTCAACGATACATTCCAGTGGAGCCCGCTCGGCCCGGTGGTCTTCAAGACGACGGACTCCCTCTTCATTCTGCGATCGGTCGCTTTTGACCAGTATCAGACGGGAGTGCAGTGGTACCGGATGAGCCAGGCAACCAGCTTCGATGAATTCAAAGCCGCACTGGAGATGCAGGCAATCCCGATGTTCAATGTCGCCTACGCCGATCGCGCGGGGAATATCTACTACCTCTGGAACGGGACCGTACCGGTCATTCCACATAAGAACCATCGTTTCACGCCGGTGAAGGCCGAAACTTCCGATGAAATCTGGACGCGGATTCATCCGGTCGCCGATCTCATGCAACTCAAGAACCCCAAAGGAGGCTACGTACAAAACTGCAATTCGCCCCCTTACTTCACCAATCTGCACGAACCGCTGAACCGGGAAGAATATCCGCCGTATTTTCCGGACAACGATCTGAGCGTGCGGACACAACATGGCCTGAGCCTCGTCCACAACAACGAGAAGTTCAGTCTGGAAGATCTGGCCGATCTCAAATTCAGCATGAAGATGATGCTCGCGGACCGGATGAAACCGGGGCTGGTCGGATTGCTCAACGAAGCCCAGTTGAGTGACGAAGAACAGCAGGCTGTCCAACTGCTCGAAGACTGGGATAACTCCGCGTCAGCGGAGAGCCGGGGCAGCGTGTTGTTCAAAGTCTGGTGGGACCACTACAGCAAAGGCGACGATAAGTACGTCGAGAGCTGGGACGCTGACCGGCCGACATCCACTCCGTACGGAATCGGCTCCCCCGAACGAGCGGTCGACGCATTCAAAGCCGCCATCAAAGTGACTAAAGAGCAGTGGGGAAGCTGGGATGTGGCCTGGGGTGACGTTCACCGGATTCGGATCGGCGATGTCGACCTGCCGATCGGTGGAGGGAGTGGACTCCTCGGTTGCTTCCGCGTCTGTGACTACCGCGAAGCGGACGATGGAAAGCTCGTCATCA
>PABD01000133.1 GCA_002702685.1 Planctomyces sp.
CCACCGCCAGTGCTCCCGATCCACCTTCCAGAGCGGCGAGCCGTTTTTCGAGCACGTCGCAAGTCGGGTTCATGATACGGGAGTAAATGTTGCCGAATTCCTTGAGCGCGAACAGGTTCGCGGCGTGGTCGGTATCATTGAAGACGTAGGAGGTCGTCTGATAGATGGGGACGGCCCGGGAATTGGTGGCCGAATCCGGTTCATGACCGGCGTGCAGACATAGTGAACCGAACTTGAGTGGCGTGTCGCTCATGGAATGGACTCCTGTCCGGGTCTGATGATCGTCCCGGAGGGGTTAATGAAGGCGGAATCGTGTATGGACGCCGACCGATTCATCCGCCGGTCAATTCGGGCGAACCGGGATGAGAATCAGCCGGGAAACATCTGGAGACTCGGGGCACGAGAGAGAATCGGCCCCTGAAAAGCGAACCAACATCGTAGGCAGGCGAGCCCTGAAATTCAAACGGAACGGGGCCCCTCGACAGAATTAACCCTGAACTCCGCCCGCATCCCCTCTCTCTCCGGCAAAGTCGTTGGAAAGTCTGAACTCCAGTCGTTAAAACAGGTTACCTTCAGGCACCTTTCGCGCTAAACTTCCTCCAGACGAATACCCGCTCGCCGTCTGGTCCGCCCAATGGAACGAGTTCATGCGACTGCTGAGTTACAACATACACAAGGGAATCGGAGGACGTGACCGCCGGTATCGGCTGGAACGCATCTGCGAAGTCATCGAAGACCAGAATCCCGATATCATCTGCCTGCAGGAGGTCGATACCAACTGCCGCCGCTCGAAGTTTCACGATCAGCCCGAACTTCTCTCCAGATACTTCTCGTTCGACCACAAACTTTTCCAGCTGAATGTCAAACTGAAATCCGGCGGTTACGGCAACCTCGTCCTTTCCCGCTGGAACGTTCACGACTCCGAGCACATTTCGCTGCGCGTCTGGAGGAAGAAAAACCGGGGGGCGCAGCTTTGCGTCGTGGATACGCCCGAAGGAAAATTGCATCTGGTGAACTGGCACCTCGGACTTGCCGAAATGGAACGGCAGACCCAGGTTCGAAAACTCCTCGAGCACGATACCTTCAAAAAGTTCGCAAAACATCCGACAGTCATTGTCGGCGACACGAACGACTGGCGGAACATACTGGCCGACAAGATCTTTGCCGGAAATCAATTCCGGCACATCACCCGCCCGGCATCGAAGTTCCGCTCCTTTCCGGCTTACATGCCGATGGGGTCGCTTGATAAACTTTTCGTCAATCATGGATTGAAGATCAAACACGCCCACGTCGTCCGTTCGATCAAAACCCGCGACGCCTCCGACCATCTTCCGCTCGTCGTCGACTTCCACTTCCGCACGCCGCAACTGGCCGCGATTGAACAGGAAATCGGTGCGAATGACAATGCGAGCGAAGGTAATGGGGAGGCATAAGCGAACAGGTCGCCGCACTTTTCTTTAAGAACCATCACACCGTGCCCTTTTCTAACTCACCCGACCCACGAAACGCTCATCCGTTCGAACCCCGCTACGACTGGGTTTCCCCCGCGCATGTTCTGTTCGGTTGGGATCGCCGGTTTGATCTGGCGGGATTGATCAGGGATGAGGTCCGACGGGTGTTTGTGATTACCGGATCGCGACGACTCAACAGCAATGGGTACAGCCAGGAAATCCTGCTCGCGCTCAATGACGCCGGGATCGAAACGAAGCCGCTGGCGAACATCGGTCGCGAACCCCTCGTCGAAGATGTCGACAAGGCGGCGGAGAAAATTCGCGGCTTCAACCCCGGACCGGGGGATGCTGTGCTGGGCATCGGCGGCGGGTCGGCCATTGATCTCGCCAAAGCTGTTGCCGCCATGGCCACGAACAGAGCCGGGGCGAGCGTACAGGATTACCTGGAAGGCGTCGGCAAAGGGTTGCAACTCACCGAGCCTCCGCTTCCCGTGATTGCGATGCCGACGACATCCGGTACGGGTTCCGAGGCGACCAAAAATGCGGTGATCTCGAGCCAGGATCCGCCGTTCAAAAAATCGCTTCGCGCGAGCAGCATGGTCCCGCGGTGGGTGGTTATCGATCCGGAAGCCTCGATGCTCCTGCCTCTTCGGCAGACGGCGGAGAGTGGTATGGATGCGATCACCCAATTGATCGAAAGTTATCTTTCCAAACGGGCGACGCCGATGACCGACATGATCTGCCTGCAGGGATTGCGTTATGCCCTGGAGGCGATTCCCCGGTTCACTTACGACTGTACCGAAGAGGATTTGCGGGACGGCCGCGCGAAGATGGCGCATGCCGCTTTTCTGTCCGGCCTGGCGCTCGCGAATTCGGGACTCGGAATGGCGCATGGAGTTGCCGCCGCGCTGGGAGTGCACGCCTGGGTCGGCCATGGCCGGGCGTGTGCGCTGATGCTGCCGATCGCATTGGAAACAAACCGGTCTGTAACGCTGGAAAAGATGGCGATCCTCGGCTCTCTGGTCACCAGTCGACCATCGGGCGGCCCGACACAGATCATCGACAATTTCATCGGGGAGATTCGAAAGACCAACGAACTACTCGGGCTCCCCGCCCGACTTTCCGAGGTGAATGTCACTCGCGAACTGCTTCCCGATATCGTCCAGAGCTCGCGCGGCAACAGCATGAATGGCAACCCGCGGGAGCTGTCCGATGACGAACTCTTTGCCATTCTGGAGGCGAATCTGTGATTGGTGTCGCCGGACTCACGCCCGCCTGGCAACAAATTATGGTCTTCGATGACCTGCAGGCAAACGAAGTCAACCGGGCCAAAGAAATTCACTGGTGCGCTTCGGGAAAAGTACTCAATTGCGGGCTGGCGATTCACCGTCTGAAGGGGGGCGTGGTCACGTTTTCTCCGGCAGGTGGCATCAATGGCAACGCGATGAAACAGAGTTTTCTCAGCAGTGGTGCGCGTGCGATCTGGATTGATTCCGAAGTCGAAACCCGCGTCTGCACCACCCTCATTTCGCATGCGGACAACAGCATTACCGAACTGGTAGAGAACTCGCGCGGAATCCCGACTCGTGAACTCGACGCCTATTTACGCTGCTTCGCCCAATCTGCGGGGGAATTGAGTCTGCTCGTTGTCACCGGGTCACTCCCCGACGGTACTGATCCCGGTTATTACCGCGAAATTCTCAAACGGAGCCCGGTTCCGGCCATCTGCGATTTTCGCGGACCGGGATTGCTGGCATGCCTCGATCTCCATCCGCTGCTCGTGAAACCCAACCGCGCCGAACTCGAAACGACGCTCGGTCGAAAGCTCGATAATGAAAAAGAACTTCTGGCGGGCATGCGGGAACTGATCGAAGCTGGCGCTCAATGGGTGCTGATCACGCAGGGAGCGGGCGAGATTCTCCTCGCTTCAGAAACCGAAAGCTTCAAGTACAGCCCGCTCGAGGTCCCCGTCGTCAATTCCATCGGTTGCGGCGACTGCTTCACCGCCGGTCTCGCGTGGGCCATCGATCAGGGCAAATCAATTCCCGACGCCGTCCCCTTCGGAATCGCCGCCGCAGCCGACAACCTGCAACAACTCCTGCCCGCACTCCTCGACCCGCAGCGAGTGACGGAACTCGCCAAACAGGTTGTTCAATTGGATGTCTGACGGGGCGAAGACTGGTCCCGTTTTCACCACCGAGGCGCCAATGGCGCGAAGTTACTGTTGAGCAGATAGTGCGGTGGAAGCATTCGCTGAGGCTGACGAGAAGTCGTTCTTTCCTAAGCATAAAACGATCCTTCAAGAACCTGACGGCGGAGGCCACTCACAGGTGTCAGATACCTGTCAACTCTTGGTGGCCCTGGTGACTTGGTGGTAAATCAAATCACACTGCATCCGCAGTCCGCATCGAATGCTTCTTCGGCTAGACCATTTCTTTCGTTCGTTCTTCGATCAAGGCATCAAGTTCGGCTTTGAGCTTCGGCAGAATCTCATCGTAAGGGAACGCGCCGAGCGGTTCGCCACCGCGCTTCAGGTTGACGAAGTTCGGGGCGCACCAGAGACCGAGGTCGGCATCGTCCGTTTCGCCCGGTCCGTTCACGCGGCAACCCATCACCGCGATGGTGATGGCATATTCCTTCGCGTAGGCCGTCATCTCTTTGACGTCCTGGGCCAGTTCCACGAAGGCTTCGTTCTCGACGCGCGAACAACTCGGGCAGCTGATGATATTGAGCGTATTCGTGCCGAAGTCGACGACCGATCGCACGCGACCATTGGCGATATCGTCCAGAATGCCTCTTCCCGCGGCGATCTCTTCGTGCTTACGCGGGTTCGGCAGGGTGAGTGATACCCGCAGGGTATCGCCGATGCCGTGACTGATCAGTTGCTCGAAAGCGATGCGGGTTTTGATGATCCCGTCCGGCGGCATCCCCGCTTCGGTGACTCCCAGGTGTATCGGAATGTCGGGACGTTCCGCCGCGAACCGTTTGTTGACTTCGATCACTTTCTGCGGATCGGAATCTTTGAGCGAAACGCAGTAGCGAGTGAAACCGATCGAGTCGAGAAACTCACAATGGTCGAACGCGCTCTCGAGCATCGGTGAGATCGAGTCTTCCGGATCGAATTTATCGAGCTTGGCCGGATCGACCGAACCGCAGTTGACGCCGACGCGCAGAGCGCAGTCATTCTCAGCCGCGATACCCGCGATATACCGCACCTTTTCCTGCCACGGCTTTTCCCGTTCGTGATGATACAGGTGACCGGGGTTGTAGCGCAGTTTATCGACGTACGGCGCCACGATTTCCGCGAGGCGATAGTTTTCCTGAAGATCGACGGAGAGGTTCGCTTTGGTCTGTTTGCGAATCTCGATCAGTGCGGCCGCTTCCTTTTTGTTGTCGCACGCAATCCGCACGACATCGGCTCCCGCTTCTTCAAGGCGGTGTACCTGTTCGACCGTGGCGTCGATGTTGGCCGTTTTGGTCGCCGTCATACTCTGTACGGCAATCGGGTTACCGGCACCGATGGTAATCGTGCCAATCTTGACGGCGCGGGTCGGATTTCGCGGCAAATCCAAGGGAAAACTCCTCAGTTGAAGGGAAAGCAGGGAAACGGTCGTCCATGAGAAATCAACCGGATTGTACGGGAAGAAATAACAAAAAACTACCGAGGTTTTACGATTGTTCGACTCACCCACCGCGCGTAAGATGACGCACATGCAAAACTCAGAAAATCAACCGGAACAGACTCCTGCCGAGTCCGCAACTCCCGAGGCGCCCCAATCGGAGCCCTGGTACGCGAATGGACTCAAGTTTCGCTGCACGGGCTGTGGAAACTGTTGCACCGGTGGGCCGGGAGCCGTCTGGGTGGGCGACGAGGAAATGCTCGCCATCGCCCGCCATCTCGATCTCACGATCGGTGAATTCCGACTGATGTATACCCGACTGATCGGCAGCCGCGTCTCCCTCCGCGAGTACGCGAACGGCGACTGTGTTTTCTTCGACGGCAGGACGCGCGGATGCACCATTTACCCCGTCCGCCCGATACAGTGCCAGACTTGGCCCTTCTGGAGTTCGAACATCTCTTCCGAGAAAATGTGGAAGCACATCGAGGCCGTCTGCCCCGGAGCGGGGACGGGCGATTTCTTTTCGCTCGAAGAAATCGAAGAACGCGCTCAGCGGTTTGTGCTGTAGTTGCTCTGTCATTATTCAACTATCAGCATTTCGTCAAATACCGATCGCGGACGGCATGTGCTAAAAGGGGGCCACTGCTGGCTCGTCCAGCAGTGCCTGACCCGCTGGATGTATGAAATGCTTCGGTACTGCTGCAACACCGCGATTCCTCACTAATGTGGAGCCGCTCCCTTCAGATCGGTCGCGGAGTTGTTGTCGTAAGAAAGAGCGTTGATACGGACCCTGCAATCACACTGCTCTACGAACCTGCCCGTCTCACTTTCTTCTCTGCGGCTCGTCATCTTAGGGGAATTCTGTGTAATGGGTGTACATTCCCTGATGCGGGCGGCATGATGGAAGGGGTCCCGCCTCTCCTGAATCCCGCCGCATCGAGTCCCGCCCATGATCTTCCCACGCTTGCTGCTCTTGCTGACGCTATTACTCGTCTGCCGTCCGTTATGCGCGGATGAACCTGTCCACGTGGGCGACCGCCGGGAATTGCTTGTTGATGATGCCTTGACAGAAAGTACCTCCGGGGCTGTCGAACTCCGTTTGCATCACCCCGTGCCACGAGAAATATCGATCAGGTTCGATCAACCGTGGGAAGGAAATTCGAGCGGTTACCCGACCGTGATCAAGGATGGCGACCTCTACCGCATGTATTACTGCGGTCACCGCTTCATCGTGGATCCGCAAGACCCCCCACTGCGGATGGAGCATTCGGAAGTCACCTGCTACGCCGAAAGCGAAGACGGGATCCACTGGACGAAACCGAATCTCAACCTGTTTACCTGGGCGGGGCATGAGGACAACAACATCGTCTGGCTGGGGGGAGCTGAAAACCACAACTTCTCTCCCTTCATCGACACGAATCCGAATGCGGACCCGGCAGCGCGTTATAAAGCCGTGGGGGGGACGGTCACGTCGAAAGGAATTTATTCCTTCCAATCGCCCGATGGGATTCACTGGTCGAAGTTGAGCACCGAGCCGATCATCACCCAGGGACCCTTCGATTCACACAACACCTGCTTCTGGGATGCGGTTCGCGAACGTTACTGCATCTACATCCGGCATGTCGCCAACAATCTTCGCCTGGTGATGGTCGCGTACTCCGATGACTTCGAAACCTGGACGGAGCCTGTTGAACTGGAATACCCCGGTTCCCCTCCTCAGGAAATGTATACGAACCACGTCCTCTCCTATCATCGCGCACCTCACATCCTGATGGGCTTCCCGACCCGGTACGTCGCGCGTCCGAAGACGGATCAGGTCGCGACGCTTCCACCCGTAGAGATGCGGGATGGCTTCTTCGGTTTGTACGAGCGCCTGGGTACCGACATTACCGATGGTCTCTTCATGACCAGCCGTGATGGTCGCGTCTTCAAACGGTGGGACGAAGGGTTTCTACGCCCCGGGCCCCAGCAGGAAGGGCGCTGGATCTACGGCGACAACTACCAGACCTACGGCCTGTGGGAGACGGAATCCGCTCTCCCCGGCGGCGGCAGGGAATTGTCAACGCAGTTCAGCGAAGGCTACTGGCGCGAGAACGAACATTGCCTTCGCCGGTATACGATCCGGCTCGACGGTTTCGTCTCTCTGCACGCGAAATACTCCGGGGGCGAACTCACGACCAAACCGATCATCTTCTCCGGCAAACAACTGGAATTGAACTATGCGACGTCGGCGGCCGGCGGTCTGCGTGTTGAACTGCAGGACGACGATGGAACGCCCATCCCCGGTTTCACTCTCGACGATTGCCCCGCGATTTACGGCGACAGTACCGAACATCAGGTGCAATGGTCTTCCGGGAAGAACCTCGCCGAACTCGCGGGTAAACCAGTCAAAATTCGGTTTGCGCTCTCGGACGGCGATCTCTATGCGTGGCGGTTTCACGACTGAATCTACGCGCTGAATCCACTTATCAAATAAACGCTACTGAAAACAACAGGAATAACTGATGTTTAAACTTCGCACATGGACTCCCATTCTGCTGATCACTGTATTCACTATTACGGTCTCGAACGCGGTGAGCGCCGGTGAACAACTCTGGGCGGGGGCGGCGAAAGTCGATATCACCGAGCGGGACAACGGGCCGGTCAACGATCCGCTGTACGCACGGGCGCTCGTCATCACCGACAAGGAAACCACCCTCGTCATCTGCAGTCTGGATGTCGTGGCGATTGGTGAGATCGGCTATATCAAGGATGAATTCCTCGGCAAGGTCCGGGGGCAGATCAACGCTGATCTGCAGATTCCTGAAACCAACATCATGATCAATGCCAGTCATTGTCACGGCATCCCGGTCGCGGATACCGACGAACGGACCATTCAGGCCATCAAGCAGGCGGCCGCGAATCTTGTTCCCGTTCGCGTCGGTGCCGGAACCGGGCACGAAGATCGGGTGCAGGAGAACCGCCGCTTACTAATGAAAGACGGAACCGAGATCGATGTCCGCCACGCCTACGCGTTACCACCGGACAAAGACGTCGCCGAAGTCGGTCCGATCGACCCTGAGATCGGTATTCTGCGTCTCGACAACGAACAGGGGGAACCGGTCGCCGTCGTTTACAACTTTGCCTGCCATCCGATTCAGGGAGCGGCGAGTGGAGGCAACACGGCCGACTTCACGGGGTTCTCTTCGAAGGTGATTGAGGAAAACCTGGGCGAGAATACCATCGCCCTGTTCGTGCAGGGATGCGGTGGTGACATTAACCCGGTCTTCTACAAAGACGTCGATCATCCGCGCGATGCCGAGCCTCTCGGTAACATGCTCGGGTTAAGCACGCTGGCGGGAGTTCGCAAAATCGAGACCTCGGCCGATGGGCGTCTCAATGTGGTGAATGAAAAGTTGAAGTTGCCCCGTGCCGACCTGGCCGACCGCATCGCCCAGCTCGAATCGGAACAGACACGCCTTGTCAACTCGCTGAACGGAACCAGCCTCAACCTCAAAACCTATTTGCCGCTGGTCGTCAAATACCAGCTCAACAGCGAGTTCCCCAGTTACTATTCGCACCGGTATCTGTACGAGGAAAAGCAGGACCGGAACCACATGACGCAAATGGACAAAATCAATCGCGCGAACATGGAGAGTTATACGGCGAATATCCTGATCATGGAAAAGCTGACTCGGCTGAATGCGAACCTGAGATTACTGAAGAAACATCAGGCACAGAATGTCGCGGCCGGTTCCCGCACGGTAGAGGTCGAACTCGTCGGCTTCCGAGTCGGCAACTTCCTGATGACCACTTTCCCCGGTGAACTGACCGTGCGGATCGGTCTCAACATCAAGACGGAAGCTCCCGAAGACCTTAGTTTCGTCGCCGGTTACACCAACGGGTACATCTATTATGCCCCAACCGACGAACAACTGCTGAATGTCGGCGGCGCCCAGGAAGACAGCGACTGCATCCTCGCCCCCGGTTGGCAGAAGATCTACGAAACGAAAGCGGTCGAAATACTCAAAGGGCTTTAATCGCCTTCCTGCTCCGCGAAGAAAACAGCCAGCCAGACCGTCGTCTCTCCCTCCGCAGTCCAATCGACACGGTGCCTGCGATGAGCAGGGATCAGCACATGATCTCCCGGTCGAAGTGTGAGAAGATCGTCCGGTTCACTGAACGATATCTGCGCGGCGCCGGAAAGCAGCAACACCCACTCCGCTTCCTCCTGATCGTACCAGAACCCCTCCGGGCTGGCGTGCCGCCGGGAGACGATCCGTTCGATGCGTACGTGTTGATTACCTGCGAGGACTTCGGTTAACTCGTCGGGGAGGTCGTCAGGGATTTGATCGAAAAGGTTACTCACCTTTGCTCCCCCTCAAGCCGAGAATCCGGCCCGGATCTCTTCCCGCAACTGCATCATGAACGCGTTCAACTTTTCGGCAGGATAGAACATCGCCGGGTATTCCCGGTTTACCTGCACCTGTCGTTCTTCCCACAAACTTTCGAGACGCGACAGCTCCGACGCGAGGCGTTCACGCTCCGGTTCGACAAGCGCGGAAAGTTCCTGGGCGATTTCTTTGAGACGCTGAAAACGCTGCCGGTTGTGTTCGCTCGCCGCTTTCTTCCCCGCTTTGCTCAGTTCCTTGTATGCATTCTGTTCGGTCAGTAATGCTTCGCGCTCATTTAATAACGACTTCGCCGTCTGTTGTTGGGCGCTGCTGAGATGCTGATCGGGATGGTATTGCAGGTCCCGGATTCGATCTTTGAGCTGATCGACTTCTTCCCTGGTGACATCGACATTCCCGGGCAGCGGGAAATGAATCGTGCCCGACAGAGTCAGATAGCGCGGAGGTTCGTGTTGGTAGAACTCGCGGAGGAGATCGTCGGTGACTTCATCGTACTTAGCGCCGCCGATGCCATGCACAAAGAGATCACACAAAAAGAGTCGGGCATACAATGTCGTCGTGAGCGCGCGGGGGCGGAAGCGAATCTCGCGCTGTTCAAGTTGCATGAGCGCCGCGATGGAGGCGTCGACTCCCGCATGATCCGGATGCGGGATCGAGGCGAGTTCAGTCTCGCCATCGGAAAGAATAATGGCATCCGCAGCGATTTTGATCCAGACATGGTTTCGCTGCGTCGCGCCCGCGTTCCAGATCCAGAAGGGGGCTTCCTGCCAGTCCCCGTTCACCGCGAGATCGGGAACGGGATGCTGTTCGTTTCGAATTTTATTGCGATCGCGATAGGCCGCCAGTTGAGAGTTGTAGGTCTCGCGGAACGAGGTGAGTTCCACAAGGAGATGGAGCGCAAACCACAGAAAGGGACGCTGGTGAGACAACCGGCTGATCGGCAGCTCCATATTATCAACGCCGAGTTGTCGTTCGAGCAAGCCGCGGGCGATGGTGAAGGTGCGGCTGAGATTGCCGGACGAACGCCGGCAGGCCTCTTCCCAGACGGATGTGAGTGCAGGGGTGACGTTCCACCGTGAGAGCGACTCAGTAAGCCGGGCCGCGAAGTCGTGGCAGTCAGCCTCGCTGGGGGCCGCCAGTTCTTCCCACGGTTGAGCGACGATGCGGCCACCAAATTCGATATGACCCGTATGGAGTCGTTCGTTCTTCTGATCGGGATAGCTGAACCGGGTGGTCTCGGCGAGGTCGTTGTCGATGACGAGGTTAATCGCGATTCCACCTGTTTGCGCGGCGAGTTCCGCCAGTGCGAAGTTCTTGACCCAGACACCGGGGTGAAACAGGGTCGGTTGATGTCCCCCCATCAGGATGGGACCACCGGTCGTCAGCGGTGGCTGCGACAGACCCAGTTCATCGAGGTATCCGCGCGCGGCGGAGATCACGGCCTCTTGCGCTTCCAACCGGAGTTGTTCTTCCGGTTTACCAAGGTAGGTGAGTTTTCCCTTCGCCAGTTCCGCGTGATTTCCCTTGATCAGTTCCGGCAGCTCCCGCCAGGCCGGTTCAACAAGCAACGTCCCATCTTCACGGGGAACGGAGAGCTTGAGTGAGGCTCGGGGGGAAGGTGTCGAAACCATGGAACAGGACATCAGGCGACGTTCAGGATGCAAACGGGGAAAGAAAAAACAGCCCGGATAGTACGGGAATCCGGGCTGGAATGCGATCAGGACGTGAGCGTCGATTAATTTTCTTCATCGCTGGGACGGGAACCACATGGCATGAATGCGCGGTTGAAGTCGAAGTCCGGGGACTGGCTCAGGCGGGCCAGCTCACGGTCGATGACTTCCTGGTAATAGGCCAGGCGTTTGTTGGAATCATCGAGAGACCCACCGAAGGAGCGATCTTCATCGAGATAGACGAGCGGGATGGCGAACTCGGTGATCCGCAGCCGTTTGAGTGCGGCCTGAACCCAGACCTGCAGAGGCATCGCGTAGCCTGTCTCGATGATGTCGAGCTGCTTAAGGGCTTCCGTCCGGTAGGCTTTGAATCCGCAGAAGGTGTCGGTCAACTGCATCCCGAATTGTTGATTGAACTGTTCCGTAATGAAGATATTGATACGTCGGCGATCGATTGGGGGAATGCTGTCGCCGTCAAACTGTTTCAGGTAACGACTGCCGGAAACGATGTCCCACGGTTCCGGGGAATCGAGGTTCAGGGCATCCACCAATTCCGGAATCAATTGCGGTTGATGCTGACCATCACAGTCGATCGTAACGAGGCCATCGTATCTTTCCTGGATCGCATAGTTGAATGCCGTAATGAGAGCGGCCCCGTACCCCTGATTCTGCGGATGTCGCACAACGGTCAATTTCCGCGCCAGGGGTGAGTCGCTGAGGACCAGCTCGTCGAGCAGTTCGGAGGTACCGTCCGAGGAGCCATCGTCGACGACCAGCATGTCCTGGCTGTATTGATCTACTTTTTCCAGTACGTCCAGAACATGGTTCACCTCGTTAAAGACCGGCAGGGCGGTCAGAAATCGGCGGGATTTCATATACGATTCCTTGATGATTCACAAAGCTTGAAAAATCAAACTTGAAGATTGCGACAGGGGTTCAGCCGTTCTTTGTCGTCCGCGTTTTGTGTCGTCCGGTGTTGTTTTCTGGAGAGCAGCCGTCTTCGAGGAGAAACGTGTCGTTTTAAGACCGCAACCTCTTATTCTGTACTCTCCGTCAGTTCACGTGAAAAACAGTGGTTCTTCACACGATCCTTGAATTCAGCGCATTGCGAAGATTCTAGGCCAACCCGAATCTGCGGCAACCTTGTGACCGTGGGAGGGAGGTAACGTCTTATATTAAGCCCACTTGCGGACGGCGACGCAAGCTGGACAGTTGAAAATCAGCAAAGGAACGCTGAAACGGTCATGATCCGACGGAACAATCTGACATGCGGCTCCAGTATAAGGAACTTTTCCGATTTCCGGCGGCTTGTTCATTGAGGGTTGAGGACTAAGTTCTAGAATACAATACAGATACGCAATATTTCGCCTGCGAAATGTCTTGCTTGTCTGCGGATGTTGTCAAACAGATCCCCTTGCAATGAACATAATGTCAACGAACGAAAGAGGAGCGAAGTCATGGCCTACAGCCTTCCCAAGTTGCCTTACGCGTACGATGCTCTGGAGCCGCATATCGACGCCCGGACCATGGAAATCCACCACACGAAACACCACCAGGCATATATCGACAAAGCGAACGCCGCTCTCGAAGGAACCCCGCTGGCGGATAAACCAGTCGACGAAGTTCTGGCCGATCTGAGTGCTGTTCCCGAAGACAAGCGGGGCGCTGTTCGCAATAACGGCGGTGGACACAGCAATCATAGCCTCTTCTGGACGATTCTCAGCCCGAACGGTGGCGGAGAACCGGGCGGCGAACTGGGTGACGCCATCAAGTCGACTTTCGGCAGCTTCGATGACTTCAAAAAGAAATTCGGCGATGCCGCCGCCACCCGCTTCGGCAGTGGCTGGGCCTGGCTCTCGGTTGACGGGGGAAAACTCGTCGTCGAAAGCACCCCGAACCAGGACACCCCCGTTTCCGAAGGTCGTACCCCGATCCTCGGACTCGATGTCTGGGAACACGCATATTACCTGAATTACCAGAACCGCCGTCCCGACTATGTTTCCGCATTCTGGAACGTGGTCAACTGGGACGAAGTCTCCAAACGTTACGCCGCCGCGAAGTAAGGACAGACGTTTACGAATTGGTGAAAACATCGAGGGAAGCGTGCATTTTGCACGCTTCCTTTTTTATTTCTTGAGTTTAAAGCGGCAACGAGACGATAGAAACAACAGGCGGCACAACCGTTAAAGTCGACTCAACTTAACATGGCTGGCTGAATTTCTGATGCGTCCTTCATTGCTCCTCGTACTGGTTACTGGCTTGGCCGTCTGTCTGTCGCAGACCGGTTGCTACTACCTGCGCGTCGAGCGGGACAAGAAGATCGCCTGCCTCCGTCGCAGCCCGGTTTCCGTCCGCAAAATGAAAACCGGCCCCGCGCTCTTCCCGACCTATAAAGAACCCGCCGGGTACAGTCAGACTTATAAAGATTACCTCTACGAAAACGACCCTTACCGGCAAAGCTGGGAAGGGCCCCCGGTCAATGTCGGCACGAACCAGGCAATGCGTGTGGAAGAGAATTCCGTGTCGGAGCCTGCCGCTCAAAGCGAGGAAGAGCTCGTTCCCGAACCGATCGATGTAGACGAACTCATGGACTGAGTGAACCGCATCCCGTCCGGCTGACGGAATCGGATTGGACTTGAAGGTTTGCAGCGGGTTAGACTGAAGGGCGAACTTATTAACCGTCCAATTCTCCAGCCTGGATCCCCGCCTGATGCCACGCCCTTTGTTCTCCCTCGTTCTCCTCCATTGCGCCCTCGTTTTGTCGGTCGCTCCCGCCTGGGCGAGCGACGCCGCGGCCGACAACGAGGAACTTCAAGAGGCCCTTCAGCGCACCTACGAGCCACTCGATCTGCGACTGTTCGGGGACAGCATCGGCCATTGGAAAATGAAAGATGGCCGCGAACACCAGTATGATCGCTACCAACCTGAGCAGATCGTTCACATCGCGGAGAACCTGCTGCGCTACCAGAATGAAGATGGTGGCTGGGCGAAAAACATCGACTGTCTGGCCAATGTCGATCCCCATGTCATCCGCGAACTCCGGGGTGGTACCCTCGGTAAAAGCACATTCGACAACCGCACGACGTACTCACAGATTGAGTACCTCGCGAAAGTCTTCAAGGTGACGGGGCTCGAACGGTATCGTAAAGGAGCAGAACGAGGACTCTTCTTCACTCTCGATACTCAGAATGAATCGGGGGGCTGGAAAGGGAGCGATGTCGACGCCGTTACGTATAACGATGATGTCATGACCGGAGTCATGCGCCTGCTGCTGCGGATCAGAGAGAACGCGCCCGAATACGATTGGGTCTCGACGGAAATGCGGTCCCGGCTGAGCGACGCGCTGGACCGAGCAATTCAAGTTACGCTTAACTGCCAGATCGAAGTCGACGGCCAACTCACGGCGTGGTGCCAACAGCACGATCACAAGACATTGAAACCGATCAAAGCCCGGGCTTACGAACTTCCCTCCATCTGCTCGTCGGAAAGCGCATCTGTTGTCCGGTTCCTGATGGAACTACCAGCCCCGGATGACCGCGTGATCGCCGCGGTCGATGCGGCTGTCGCGTGGCTGGATGAAGTCAAAATTGAGAACGTCAGAATTGAGGAAGTCAAAATCAAACCGGTCGTCTTCAAGCATCACACGGCGAAGTTCGATCGTGTTGCCGTCGAGGATCCGAATGCTCCTCCCATCTGGGCTCGGTTCTACGAGATTAAAACCAGCAAACCCTTCTTTTGCCGGCGGGATGGGACGAAGGTCGACAGCCTGGCCGAAGTGGACCTCGAACGCCGCTCCGGATACGGTTGGTACACGCACAAGCCCGAGCATCTGCTGAGCGTTGAATATCCGAAATGGAAGGCGCGCATCAGCAAGTAACTTCTCTGTTGCCGCAGACGCTAATCCTTTTTCTCCATCACTGCCCCTTTGGGCATCGGCAGGTACATGAAGGTCCCGCTGGCGGTGGCGATCAGGGTTCCGTCGACTGTTCGGACTTCACCCCGCGCGACGGCCGTCTTGCCCCCCTTGTGTTGAAGTTCACCGTGGGCGATGATCTCTTCCCCCTCCCAAGTGGGGCGGATGTAGTTGATGTTCAGCTGCACGGTCACCATATGCATTCCGACATCGGCGGCGATACCGACAGACATCCCGAGCGCCGTATCGAGGAGGCTGGCAATCGCGCCTCCATGAATAATGCCGTACGGTCGGAGATGCTGATGTTCGACTTTCATCCGAAATTCGTAATCGCCATTGTCCCGCCGGACCGGTTTGACACCGAGTAAATCGAGGTACGGTACGTCGCGCGTGCCGAGTCCGGGGAGAAATTCATCATCATTCATGTGCGATTACCGCTGCGGATCAGGTGTAGAAGGAAAAGGCGAGCGCGAAGAACGGACTCAATACAGGAAAACACGAAGTCGGTCGCGATGATAGTAGGGCTGCGGGGCGCCGCGGGATTTTCCGAACCACCATTGCTCCGCCGGTTTCCAGGCGAGGGAAGTGATCTGCCCGAAGGGAGGATTCTTCCAATCGGAACGGTCTGCATCAAAACCGGACCAGTGCGAACAGAGCGTCCGCCAGACCGAGGCGCGTTCCCGGTGCCGGAAATGGATGGGATCAAACCCGAACCATTCAATCGGCTGCGGCTGGATTGTGACGGAATATCGTTCGACCATCTCAGCCAGTCGCAGGTTCAGTTCCTCCGCCTTCTGCATCATCCCATCGCGGGTGGATTTCTTGTCGAGGAAGAAGAACTTCTGCGTGAGGGTATACCGCAGCGGCGACAGACGCAACAAACTTGGCAGCGGAATCCCGGTAAGCACGATTTCGGACTCATATTTCTGCAGCCGCCGCACACATTCTTCTACCCAGGTCACCAGTTGTTCGGGGCTGACGCCGTAAATGAGATCGTTGCCGACATCCGTGATGATCGCCCTCGGCTTAGTTGGCGAATTTTCCGTTCGCGACGCTTCGAGTTCGTCCAGTTTCTTCCAGAGTCCGCACTCGATGATCCCCGGTAAGGTTCGCACCAGAACGCGAGAATACTTACCATAGGAGCGACCATGACCACAGGCGACCAACAGATCGAGTTGTCTATCGTCTGGAACAACGGTTTTCAGAGAATGGACCAACCGCGAAAACGAAATCGCAACATTACTCGCTCCGAGAATGACGATTCGCTCGGTTTCGGTACCAACGGTGCCGGGACCGTTCGTCGACGGATTCGTAGCGGTACTTCGTGAAGGTTCGTCTGAAGTGAATCGGGTGGACACGTTCTACCTCATCTCGTCATCGACGCCCTCTCAGACGTAACAGGTTGGGAAGCCCCGGGGGTTTTCGGGTGTGCGTTTGTCGGCCCGGCTCTATAACGAAACAATGCGTCTTGTTAATTAAAATCCATCCTGAAACCCGATTGCGGCGGATCTCGAATCTATGATGAATGTTTCGATGCCGCCCCTCAGCAGGTTTCAGGAGCATGTATAAAGCGAGCTGGCTCTTATCATCATAGGAGCTGGTGCCCAAGTTGTCCTCCCCTTTTTTCTTTGCTCTCGCATCCGGCAATTGCCAGTCAGAAATCGACCGCAATGGGTTACGCCAATCTTCAATCCTGCGTGAAAGACCTGGAACAGTCCCGCCAACTCGTGCGCATCGAGGCGGAAATCGATCCGCATCTCGAGATGGCGGAAATTCAGCGACGTGTCTATCAGGCGAGTGGCCCCGCGCTGCTGTTCACGAACGTCAAAGGCTGCCGCTTCCCGATGGTCTCCAATCTGTTCGGAACGATTGAACGCACCCGCTGGATCTTCCGGGACACACTGGAAGGCGTGCGGCATCTCGTCGATATGAAGATCGATCCGATGCAGTTCTTTAAACATCCATGGAAATACAAAGATGCCATCCGCCCCGCACTCCACATGCTGCCGCGGAAAACGTCGAACGGCCCGGTACTCCGGCATCGCACCTCCATCGACCAACTTCCCAAACTGGTCAGCTGGCCGAGAGACGGTGGCCCGTTCATCACGTTGCCTCAGGTTTATACGGAGCATCCCGCGAAGCCCTCGCTTTTGAATTCCAACCTCGGTATGTACCGCGTGCAGTTGTCCGGCAACGAATACGCGCACAATCGCGAGATTGGACTCCACTATCAAATCCATCGCAGTATCGGTGTGCATCACGCGGCGGCAATCGAGGAAGGGGAGCCGCTCAGAGTGAATATCTTCGTGGGAGGCGCGCCCGCGATGACCGTCGCCGCCGTCATGCCCTTGCCGGAAGGAATGTCCGAACTCACCTTCGCCGGGGCGTTATCGGGGCGCGCGATCCGCATGGTCCCGCAAGTCCCCGGGCCCGCGATCTACGGCGAAGCGGACTTCTGCATCACGGGAACGATCGATCCCGATCGCCTGCTGCCGGAGGGCCCCTTCGGCGATCATCTCGGTTATTACAGCGACGCGCATGACTTCCCCGTGCTCAAGGTCGAGCACGTTTATCACCGCGAAGGAGCGATCTGGCCATTCACCGTCGTGGGGAGACCACCGCAGGAGGACACGTCCTTCGGTGATCTCATTCACGAGATCACCGGACCGGCCATTCCGTCGGTGATCAAAGGCGTGCATGCGGTCAATGCGGTCGATGCCGCCGGAGTGCATCCGTTGCTGCTGGCGATTGGAAGCGAACGTTACGTCCCCTACGCAAAAGAGCGACAACCGCAGGAACTGCTGACCTGCGCGAATGCAATCCTGGGGCAGGGGCAGTTGTCGCTCGCCAAGTACCTGATTATCGCCGCGAAAGAGGACGATTCCGCGATTGATATCCACGACATTTCGAAATTCCTGCAGCATGTTCTCGCCCGTGTCGAGTGGACTCGCGATCTGCATTTCCAGACGCGGACCACCATCGACACGCTCGACTATTCGGGAACGGGTCTCAACGCCGGATCGAAACTGGTCATCGCGGCGGCAGGGAACACGAAACGGGAGTTGCCCACTACCGTCCCGGGGGAACTGACCCTGCCGGAGCGATTCAGCGACGCGCGACTCGTATTGCCCGGAATTCTCGCCGTACAGGCTCCGGGTTACGTCGATGGGAATGACGACCTGGCCCAGTTCTGCCGGTTCTATGACCGCGAAGCCCCGATCAATCAGTTCCCTCTGGTGGTGCTGGTCGATGACGCCCGCTTCACGGCGGAAACTTTGAACAACTTCCTTTGGGCCACCTTCACCCGCTCGAATCCCGCCGCGGACATTGAGGGTATCGACTCGTTTATCGAGCAGAAGCACTGGGGCTGTCGTGGGTCACTCGTTATCGACGCCCGTCTCAAACCCCATCACCAGGATCCGCTGGTGGAGGACCCCGCCGTCTGCCGACGCGTGGACGCGCTTGCCGCGACGGGTGGTCCGCTCCATGGAATCATCTGACCGGCGTCGCGAGTTGAGGTTGGCGCTGTCGCAGATGATCCAGCATCGTCTCAAGAGGGTCACTATTGCCAAACTGGGGGAGGGAAGTTAAGGTTCGGAGACTGCGTTACTTACATGGTTCGGGCATTCTCCGATCCATGTCGTATGGAACCCCCGCGCCAGCTCTCTCTCCGTCTTGATCCACCGGGTCCCCCCCAGATGGAGTCCTCTCGCACGATGACTGAAGCTGGCGAGCGGAGCATTGTTTTTCAGTGATCTCTGTCAGTGACAGCGGAAGATGAAGGAGTAGCCCCGGAGATGTCGCAACGGTTAGAAGCAGCGATTGCAGATAAGTCTGCCGTCGTCGGAATCATCGGGCTCGGTTACGTCGGTCTGCCGCTGATCAACGCCTTCGTCAACGCCGGCTTCAAAACGATGGGCTTCGATGTCGACCAGCACAAAGTCGACATGCTCAAGGCGAAGAAGAGTTACATCAAGACGATCCCGTCCGAGCAGATCGCCCATTGGATCAACGAAGATCGTTGCGAACCGACGGCCGACATGAGTCGTCTCTCCGAAGCGGACGCGTTGCTGATCTGTGTGCCGACGCCGCTTTCCGACAGCCGCGACCCGGACCTGCAATACATCGAAAAAACAGCGGAAGCAATCGCCAGGGTTCTCCGCAAGGATCAACTGATCGTTCTCGAATCCACGACCTACCCGACGACGACTCGGGATGTGCTGTTGCCGGTGCTGGAACGATCCGGGCTCAAGGCGGGCGAAGATTTTTACGTGGCGTACAGCCCAGAACGCGAAGACCCGGGCAACCCTGATTACACGGCTGCCGGGATTCCAAAAGTTGTTGGCGGTCTGGATGCCGTGAGTGGAAAACTGGCGAGTGATCTCTACTCACATGCCATCGTTCAGATCGTGACGGTCGAGAACCCGGAAGTCGCCGAAGCGTGCAAGATTCTGGAGAACACGTACCGGGCGGTGAATATCGCGCTGGTGAACGAACTCAAAACACTGTTCGACCGGATGAACATCGATATCTGGGATGTCGTCGATGCGGCGAAGACGAAACCGTTCGGCTTCCAGGCCTTTTATCCCGGCCCCGGACTGGGCGGGCACTGTATTCCAATCGATCCGTTCTATCTGACCTGGCTCGCACGGAAGCAGGGGCTCAATACCCGCTTCATCGAACTCGCCGGGGAAGTGAACTCTCGCATGCCCGAGTACGTGATTTCCCGACTGTTCGAATTCCTGAACAACGTCGGCAAACCGATCAAGGGGAGCAAAATTTGTCTCCTCGGCGTGGCCTACAAGAAGGATGTCGACGATCCGCGTGAGAGTCCGGCCTTCGTGCTGATCGATCTGTTGCGAGCTCGGGGAGCCGAACTCAGCTATAACGATCCGCACGTTCCGCGGTTACCGAAAATGCGGCATCACAACGTCCCCGATCTGGAGAGCCACGAGCTGACTCCCGAATTCCTGGCTTCCCAGGACTGCCTGTTGATTGCGACCGATCACTCGGCTTACGACTACGATTACATCGTCAAGCACGCCCAGATGGTGCTCGACACCCGTAATGCGACGAAGAATGTCGCCGAGGGCCGGGAGAAGATTTACAAAGCGTGACACTGCTGTTGTGTTCACTTCGGCCCTTGTTCCATCTCGGTGGAGGCTCTGGCCGTTAAACTTTGCGGGCTGGTTGGAAGAATCCTGTTTTGGCGATTCCTCCCGACGTGCATCCTGTTCAAGCCCGCGCCGCATTCTTTCGATACTGACGATACCGGGGGCTGTGTCCCCAATCGGGGGTATCCCCCCGAAAACAAAGAATGTTCTGTTATCGCTGAAGTCATTGCCGCACCGCAGTTTGAAGCATTTACCTGAATACTGCCGGTCCTGTGCAGACTTTCTGTTTTAACAGCGTTTTTGTTTGCCCTTTGATTCCGGTTTCGTTTAATCTGTGACCAGTGGTTTCCTGTCACGGACTTTGGAGTGGATGCATGCCCAGATTGGTCTGGTGCCCGTTATTGATGCTGATGCTGCTGGTGAGCGCGCTGCCGTGCGCTCCCGCGCAGGAAGCCGAGATTCCGCCCGCATCCACCGCCGACGACGGACTCCCGTCGAATCTCGACGCCGACCTGCTGCTGCGGGAACCGGAAACGCCGACAGAACTGATCGATACTGCCTTCCTGATGATGCGTCTCGGCCGGTTTGATCGTTCGCGAGCCTACCTCGGCCAACTGCTCAACCAGAAACTGCCCCCCGAAACCTGGCGGGAATTAAACGAGCATCTCGGCAGCACGGCCATCATGCGCATGGGACGCAATGACAGCCTGCAACCGGAAGCCGCTCAAGTGATGGACGCGATCACGACAGCGCTGGAGGCCTACCGGACCGACCCGGCTCGGATCAATGCGGTTATCGATCAACTGAACGGAACCCCCGAAGAACAGGCGACCTCGCTGGTCTGGCTGAGAAGTAACGCCGATGTCTCCGTTCCGTTCCTGATCGCCCGCCTCACCGATGGCGGGAACACGCTGAGTCCTGAAAAAGTCACAACGACGTTGGTCCAGATGGGAAAACAGGTCACTCCCGCGATGCGTGCCGCCCTGTCTTCTCCGAATGAAACGGTCGTCATGACCGCCCTCGAGGTGTTGCGGTTCCTGAACATCACCGACGCCGCTCCCGATATGTTGCCACTGGCTTATGGCCCGGAGACTCCCGCCGGCATCCGTACATTGGCGAAGGAGATTCTCCAGGAG
>PABD01000134.1 GCA_002702685.1 Planctomyces sp.
ATAAAATTGCTGTATTTGAAATAGGCGAGCAGGGCCAGATTCGCACCGACGCCCAGCCAGAGCCACTGCAGGCGCGCTCTGTCTTCGTGACGATCGACCTGCAGCCCGGCGATGTAATTCCAGGCGATGGACGCCAACAGCCAGAGGACGCCAACCGGCTCTCCCCAAGCGTAAAACAGCAGGCTGAAGAACAGGAGCAATGTGTTGCGGAACCGCAGCGGGAGTATCCAATAGCAGATCAGCAGCAACGGCAGAAATACAAACAGGAATAATGGAGAACTGAAAACCATATCGCTCTCACCACATTCCCTGAACCGCGCGCATCGCCCCGGTTACTCTTCCCCGTGCTTACTTGCCCCATGTTTGAGGGCCCAGTTTTCTTCCGCCGCGCTCTTCCGCAGATAGAAGGGCTCGAGCGCCGCCAGGTCCTCGAACGACTCCAGTGGCGTCAATGTCGAACCAAGACGGGCGACAGTGCCCGCAGTGGGAATCCACGCCTCCTCCGGCAGGACGCGACATGCCGCCGCAATCAACTCCTGATAGCGGTGTAATCCGGGTCCGCTGACGACATCGTCCAGCGCCAACTCCGTCACCCAGTTTTTGACAGCGACGATACGGACATCGCCGGTCCGTCGCCATTCGCCGTTGTCTCGCCGCGAAAACGGAGCGACGTACAGATCACCCCGCTGGGCATCGACGACAGCGAACATCGAGTCGACATCAGCCGGCGCGTTGGCGGCGATTGCCTGCAACGTGTCGACCGGCACCAGTTGACATTTCGTGATGTACGCGAGCGTCTTGGCGAACACCAACCCGATTCTCAAGCCGGTGAAACTGCCCGGTCCCATGCTCACGGCAACCCGCTCGCAAGCTTTCAATGAATACCCATGCGTTTGAAGCAGCTGTCTGAGTTCCGGCACCAGCATCTGCGCATGCCGCACGTTCTCGCGCGCCAGCGTCATCTCTGCGCGCATGGCACCCTCAACCATCAAGGCGATGGAGGCGACGTTCGTGGAAGTCTCGATTCCGATTGTCAGCATGCGATGTCGGCAATTCGGCAATATGGCTGGATGAAAGAGTGGGTGGCCCAGACAATCGCGTCAGCGTTGTCTGGGTCGCGGAGTGACACGAAAGCGATGATCGCGCGCTGAGTGCGAAGCTCCCTGAACCACATCGTACCAGAGACCATTCAACGCTTATGTGTGCCTGCGGCACCCGGACGACTCCAGCGAGATCGTCTGGGCCACCCTTGATATGCAGATGGGGATACCTTAACCCCCAGCGATCAGCAACGCCAGTAAGCAGGTCAGCAAGCGACGTTATTCTTCCCTCTTCGTCAGCAATTCGAGTTGCACGCGTCCCACCTGCCACATGTAATGCGGCCCATAACCAGCCTCGGGGGCCCATTCGTTAGCGACCGCCCGCTTGAGGTGGGGAATTGCCTTTTCATCCTCATCGTGGGCGGCATAGTTGAGCCCGATATAAAGCTCGGCATAGAACAGCCGTTTTTCCCGCTCCAGATCGCTGAGGAAGACCTGTCCAATCTGTTTGAGGATCTCGTCGCCGGTCACTTTGCCTGCGAAGAGTTGATATAACAGCGGAAATGGCTCCCGATCGTCTTTTTCGTATTTGAGCAAATCCTTCTGGGCACGTTCCTCACCATACGCCCGCAGTTGGGAGAAGTAACGCCAGATGCCGTTTTCCCGGTCGACGTTATCGAAGCTGTGGTAACGCTCGAACTGGCCGGCTGCTTTCTGATACTCGCCGGCGTAGTACCAGGCAATTCCACGTCGCCAGTGAGAATCCTCGAGATCGGGATCGCGTTCGCACATGGCATTATAATCGGCGACGGCTTCGGTGAATTTCCCGGAGAAGAAGTACTGGTCGCCGCGGGCCGAGAGTTCACGCTTGCTCAAATCAGCGCGATCCTTTTCCGATGGATCGGCGGCAACGAGAACCGAAGCAATGACAAACAGGCCAGGAACGATCAGCGGCGACAACAGACGCATGAGGAATCTCCGCTTCAGGGCAAGCAGGTATACGGATTCAGTTTTCCGAGCAGGAGACCACCGACCCGGTCATCCTGTTTCGCGTATCGACCTGAACGACGACAGGCTTATAGTCCGCGATCTCGTCCTCGGAATACTCCGCGTAACTGGCGATGATCACCATGTCCCCGGGATTGACGAGATGGGCGGCGGCCCCGTTAATGCAGATCACGCCCGAGCCCGGAGCGCCATCAATCGCATAGGTCGCGAGCCGGTTGCCATTGGTGATATTGTAGATTTCCACCCGTTCGTGATCGATGATATTCGCCGCTTCGAGCAATAACTTGTCGATCGTCACCGAGCCCTCGTAATGGAGTTCGGCCTGGGTGACGGTAGCCCGGTGGATCTTCGATTTGAGGAGCGTGCGGCGCATCGATTTCAAAACTTCAGAACAGGATCAATGTTTCAGAAGGGGAAAGCAGAGAGCGGAACGAATTCCGCCGGACGGGACAAAACCCCGGGGAAAGCAGCTCATAGTATTTCGAAAAGCCGGAGCGGGAACAACCCCACCCCACCGAAACCACCCTGAATTCAGGGGGTTCAGGCGACTTTTGTGGATGGCGCGAGCCGATTACACAAAAAAAACAGGCTGTTCCGCCGTCTGCCCGGTCTTCCCATGGAACCCGGGCAGCACGTCATGAACAGCCAGCTGATTTACGAGACAGTTCCTGAACCGGTCGGGCAATTGCGAAAACCGATCAGGCTTCTTTCGCTTCGAGTTGAGGTTCTTCGACCGGCGGCTCGAATTTGGGAGCCTTCACGTCGTCGAGGCTTTCTTTCGCTTCGGATCGCTCCGAGCGTGCCGGTTTGCTCTTGGCGGCGGTTTTCACCTCGTCTTCAATTCCGGCCACGCCTTTCTTGAATTCGACGATTCCCTTACCAACGCTGCGAGCCACTTCCGGAAGCCGTTTGCCGAAGAGCAACAGGGCGATGATCGCCACGATCAGAAGTTCCGGGGTTCCTACTCCACCAACAAAAGGCATGTTTCTTCCTCCCGAAAGAGTGTGCTAAATCGAAGTTGTATTGGTTTGTGTTGAAATATTGAACGAGGTTAAACAATGACGCCCGGCAATCAGGCCTGTTCTTCTTTTTTGGCAACCGGCTTCTGGCTGTGGCTGTGATCGTCGTCTTCCGCTTCCTCACCCTCGTTGATTCCTTTTTTGAACTCAACGATGCTCGATCCCAGCGACCGCATCACGCCCGGCAAGCGTTTACCGAACAGCAACAGGACGACCCCCAGAACAATCAGAATTTCCAGATAACCGGGCATTCCACCGGGAATGAAGGCGAGTATAGATAAGTGATTCATTCGGGAACCTCTCGGGCCAAACGCGTTGGCAACAGGCAGGATGGGATGGAAACAGGTGGGCTTTATGGTGATCCTGACAGACGGACGTCAATCAGGATAAGGACACAGAGAAATGAGACCGGCGGGACGAAGGCTCAGGCAAGTCGAAATGGGTGAGGAGTATCGCCGCGAAGGATCGTGGAGAGACATTTCCAAACCGACATTTTTCAGGCCAACAGAAACTTCAGGCGGGGAGCATCGGCAGTGAATTATGAGCGAAGTTCGGGCACTCTCAATAGGAGAAATCTTCTTTGATCCCCGTTCACAGGCAACTATCAGATTTGCCGGGTGGGGTTATGAAGAATATGCTGAGAATGCAGGCGCTGAGGTTCTCTCGCCCGATACTGTAAAAGGCGATGCCTGAATCGGCAGTACCTGAATTTGTTCAGGTCTCATTCGGAAAGAGGTGTTACTTCGGTCTCCCATTGGGAAAACGGAATGTTGAGCAACACTGCATATATTTAATGATACAAGGTGAAAAACAAGTGTCAATGAGCGAAGTGGCGCGAAACAGGAAAATGGCGCTTGAACCAGCGGCGAAAAACAGTGTAAACTTGGACACACCCTGCATTTGATCGATCGCCGACGACATTCGGCCAGCTGCTCCCGCTCGGCGACTTATCTCTCACTCTGAAACGGACATCCCTTCCCAGGACATCCCTCCCCATGAGCACCACCCCGAACATCCGGAAATTGTCCGAACTCGAACATGGAGATCAGGCCACTTGTTATGTCCTGCTCACTCAACAGGATCAGGCGAAGACGAAAGCCGACAAGCCGTTTTATCGAGTCACCTTCCGGGACCAGAAACGCGAGGCGGTCGTCATGGTCTGGAGCGATTCTCCCTGGTTCGCTCCGTGTGAATCAGAATGGCAGGTCGGTTCGTTCTACCGGATTACGGGAACCTACGAGGAGACCAAATTCGGTCCGCAGATCACACTCACCGAGGCCCGCGCTGTCGTTGAGAGTGACCGCGAGGCAGGGTTTTCCGAGAACGATTTCTACCTCAGCAGTCGTTTCGAGCCGGACCAAATGTTCCGCGATCTTCTCGACATTGTGGAACAGCAGATCATCGACCCGCATCTGCAGGAACTTGTCCGTCTGATCCTGACCGAAAACGAGGAAGAGATCAAAACGTTTCCCGCGGCGAAAAGGAACCATCATGCCTATCTGGGCGGATTCCTCGAACATGTTCGTTCCGTTACCCAAACGGCGGTTTTTCTGGCCGATAAGTACGCCGAATACTACCGGGCAATGCAGCCGCCTCTCTCGAAGGATCTGGTGATCGCCGGCGCCATCCTGCACGACATCGGCAAACTGAAAGAACTGGCTTTTCAGCCGCAGGGTTCGGGATACTCTGCCGCCGGACAACTGATCGGCCATATCCTGCTCGGGCGGGATATCGTCCGGGCGTATGCCGAAAAGGTTCCCGATCTCGATCCGAACGTGCTGTTGCGGCTTGAACATATTATCGTCGCGCACCAGAATCTACCCGAATGGGGATCGCCCGTTGCTCCGCACACGCCGGAAGCTCTGCTCGTGCATTACGCGGACGATATCGACGCAAAATTCCACATGATGGCGATGGCGCTCGAAGCGGAAGATCAGACCGATCCGGAGTTCACCTCCCGCAACAATCCGCTCCGCCGGGCGTTGTACCGGGGCTGAACCTGTTGGCCGATAGCCGCTCAATAATAATTGGCTGAATTGTGACGAAATGGGTAGCCCGGACAATCGCGTCAGCGTTGTCCGAGTGCCGTCAGGCACAAGCGGCCGATTGGGGAGTGGGCCGATTCCCGATTCGAGACGACGACAAACTTCCGGCTGATTGCTGCGCAACCCGGACAACTCTTCGAGATTGTCCGGGCTACCCTTGGATACCTTAGTTACCTTGCCTTTTCGTATTAAGAGTCACCCCAATCACTCAGTCGAACTCTCCAAAGAGCCCGCCATCTTCCTTCTCGACCAGAAAATACCACCGATGATATTCACCAAGATGCACGGAGCCGGGAACGACTACGTCTACGTCAACTGCTTCGAAGAAGCCGTCCCCAGTGATATTCCCGCCCTCGCAATGGCGGTTTCGGATCGGCACAAGGGGATCGGTTCCGATGGATTAATCCTGATCTGTCCGAGCGACGTCGGTCATGCGCGGATGCGGATGTTCAATGCCGACGGCAGCGAATCGGAGATGTGCGGCAACGGCGTTCGCTGTGTCGCCAAGTACGTTTATGATCACGGCATCGCGAAAGAAGAGTCACTCGACATCGAAACGGGCAACGGCGTGCTGCAGCTTCAGTGCAACGTGGCGAATGGCAAGGTCGAGACAGTCCGGGTCAACATGGGCAAACCGATTCTGAAGAGCGCGGAAATCCCGACCCTGCTCCCGGGCGATCCCCCTGTTAAAGCATCGTTGCAGGTCGGCGATAAAGTGCTGGAAGTCACCTGTGTTTCGATGGGGAATCCACACTGCGTCACCTTTGTTGATGAACTCAGTGATGCCTGGGTGCACGGCATCGGCCCGCTGGTGGAGGTCCATGAAATGTTCCCGCGCCGCGTGAACGCGGAGTTCATTCAGATCATCTCCCCGTCAGAAACGATCATGCGTGTCTGGGAACGGGGTTCCGGTGAAACACAGGCCTGCGGTACCGGGGCATGCGCAAGTGCCGTCGCCGGCGTACTGGCAGGTCTGACCGAACGCAAGGTGCTCTGCCATCTCCCCGGGGGCGACCTGGAACTCGAATGGAGCGACAGCGATGAGGTCTTCATGACCGGACCGGCCGTCGAGGTTTACGAAGGTGTATGGCCCCACTGAAAGAATCCGTCTCTCACGAGTCGGGCTATTGTGTTTTCTTGATCCGGATATTCCGGAAGTGAACCTCAAACCCTTCCGCCTGCAAACCGATGCGTCCGCTGTCGACTTCGCCCGGCTCGTTCCGGCAAATCATCTCGCCATTCAGGTACGTCGTCAGCACGCCATCCTTGGATTCCACTTCAATACTGTTCCACTCGCCCACCGGCTTCCGGGCCGCTTCACGTTTGTCCGGATGATCGTCGATCTCTACGGCCGGAATGCCGCCGTTCTCTTTGATCGATGCCATCTCCATATGCTTGCCCTGCACCTCGATCGACTTCGGCCAAATCTGGTCTTCTCCGGTGATATAGCAGAGCACACCCGTGTTGCTGTAATCGAGTTTCCCCTCTTTCCGGTGACGTTCCGAAGGTTCGAATCGATAGTCGTATCGCAATACAAAATCAGCGTAAGATTCGCTGGTGTGGGCGTAACCCTTGGGTTTGCCCGTGCAGATCAACACCCCCTGCGCTTCACTCCAGGTCGGTTGCTCTGAAGTTGGTTCCGAAGAGAAGACAATAAGATCAGCCAACGTAACGGGTTCGAATCCCTCTTCAAATTCGGTCATCACCCCCTCCGCCAGCGAGGGACTCGCGGCCTCGGTGACGGGTGTCTCGGACTCGGAAGCAGGTTGCTCTGCCACGTCGGCACAGCCCGCAGAAGACAGCATCAGCCCCAGAATGCACACAAGAAGTAGACGTCGATTCAGCATGAGATTGTCCGTATGATCGTTTTCCAGAGCCGTCGCACACAGCATATCCGGCTCTTCCGGTATAACCGTCACGTCGTTTTTGGCATCCCTTAATTCAGAGAGATGCCTTCTGATTGTGAGCGCCGGCTTCGCCAGCGAAACCTAGATTCCAGACAGCCTCTGTCCGGTCGCTGCATCGTACCACACCGCCCACGGCCCAGCTATCGTGACCGAGCCAACACTCACTTCAGCACTCACAACTTTGGGCCCACGCACATGTCCTACGAAAGACCTGACATTCCTGTTCTGACCGTTTCCTGGATCAACCATCGCCTGCGGGAAATGGCCGCGGACCAAACCGCGAACGAGATCGACGGGGAAATTTATCTCGACCGCAAAGGTCACTTCTTCTCCGCCTGCTGGCAATTCTGCCGCGACAGCCTCAGCGACCTCTACGACAGTGTTCTGAAACGCTAAGCAGACATTCAAACCGCTGACGGCATCTCCACAATGGGTGGCCCAGATGCGTACCAGCCCGCTTATGTAGAACACAACAAAAAACCCTTCCGCGTTTCCGGGGAAGGGTTTTTCTTATTTCTCGTTTAACCGTAGTTCGACTTAGACTTCTTTGCTGTCGATCCAGGTCATCATGCGGCGAAGTTTGGCGCCAACTTCTTCGATCGAGTGTTCGCGTTCGAGGCGGCGGGTCGATTTGAAGTAGGGCTGATTCGCTTTGTTTTCGAGTAGCCAGTCGCGGGCGAATTCGCCACGCTGAATCTCGGAGAGAATCTTTTTCATCTCCGCTTTGGTTTCTTCGGTCACGATGCGGGGACCACGGGTGTAGTCACCGTACTCAGCGGTGTTCGACACGCTGTAACGCATGTAGTTAAGACCACCCTGGTAGAACAGGTCGACGATCAGTTTCAGCTCGTGCATACATTCGAAGTACGCCATCTCGGGCTGATAACCGGCTTCGACGAGCGTTTCGTATCCGGCCTTAACGAGAGCGCTCACGCCCCCGCAGAGAACAACCTGCTCGCCGAAGAGGTCGGTTTCGGTTTCTTCCGCGATCGTTGTTTCGATAACACCACCGCGGGTACCGCCGATCCCTTTAGCGTAGGCGAGTGCGAGCTGACGGGACTCTTCCGAAGCTCCGTCGGCCATCGCGATGAGGGACGGCACGCCGCCACCTTTCTCGTATTCAGAGCGAACAAGGTGCCCCGGGCCTTTGGGGGCCACGAGAGCGGCGTCGACACCTTCGGGAGGAACGACCTGGCCGAAGTGGAGATTAAAACCATGCGAGCAGAGAAGCAGGTTTCCCTTGGAGAGATTCGGTTTGATCTCAGAGCGGTAGAGGTCTCCCTGAACTTCGTCCGGCAGCAGGACGTTGATCAGGTCCGCCTTTTTGGTCGCCTCGGCGATATCAATCGGTTCGAATCCGTGGCTGACAGCCAAATCGTAGTTAGCGCTTCCTTTGCGTTGCCCGATGATGACGTTACATCCGCTGTCACGCAGGTTCTGCGCCTGAGCGTGTCCCTGGCTACCGTAGCCCAGGATGGCGATCGTTTTATCTTTCAGGAGGGAAAGATCGGCATCATCTTCGTAGTAAACTTTGGCTGACATGAAAAACCTCTGCTAAAAATATCGAAACGTTGACTTCGTATGAGTTCAGGTGGGACCGAATTCGATTCCCCGGTGACGGACGTAACGCCGGCGGATCACACCGCTCACGTCAACGGGAGCGAGAATGAAAGAGACCGGTCATGTCGTGGGACTGGTCGTCTCCCTCAGCAGGCAAGCGGCACATCCTGAGCGAAAGCGAATCCGAAACCTGTTCGCCGACTGATCGCTGTTTCCCCATTCCGGGGAACCGAATGCTGGCAGACGACAGGTGTGGGATCGAGTTCGCAGCGACGCTTTACAGCGCGACAACCGGGATCGCAGACGTCTCATGTCTGCTTTTCAAGAACGAATTCTTTCCGACAACGCACGATCCGCGCGATTGACCAGGAATTCTATCCCGGCGGGGCGCACGCATCGGAATCGATACATCGCCTGAGCGGGATTCCGGGGGGAAGGTCCACTGAAACGGACTCTCCCCGCAGCCGACAGGTTCAGTGTCGATTCGAGACGTGCAGGATGACGGGATTTCAGTCCGCTTTCAAGCCTAGAGGTCCCCTTTTAGGCCAATTCCGTAATAAGCGAAGCCCATCTGAGACATTTTCTGCGGTTCGTAAAGATTCCGACCGTCGAAGATGATCATTTGTTTCAATTTGTGCTTCATGTAGTCGAAGTCCGGATTCCGGAATTCGCTCCACTCGGTCACGATCGCCAGGGCATCAGCCCCCTCGAGGGTATCGTAGTGGTGATTGCAGTAGGTGATCTTGTCGCCAATTTCCTGCTGCACATTTTCCATCGCCACCGGGTCGTGGGCTTTGACGGTCGCCCCTTCCGCCAGCAGCTGTTCAATCAGCACGAGGGAGGGTGCTTCGCGGATGTCGTCCGTCCGGGGTTTGAATGACAGTCCCCAGATCGCGATCGTTTTTCCTTTGAGGTCTCCCAGTGTGGTTTTGATTTTGCGGAACAGGACTTCCTTCTGAGCGTTGTTGACCTCGTCGACCGACTTCAGTATCTCGGCGTTCATGTTGTTTTCGGAGGCCACGTGGATCAGGGCCCGGACGTCTTTCGGGAAGCAGGAACCCCCGTAACCGACACCGGGGAAGAGGAACTGGAAGCCGATACGCTGATCATGACCGATACCGCGTCGCACATCGTTGATGTCGGCGTTCACCAGGTCACACAGATTGGCCATTTCATTGATAAAGCTGATTTTCGTCGCCAGCATGCAGTTCGCGACGTATTTGGTCATCTCCGCGCTTTCCAGTCCCATCGACAGGAAGGGATGCTCCGTCCGGAGGAATGGTTTATACAACTCGTGGAGAACTTCCGTGCAACTCGCATCGTTTACGCCGACCACGACGCGGTCCGGTTTGGTGAAGTCTTCAATCGCCGCCCCTTCCTTCAGGAATTCGGGGTTCGAAGCGACCTTGATGTTATCCCGACCGGTGAGCTCAATCAGCCGCTCCAGCATTTTGCGGTTCGTCCCAACGGGAACGGTGCTCTTGATGATGCAGACCGTTTTTTCGGAAAGCAGCGGCGCGAAGGTATCTACCACCGCCCACAACCCTTTCAGGTTCGCGGAGCCATCTTCGCTCTGCGGGGTACCGACCGCGATGAAAATACAATCGGCGTCGGGGATGCACTCTTCGTAGCTGGTGGTGAACTTGAGACGTCCCGCTTTATGGTTGCGAATGACCATCTCGGTCAAACCGGGCTCGTAGATCGGAATCTTTCCGTTTTTGAGACCATCAATTTTCTTTTCGTCAATATCCAGACAGGTAACGTTGTTACCACTGTTGGCAAAACAGGTCCCAGTCACCAGGCCAACGTACCCGGTCCCGATCATCACAATCTTCACTGCTCAATTTCCTTAAACAAACGGATGTGGAAAAGAAGGTCTCTCTTCAGCGGCGCATTTGATGGTGGACCTGCGTAGTTTGAAAGCGTCTGACGGCAAGTCCACCGGATTCTTGCACAAGGTTTCTGCTAAAAATAGTTAACCCACACTGACAAATAAATGAAAATCCTGTTTATTTCAACCACCCTGCACACTGATTAGGCAACCTGCCATAAAAGTAAGGACATCATGTCCTCAAAGACTGCTGACTTTTTGCTCACCGCAGGCACGATTCCACGTTAGAATGACAATCACCAGATCTCAGTCAAGAAGTCTGGTATCCCTTCCCCATTCCGTAAAGTCTGCTGTGAATGCGTTATGACGACTAACAGGGAGCACTTTAGATACCAAAATCTCCTATGTGAGCTGTGCTCTCCACTTCACCATGATTTCCTCGATTGGTGGGAACATCTGGAGACATTCTTCTACGCGCTCGATTCCAGAGAGCTCGAAGCCTGGCTGGCTGCTGTCTGGAGCCTCGACAATCTGAGCGGGACAGAGAGCCGGGACTCAATCTGCGTCCTGCGGGATCTCCTTCTCATTCCGCTGCATGAACGCCTGAGCGAAACCGGGGTCAGGAAGGAAGAAAATCAACGTCTTGCTATCGAATGTCGCCGCCGACTCCTCGTACTTCCCGGCACGACCTCCCTGTGCACTCCGTTGACAGAACATGCGGTCGGATTAACGCTCTCCGCGGCGAAATTTAAACTCTTCTATGGCCTCGGAAGGTTACTCGTGGAAGCCAATTCGTTTCGAAAGCGCAGCGGCATCCGTGACTTTTCTGAACTTCGCGAAGCACTCGACTTGTTCGACCGGGCCGAAAAGCTAGTGCTTCAAAGCCATTGCCCCCGCGAAGATCAGAACGATCACATCGCCGCGGTTCATTACCATCGCGCCCGTTGCTTCATATACCTTGCCAATCAGCAGGAATCCCGGGAAGATCCGGACCCTCTGCTTCGTCAGGCTGAGAAGTCCTGTCAAACCTGCCTGGCAATCTACGAGTCATTACGTTACGGCGACGATATTCTGATTGCAGAATCACTGCTGCTTCAGATTCAAACGCTGCTTTATCCGCCGGAGACGGAAGACGAGTTCCAAAAGTGTATCGTGAAACACTAACAGCTCCTGAAGGCCCTCGATTATGTGTCGGTACCGTTCACCCGGGCCGATGCCAACTGGGCACTCGCGGATCTCTTCATGGCCCGCGCAAAAATCGATCCTGAGCAGCAGTCAAAGCTTAGTGCTGATGCGTATCAGCGGTACAGCCGCGCTCGCCGCGCCTACACGGAAGCCGAGTTTCCATACGAATGGGCTTTGTTGCATCACGCCCAGGGAATCGCCAAACTGACTATGGAGAACGCTCAGTCCCTGAGTCACCGCGCTGTCGCGTTCCGCCATTTTCAGGAAGCGCTTTCTGTATTCGAACCGACCAATTATCCCGCTAAACTCGCAATGGTTCTGGAGAGCCTGGGGAACGCTTGCGCGGTTAATTCCGCTGAGCGCACACAGGAGGAAAATGATCTTGCGGTCGCTTGCTCACAGGGAGTACAGATCTTGCGAAACGGCTCGAAAGACGAAACGATTTTCTGGTCCGAATTACGGAACAAGTTGAGTAAACTGTTCGACAGGGTCACTCGGATACGAATGGAGCTGGATTGGAATGACACACTTCGTCAATCGCTGTCGGAATATCATACAGTGCTGCGGCAGGATATATTTCCTCTTCCCTCGAGCGAATGTAGCCAGGAGCATCACCACCGAACAGGCAGGCACAGCGACCTGTTGCATCTCCGCGAGGCGGAAGAAGGTTACCGCCGGGTCCTCACATCCATCACCGAGTCGAGCGAGCCGGAAACATGGGCGGCAGTGCATCATCAGCTCGGGCTGGTCCTGCTTGAGATCGCGCACCATCCCGAACTGCAGGCCAGTCGGGATGAAAAATATCGACAATACGCATTCCACTACCTGCGCGAATCCGCCCGGAGCTACCTCACCCAGGGCGAAGAACATCTCGCTGCGAGAATCCAGCATTTCATCGAACTGGAACTCGCGGATTTGATGTAAAGGGAGAATTATCATGCCCATTTTCACGCCGCTGGGGCCTCGTCTGGTTTTCTTTTCAGATTTGCTGTTATAAGTATGCTGCGATTCCGCCTGACTGACGGAAGACCAAAATGACCTCTCCCACTGCCCGATTGGTGATTGCGCACCTGGTTACTTCTCATGCACCGCTTCCCCTACATCAATGACTATGTGAACGACGTCTTTGCTCGAGAGCGGACGCGATGGGACTTCCTTTACCTGCGCCCACTGTTGCTCGTCCTGTATTTCTTCGTGCGAATTATCATTTTCCCCTTCAAATTCGTGCTGCACAGGTTCCCTTTCGGGTACGAGGCATGGTTCATCGACCGGAGTATGGCATTCGGGATGAAGTATCTGGCCAGCCACGATGCCGCCGAACTCTTCATCCGGCATATTCAGATCGAGCCCCTCCTGTATCGATTCCTGCTCTCACTCGAAGGGATCGAGACCCCTCGCACTGATCGGAAGTTGAACGGGATCGATGGTGACTATGGCATTGACGAGATACGCGGTCTGGCTAAAAGCAATCTGACCCTGGGACATGATCAGCTCTCCTACGAAGTGCTCGATCGGTTCGACAAACAAACCTTTCTCGCGAACCTCCCCTGGCTCCGTTCCCTGAAACCCGAGGACCACAATCAGTTCAGTAAGAAAGCACTCGAAGAAAACCGGAAGCACTCGTATCAGTTACTCGGGCCAACGAACATCGTGATGCTGGTCGTCATGGCGATCACTGTCTTTGGAGATCTCAGAACCACGGTCACCGCGTTGAATTCCTTCGACTCCGATTCGCTGCTGCTCTGGTGCCTCAAACAGATCTACGCCCACGACCCCAGCGCACAGGTTGACCTCGATTTCTTTCTGCAGGAAACGAGTAACCGGGGGCATTACAACGCCAGCGTCTTCTTTTCCAACCCCAGTCAGTACCTGTATTACCATATCGTCTTCGATGAAGTCGTGTACGAAATGCTCCGCACGCGACCGGCCCCCTCAGGACAACCCGCAAGCTGATGGACTGTTACCTCACACAGACCGCCGCCTGGTTGCCGGGCGACGCGGTGGAGAATGACCAGATAGACCGTTATCTGGGAACGATCGCCAGCGAGGAACTCGTGCGCGACACAGTACTGGCAATGAACGGCATCAAGCGCCGCCACTACGCACAGAATGAGCACCAAGAGGCGACCGAAGACATCTACTCGATGGCCACGCGCGCTGCTGAATTATGCCTGCGGAAATCGCCTGATATTCGAATCAGCTACCTGACAGCCGGTACGACTTTCGCCCCCCTCACTGCGCCCGGAATCGCTTCGATCATCCATGACCGACTCAGCGAACGCGGTCATCTCAAACATTCTATCGAAATCAGTTCCCACTCAGGCATCTGTTCCTCCTCCGCAACAGCATTGGTCAGTGCGATTCGAGCCGTTCGGGCAGGCGAACATGCCGCCGTCCTGTCCATCGGAGCCGAACATCCTTCCGATAAGCTGAAATCGACCGTACTCCACCCTCCGGATGACCGCGACGAGCATGAGAATATTCAACACAGCCAGTGGTTCATGTCCGTCTTTCTGCGGTTCATGCTCTCCGATGGAGCCGGGGCTTTTCTTCTTCAGAATCA